>JAMQPH010000420.1 GCA_023717605.1 Pyrinomonadaceae bacterium
AAACGCTCTTGGTAATCATATTGGCACTGCCGTAGTCATGGATCCCATGACCGGCCGGATCTATTCCATTGTGAACCAGGAGTGGGCCTTGAGACGCGGTTTCAAGCCGTGCTCGACAATCAAACTGGTAACAGGTGTCGCTGGTTTGGGCGAGAAAGTAATCGATCCGGCTAACACCGCTGCCGTCTCCGATAGATACAATATCGATCTCACAGACGCGTTGGCTTATTCAAACAACACCTATTTTCAACAGGTGGGCGGCCGCGTCGGCTTCGAGAAAATGATGTCGTATGCAAGGGACTTCGGCCTTGGTGAGAAAACCGGCATTAATGCTCCCAATGAGTTTTCGGGTCGTCTTCCATATGAAAAGACTGGCTTTGCCCTCAATCGTATGTCATCTCACGGCGATGATTTCGAAGTGACCGCGGTCCAACTGGCCACACTAGTTTCAGCCATGGGCAATGGTGGCAAACTGTTGGTGCCGCATGTGCCTCGCAGTACGGAAGAGCAGGCGAAGTTCAAAACGAATGTAAGACGGCAGATCAATGTTGAGCCAGAGGCATGGCGGCGGATGGTTCCCGGAATGGTTGGAGCAGTCAACTATGGCTCCGGAAAGAAGGCTTACGATCCACTGCAGACCGTCGCTGGCAAGACCGGAACTTGTATAGGTCAGGGCGGATGGCTCGGGTTGTTTACATCGTATGCCCCGCTGGCTAATCCCCGACTAGCGGTGGTTGTAATTAGCCGCGGACCTGACGCGCGCAGGCACTTCCCTGCAGCAGTTGCCGGCAGAATTTATCGTGAACTAAACAGCCGATTTGGAACGCCGGTAAATCTCCAGTTAGCGACCGCGCCTACCGCGGATGATCCGAAGGCCGCCGACCTGAACGAAGAAGAAAAGGACGCCGCTGAGGTGGATGCGGCCGAGGCAGCAAGAGAGGCCACGGCCGATGAGTCCGTTGCCGCCGATGCTACGAAAACCCCTGTTACCGCTGACTCGCCAGTCCGTCCTCCTGTGGTAACTGAAGCTCCGGCTCCACGAAACACAGTTAAGCCAGTACTCATGCAGATTGAGCGCCGGCCAGCCGATGCTCCCAACAGCACAAGTGCGAAACCGGCCGGGGCGGCAAAGACCACCCAGCAACCTGCGAAGAGTGTTTCGGGAGGCGAGGAGAGACCTCGTCGGGCAAAACCGAAGTAACCTGGTGACACCGACCACATTCCAGCTAACCAATACTGCGCCGGACATGCGTAACTCATACGCGGCCCGGCGCACGTGTTTCTGAAACAAGTTTGCCGTCAAAGCTAAAAGCCCCCACGGGCTTGACACGCTCGTTATAGTTGCAGGAATATTGCGAGCGTTCTTTGTAGGTTACCCGACTCTTATCCACGTCTTCGTGTGCTCTCCTCCGAGATGCGTCATGCCGTCATCGGCAACCGCTTTTTGTGGGAACGCATCTCATCGTCGCTTTTAGTTGCGACGGTCTAAAAGTTGCTCGTGGTTCCCGGGTGCGAAATAGCAGAAAAGATCTTGGAGGTTGTGAACAACTAATGAAAAAGCTTATTGCGTTGATATCGATTTGTCTGGGCGTGTCAATACCTACGCTGGCGCAGGAGTGTACTCCCGAAGCCAAAACTGCGTTGTATAACGAGTTCCGTACACACTTTAAAGGCGACACGGCCAAAGCCAACGAGCTGGCGAAAAAGTGGTTGGCTTGTCCCGAGGTCGCCGGTGAGGAACAGATTGGCGCCTATCTGAAAAACTTCGTCACACTTTATGAGAAGGCAAACCGCAAGGACCGCGTGACTGATCTCGTCTACAACAAGAAGGATTTCCCCAAAGCCTTTGAGGTAGGCAAGGCTGTTTTGGTGGATGAACCTGAGAATCTGAAGGTTCTGATTGACCTTGCTTACGCTGGGTTCGCATCGGCTACGGCCAAGAATGAGGCATTCACTGCCGATGCAATCAACTACGCCAAGAAGGCGATGCAGTTGATTGAAGCTGGCAAGGCACCAGACAAATGGGAACCCTATCTGGGCAAAGACGATGCTCTGGCATATCTCAATAACATTATCGGGCAGCTGACCGTTCAGAAGAACCCGAGTGACGCGCTGCCTTATTTGATCAAGGTTGCACAGTATGAAAGCAAGCTCAATAAGCTTCCGTTTACCTACGGGACCATCGCTGCCGCATATGAAGCTGGACCCTACGCCAAATTGTCGGAAGCGTACAAAAGAGACTTCGGCGGCAAAGATGAAACGCCTGAGAGTAAGCTGGCACTGGAGAACGTAAACCAGGTAATCGATCGCATGATCGATGCTTACGCTCGCGCGGTCGCTCTTGCAGGTACTGACGCCGCAAACCAGGCAGCTAAGAAAGAGTGGATGGAAAGCTTAAGCAGCTGGTATAAGTACCGGCACAATCAGTCCGACGCCGGCCTTAACGAAATGATCGCCGGCATTCTGACGAAACCGTTACCACCATTGCCAACTCCGATTACGACGTTGCCAGCGGCCGCGCCAGCCAGCACACCTACCTCGGGAACTGTGAGCGCCGCTGGAGCGCCCGCCGGAAATGGTGCGACTAGTGCTGCAGCAACTGGAACAACTCAGTCAGCCACAACCACCAACTCGACACCAGCTAGTACAACAGCCAAACCCGCTCCCGCGACTGCAAACAAGCCGAAGCCCACGACTCCGGCAAAGCCAAGAACTAAGAGGAATCATCGCGGCCGCTGAACTTTAACCATAGTTGGCACCTCCAAACCGACGCCGAAAGCCACGTCACTAACTTCGACCATGCTTTCGGCGTTTTGCTACAATCGACCCCGTTTTGAAGACGCAAGAAAACAAAACTACGGATCTTGACCTACTTGAAGCAATCCTCACCTACAAGTTTCAGAACCGTAGTCTGCTTGAGCGGGCTATGACTCACCGTTCGTGGGCCCACGAACAGGTCGCGCCGGGCGAGGAGGATCTCGCTCGCAGGCTGCACAACGAAGCGTTGGAGTTTCTGGGTGACTCAGTGCTGGGCCTGATAGTGGCCGATTATCTTTGCCGAGCGTATCCAGAAGGGACCGAGGGTGAGCTCTCCCGGATGAAGCATCGTCTCGTGAACGAACCGACCCTGGCCCAGGCCTCGTTGCGAATTAATCTCGGCGACTTTCTGCGCTTTGGTCGCGGAGAAGAAAAAAGCGGGGGACGCAGCAAGGATGCACTTCTTGCCGATGCTCTGGAAGCGCTCACCGGTGCGATCTTCCTTGATGGCGGACTCGAGCCTGCGATCCGGTTCGTCAATCAAGCTCTGGGTGAAGAGTTGCAGCGTGCGAATCCAATGTCTGCGGCAGAGGCTGATTACAAGACCATGCTCCAGGAGAAATTGCAGGCGGAACGTCGTCCGGCGCCAAAGTATTCGGTCGTGGAAACGCTCGGACCACCGCATCGTCGCATCTTTCATGTCGAAGTAACCTGGGACGGCCGAAGTGTCCGGGGTCAGGGACGCTCGATCAAGGCCGCGGAGGTGGCTGCGGCAAAAGAAGCGCTGCTCAGTCTGAAGGTAGATGAAGAGTCCCAACTGCAGTAGTGCCTGCCGAATTCAGAACTTGACCCTCGCAGCGAACGTATCTAGGATGATTTATAGATGACGAGCAACTTTTCCAGCCTGAAAGTTACTGAAACACCTGCCGATAGTAAGAGGACCCCTTCGAGGTTCTCCTTCGGTCGAATCTTCAATCGTAATGGTCATGAACAGAGGCCTGCCCCGGAGACCAAGCCCAAAGGGCCGCCGAAGTCTGTTTGGCGTGAATACTTTGAGTCGGCCGTCGTAACCGTAATCATGGCTCTCTTCGGGATGACCTTCATCGTCCAGGCTGTGAAAGTGCCGACCGGCTCTATGCAGAACACAATCACAATAGGTGACCATCTGCTGGTTAATAAGTTCATCTTCGCGCCCGGCGAGACGATGCCCCTCCTGCCCCAACGCGAAATCAGACGCGGAGACATCATCGTCTTTAAATACCCCGGAAACATCTACGATCCTGAAAGCGACTACGAAAGACCTGACAACAAGCCAATCACCACGAACTACGTCAAGCGCGTGATAGGTCTCCCGGGCGACACGATCCGTCTGGATGGCAGGAGTGTGATGGTTAATGGCCAGCCTTTGCCCGAACACCAAATTGAAGCCATTGATCACAATCGGAAGGACCCGCTGGAAATCATCAACGAACCGCCGCGCAAACCCGGCGAGAGTTATAGTGTTTACTACCGTTCGGATCTCATGGACGACGACTATCCCGTCTTCAAGCATGAAGGAAAGGGAACGCAAAAAGAGATAACCGTTCCGCCAAATCGTTACTTTGTTATGGGCGACAATCGTAACAACAGCCAGGACAGCCGCTATTGGGGATTCGTTCCCCGCGATTTTGTCATTGGACGCGCAATGTTCGTTTACTGGTCTTACGACGAAAGCGCCCCTTCGAATGACAATTTCCTCATCGACTTCTTCAAGAACACTCGCTGGAGCCGCACCGGCACAATGGTGAAGTGAAGTCCATGGCGAATACGATTAAGGACCAAGGTCACGTGCGTAAGTTGTCGGCCTGGCTATTTACCCCCAATAAATTCTCCGAATTAGCCTGTCGGAACCGTTAGCAGTAGCGACCTGGTCTTAACCGGGAGTTCGGGAACACTGAATGGGCAAGGGATAGAAGGATGAAACTGAGAGGTACCGGACGATCCTTAATCGGAACTGGCGTGGTTTGCGTAATCGTTTATGTCCTGGTTAGTCTCTACGGACTCTCCGCTACTGGACTACGAATTGGCACCTTTCTGTTGTATCTAGGAATAGTAATGATCATTGTTGGAATCGTCGTGCGTCTATCAAGGACATCACCACGTGCCTGACGCCTTTGAGAGGGCACAAACACTTCTCCTTAGACTCTCAAACCCGATTACCATCGTTCATTTCTTACGCGAAACGCCAGCGAGATGAGGTCTGAGACTCTGGTAACGTATGCGGTGTTGTCTCAGCCATGCTCGTTTACAACGCCGCCGCCGCCGCAATCCTTGTGTACGCCGGAGTCCGTTTGAAGCTGCAAAGCACGCTCTTATGGCCGGCGATCGTGATGCACTGGATCCTGGCAGGGTGGTGCCTGGTAAACCTTTGGATCACACGACGGAAACTCTCGGACGTTTAATTCGCGCTGGATCGTTGGTCAGGCGTAGTGGGCACAGGCCGCTCTAACTTAGCAAGTCAATGATCTGCTTAGAACATACACGCAATGTTTGAATCTCTTTTCGATCTTCCGCTTTTAGTCGTCGGACCGGCGATCATCGTCGGGCTGTGCTTGTTTGCTGTAATCGGGCTATTGGTGACTCGGCGTTACGTGTTACCGTGTCTGAGGATTCGCTCGGAAATTTCGGAATTCAGCGGCGCCATGTTGCAGTCGGTGATGGTGTTCTACGGCCTCGCCGTAGCGTTGATTGCCGTCAGCGTCTGGCAGACCTATTCAGATACTTCGAAGATTGTTTCGGAAGAGGCGACTGCTCTGGCGGGGCTGTATCGCGACGTGAGTAGTTATCCTGAAGCTGTCCGGCCGCAATTGCAGCACGAACTTCGTGATTACACTCAATACGTTATTCAGGAAGCGTGGCCGGCGCAGCAGCACGGCAAGGTACCTGGCGGGGGTGTTGAACGCATGAACCGCTTCCAGGCGATCCTGGTTTCGTTCGAGCCATCCAAAGACAACCAAAAACTTCTTCATGCGGAAACTCTCCGCGCCTACAACGAGATGATCAAGGCCCGCCGCCTGCGACTTGATGCAGTGAACACAAGATTGCCGGCGGTGATGTGGGCGGTGATCGTCATGGGGGCGTTCATCGGTTTGGGCGCGTCCTTCTTTTTTAGGGTAGAGGATCCACGCTTGCAGGCAATACAGGTCCTTCTCCTGGCGATCTTCATCGGGCTGGTTATCTTCATGATCGTTGCTCTCGATCGTCCTTTTCGCGGCGATCTGGGAATTCGGTCGGATCCCTATCAACCGATTTACGACCAGTTAATGAAACAGTGATCTTGTGATCAAACGCTGGCCGTAAATCAAAACACGTTCTTATTTGAAAGGAACATGAAGCAATGTCGTTAACTTCGAAATTATTGACCGCGATTAGCGTGGTCTTCATCCTCACGGTCGCCGGCGCGATCGGTGTTACCGCTCAGACTCGGACCACTTCGGATAACTCATCGAGCAGTACTGCTGCCAGCGCGGCCGTAACTACTGACCCGAAGAAGGCCGAAGGTACGACTCCCTCCGCCGCTTCGGTAGAGCAGAGCGCTCCGGAAAAAACTGCAGAGGCTAATCGAGAAGCGAACAACTCAAGTACTTCAGTGAACGTCCCAAGTGGCACGCCGGTTCTTCCGAGTCCTCAACAGCCAGACCCTGACAAGTGGCAGTTCGTGTTTAGTCCGTATTTCTGGATGGCCGGCCTGCATGGCAGGACAGGAGGTCCAAACCGCACGGTCCAGGTTGACGAGAGCTTCAGCGATATCTTTGATTCATTGAAGTTCGCTTTCATGGGAGTGTTTGAGGCTCATAAAAACAAGTGGGCGATACAAACAGACGTGGAATTCGTAAGTCTCGAGGATGAGAAAGCCACACCGGGTCCACTGTTCTCAAGCGCCAATGCAAAGATCAAGACATTCGTTTTTACTCCCGAAGTGGGATACAAGATTTACAGTGACCCGGACAAAGGCTCGTTTGTTCAAGTGTTGGGCGGCACTCGCATCTGGCGCATCAGTAGCGATCTTACTTTTAATGCCGGTCTCCTACCGGCGGTCCAGATTAAGGATAGCCGGAGCTGGGTGGATGGGGTTGTGGGACTGCGTGGCAAAGCGGCTCTGTCAGAGAAATTTTTCTTCATGGGCAGATTTGATGTGGGCGGAGGCGGCTCGAAGTTCACGTACCAGTTGTTTGGTGGCCTTGGCTACAACCTCAACAAGAAGGTTGCCCTGGTAGGTGGTTATCGCGCCCTGGACGTCAACTATGACAGGAACAATTTTCTTTACGACACGAGCCAACGCGGACCAATCATGGGCGTGGGTTTCAAGTTCTAGAAGGTTTGGGGAAAGACTAATCCGATTTCGTTTTGGAGTGCAGCGATTAGTCGCCGGTTGTTAGGCTTCGAAAGGACTAAGGTGAAGTGATTAGATGCGTTATCGGAGTTACGCGCGTCAGTTTAGTGCTTGGGGAAAACCAGCGTTGTACTCGGGGGCAGCGATCGCGGCTGGGATGACGTTTCCACGAATCGAAACGCACCTCTTTCCCGGCCTCATCTCACCGATGAGCGTCTCATCGGCAACAGCGATTTACTCCTCGATCGCGTCGGGCATGATTGCCCTCACGGGAATTGTTTTTTCGTTGACCTTTGTGATGGTGCAGTTTAGCGCCACTGCCTACTCGCCGCGTCTGGTGCTCTTGATCGCCCGGGATCCGGTGATGTCGCACGCCCTTGGGATATTTACCGCCAACTTTCTTTATGCGATTCGGAGAAAACGGATGAGTCTAACTGAACGAATTACGATAGACCCGGAGATTTGCCACGGCAAGCCGACCATTCGAGGCTTACGATATCCAGTCGAGACCATCCTGGAGTTACTGAGCTCTGGTATGTCCGTTGAAGACATCTTAGCTGACTACGAAGACTTGGAACGTGAAGACATCCTAGCGGCATTGGACTTCGCGAGACGGCTCAGTCAGATAAAGCGTTATTGAGCCGATTTCGGCATGAAGTTTCTTATTGATGCTCAACTGCCACGAAGCTTGTGTGCCCAGTTGTGTCAGGCGGGGTTCGAAGCCACTCACACCCTGGACCTTCCCGAAGGTAATCGCACAACCGATCAAGCTCTAAACAACCTGTCGATCGCGGAAGAATACATTGTAGTTACCAAGGACACTGACTTTGTCGAATCGTTTCTGTTGACACAGAGGCCTTGGAAGTTGTTGCTGGTGTCGACTGATAACATAAAGAACGACGAACTATGGGAACCTCGCGATTCCTTTTGCTCTTGGTGTGACTCGCGACAACCAAGCGCCGAGAGAAATCGACCTGGTCACGCCGGAGATCCAGTAGTTCACGTTTCCGGCCCGAAATCAAAACCAGCGGTTTCTGAATCGCGCTGCGTCGCCGGCTTGGCAGTTTCTCTAACATAGGAATAGAGTCGGGAAGTTACGCTACCACCTTTTGATCCTGACATCTACTCAGCGTCCTAAAAGCTCTTGACTGCCGCAGAGACCACCGTGACCCTGGAATTCGCCCAAAGGGCCACCGAGGCGAGAGGCATTGCATGCTTCATTTGAGCAACTGCATGACCTACTGTAAGGGACATCTCGACCCTCCAGTCTATGGGCTTGCCGACATCGCGGCCATGGATTCTCGGACATCGAGCAGTGATTGTTGATTCACCTCCAGCGAGAGCTGCGCTTTCCTCACTGCAGAAGAATGCGCACCGTGAGCGTGACCAGAAGAACGGTTCCAAGCAAGAGAGCTGCGAAGGCCATCAGGAAGACAGGGTTACTAAATACATTTACTTTCGTGCCCGTGCTTATTCGCTTCAGAGTTCGGTAATACTGAATCATCATGAGAAACAACGGAACGGTTCCCGCCACTAACATGAACAGTCCGAAATTCCTCGGTGTCTGAGGTCGCATGATTTTCACGGAAGCTTGCGCCTGCAAGTACTGCAGCGTTTTGTAAATCGCGAATCCAAAGCCGATAAAGTTTAGAGAGGTTCGCACCACGGACAGCATACTTCGGTCCGCTGCCAGCACTGTTCGTTCAATCGCGAGCCTATCGGACAGTTTTAGTTCTACGTTGTCTCCGATTTCTGCACCTCCTACCGCACTGTTTTCTTTCTGAGACATTTGCTACCCGCATGGCCAAAAGTGGCCCAGAAATGATCGAAGTAATGGAATTGCGACAACTCGCCAAGTCCCATTACTTGGCGCGCCATCACCGGTTAGCAATGGAGGCTCCTCGTAAAACGATCCCCAAGCCGAGTTCCATCGAGGAGCCCCATTCCGATCAGCAGAGCGTCACAGAGAGCGCAAGCCCAGCCCTTGTTTCCTTGTAGTTGCTGTTCATGTCTTTCGCAGTCTGGGCCAGGGCCATCACGATTGCATCAAAATCGGCGCATGCCTGGACGCGATCTTTTGCTGGAGATCGCGTAGGCGGTTCCAAGTCTACTATATTCCTGCGGCAGCAATGCGATAACTCGCAAAATTGACAGGGTGTCTTCGAACTTATTAGTTTTTTCTTCCGAAATCCTTTCATTTTCATCCATCAATCGATTCTTGATGCCTCGGGCGAGTCTTCCGGTAAAGCCTGTCCCTACTAACAATTCGATTCGGCTGGCAAAACAACAGTACCAATCGTCAATTCTTCTGTGGTTACCAAAGACTCGATTTTGGCGGCAGGCAAGAAAACTCACGGTCCGATTTACTACCGCAGTCCTATCGTCCTCATCACTGCTTACAGCTTGATGCAAGACTAATGGGACAACGCCAGACACCTCTACATTGTTCAGGAATGGTAATCCTGGTTGAGGGATGACTCTACTCAGGCTGCTCTTCGCTCGTAGCGATGATGCAGCCCACCCACCTGCGGCATGCGGGCGCGTCTTTCTCTAGCGCCAGATGAGTCCGTGAGTGCTCGTAGTATTCGAAGTATGCTCTCAGGATGCGCCGTAAGGAAGATTCATTGAAGATGATTATGTGGTCCAGGCACTCTCGTCGCAATGAGCCGATAAACCGCTCCGCATAAGCGTTCTGCCAGGGAGATCGTGGTGCTGTCAGCACTTCGCGGATTCCCATTTCACCAACTTGCTGATGGAATGCTGCTCCGTAAATGCAATCTCGATCATGCAACAAATAACCCGGTGCACTGTCCCGGGGAAATGCTTCTGCGATTTGCCGCGCCGTCCATTCCGCCGTCGGATGCGCCGTCACATTGAAGTGAATTGCGCGCCGCCGATGGGGGCCCAACACTACGAACACAAACAACAAACGAAAGCTCACCGTCGACACCACCAGAAAATCTGTTGCAACCAACTCCTTGACGTGGTTCTCAAGAAAAGTGCGCCACGTTTGTGAGGGTGGCAGGACAGCAAGCTGATGGCGTAGAGCAAGAATCTCCATTTGCATTTCCGCTCGAGCCCGGAAACACGGGCACAAGATAAAAAGAAATGAGGATGCGACAGCTTTCATGGCCGTGCGAGGTTAACAGCCGAAAATGCTAACATCAATGATTACAAGCCGGATGGAGTTTTTGTTACGCACAGGAGTCATAGTTATGAAACGAGGAATTCATTTGATCGCAGGTATAGCAATCGGTGCTTTGCTGGCAACCGTCGCCTTGGCCATTTCATGGCGGGAGGCAACTGCACAGGACCCGGTAAAGCAATCGCCCCAGTATTACAAAGTCTTGCTTGAAAATGATCAGGTGCGAGTAGTTGAATACCGTCTTAAACCGGGCGAAAAGGAACCGATGCATACGCACACGCCGGGAGTCTTATACATCTTTGGCGATGCCAAGATGAGAACAACTTATCCCGATGGTCGAACTGAAGAGAGAGCAGGCGGGGCGGGCGAAGCTCATTGGCGCAATCCAGTAACCCACGCACTGGAGAACATTGGTACTACCGAAGCGCACGCTTTGGCTATTGATGTCAAAAAGCGCAAGGCAGAGTGACAGCATTCTGCCCACGCTGTCCGTCCTTCTGTTGACTGAAAGTTGAGCCACAGCTAGATCCATGCGATTGGATCCGCGCTATCAGGAACTGCTGAAGCGGATGAGTCTGCCGGAATGAATTTGAGCAAGATGAGTAAAGAACTGCCAGCCGGTTCCATACTGTCGCACTACAGCATCGTCTCCAAAATCGGAGCCGGCGGGATGGGTGAAGTCTACTTGGCTCACGACACAAAACTCGAGCGCAAAGTGGCGATTAAATTCCTGCACGAAGAATTCAGCAAGGACGCGGATAAGCTCAAGCGTTTTGTTCAGGAGGCCAAAGCCGCGTCTGCTCTCAATCATCCGAACATTCTGACCGTTTATGAGATCGATCAGGTAGACGGCAAAAACTATATCGCCACTGAGTTGATTAATGGCAAGACCCTGCGTGAGCATCTCTCGTACAAGGAATCGCTCCAGCTCAATACGATCCTGAAAATTGGCGTGCAAGTTTCGGAAGCACTCTCCGCGGCGCATCAGGCTGGCATCATCCACCGCGACATCAAGCCCGAGAACATCATGCTGCGCAAAGATGGCTATGCGAAGGTGCTGGACTTCGGCCTTGCTAAACTTATCGAAAAGAAAAAGGCTGATGATGTGTCGTTGGAAGATGCGACCAGGGCTTTCGTCAACACAACTCCCGGCTTGGTGATGGGAACTGTTTCCTATATGTCGCCCGAACAAGCGCGGGCCAACGACACCGATGCCCGAACTGATATCTGGAGTTTGGGAGTTGTCTTGTATGAAATGCTCTCTGGCAAACTGCCCTTCACCGGCGAAACCGTCAATCACACGATAGTCTCAATCCTCGAAAAAGAACCGCTGCGCCTGGAAAACGTGCCGGCTGAACTGCAGCGGATCGTCCGCAAATCGATGACGAAAGATGTGGACATGCGGTACCAAACGGCGCATGACCTGCTGATAGATCTCAAGAACCTACGGAGAGACCTCGACATCCAGGGTGAGCTTGAGCGTTCGTTAGTTCCGAATCGTGAGTCAGCAAATGCCTCATTAGAAAATGCAACGCAGATGTACGCGGCTGACGCGGTTGCCGCGACGCGAAGCGGTCAGGCCGCTGCAACAAAAGAAGTCACGAATTCGTCTTCGAGTCTTGAATACGCGGTTACCCAGGCAAAGAGCCACAAACTTGCCACCGCGATAATTGCGGTCTTGCTGGTCGGAGTGATCTCGACCGTCGGCTACTTTGCGTTTGTTTCCAGGGGCGTCACCACAAAGCAGATTAGTTCGATCGCCGTGATGCCGTTTCTCAATGAAAGCCGAAGTGCAGACGTTGAATACCTGTCTGACGGCATGACCGAAACGCTGATCAAGAGTTTGTCGAACCTTTCGAACCTCGACGTCAAACCACGTTCAGCGGTTTTTCGCTACAAAGGTAAAGACACGGATTTACAGACGATTGGCAAAGAACTGAATGTTCAAGCGATTTTGAATGGCAGAGTGGCGCAGCGGGGCGATCAATTAACGCTCAGTCTGGAACTAGTTGATGTTCAAAAGAATAGTGTACTTTGGACTGAGCAATACCAACGCAAACAATCTGACCTGGTTTCGTTGCAAAGCGAAATTGCTAAGGACGTTTCAACAAATCTCAAGGCGAAGTTATCGGGCGCGGAGGAAAACAAAGTAACCAGGACCGCGACTGCCGACCCCGAAGCTTATCAAGCCTATTTGAAAGGCCGTTATTACTGGAACCGACGCACCGCTGAAAACCTTAAGAAAGCGATCGAGCAATTCAAGTCGGCGACGGACCGGGACCCGAATTACGCCCTGGCATTTGCTGGGCTCGGGGATTGCTATGCAGTTTTGAACGAATACGCGGGAACTCCAACTAGCGAAACGCTCCCGCTATCGAGAGCATATGCCGAACGCGCCTTAGCCATCGACGGTCAATTGGCTGAACCTCACGCTACCTTGGGATTGGTTCATGAATCTTTGTGGCAATGGGGCGAAGCGGAAAAAGAACTCAAACAAGCGATCGAGCTAAATCCTAATTATCCGACGGCGTATCATTGGTATTCAATTTTCCTGAAAAATGTAGGAAGAAATGACGAGGCGGCGACGACGATCAAGCGGGCGCAACAGCTTGATCCACTTTCGAGCGTGATCGCTGTCAATGTTTCGAGAATGTATCAACTGCAGAATAACCACGATGCCAGCATTGAAAACAGTCTCAAGTTAATTGAGCTCGATCCAAACTTCGGCCCCGCTTATCAGTATCTGGCCCTTTCATATCTGAAACGGGGACGCAACGCGGAAGCGATCGCTGCGGCCGAAAAAGCGGCTGCGTTAACTAACCGGGCGGGCATCACACTCGGCGATTTGGGTTATGTTTATGCCGCTACGGGAAAACGAGCCGAAGCAGTTTCCGTGATCAAAGAACTGGAAGCTAAGTACGCCCGAAAGGAAGCGATCGGACAGTATCTATCTGCCGTATATGCCGCGCTGGGGGATAAGGACAAAGCGTTTGAGTGGTTGGAAAAAGACTTCCAGGCCCGAAACGGGAAGCTTGTGGAAGTCCGATGGCAACTTCAGTCTGAAGCTCTCCGCGACGACCCGCGCTACCAGGATTTGCTTAGACGGATGAATCTACCGGAATGAATATCAATAAAGAACTGGCAGCAGGTTCCACGCTGTCACATTACCGCATCATCTCCAAGATCGGCGAAGGCGGGATGGGTGAGGTTTACCTGGCGCAGGACACCAAGCTCGATCGCAGAGTCGCGCTGAAGGTCTTGCCCGCTGAAGTCGCGTCGAGTCGTGATCGCATGGAGCGCTTTGTACGCGAGGCAAAGTCGGCCGCGGCGCTCAACCATCCCAACATCGCGCATATCTACGAAATCGGGGAGAGTGACGGCAC
>JAMQPH010000425.1 GCA_023717605.1 Pyrinomonadaceae bacterium
TGATGCCAGGGAAGTGAGACGCCAGGAAATGGGCCCGCGGATTGCTCCCGATGCCAAGCCCTTCACCTTCAAGTATGTTTCACCTGGAAAAGAGTTTAGCCTGGAAGTTCGTTTCCGACGTGCCAAAGTCGATCCTGAAGATGTGGCTGCGGCACTCATCTCAGCAGCGGAGAGTATTGAAAGCGATAACCTCGGCTCTGACCGATAGATTGGTGCGGGACTTACGGGATCCTGTGAGAGCCTACTTCGACGCGACGGTCTTTTTCTTTTCTGCTGCCGCTCGTTTCTGTAGACCTTTAGCCCAACGTTCCAAAGTAGGTTGCAAGGGCTTGAAGAGGCGTGCGCGAAAAGTGTGCTTCTTCTCGTTCCAGACTTTGAGTTGCTTTTCAGTGTAGGCTCGCACCGCCGGTTCGAGCTGAGTCTTCTTAAGCGAGTGCCTAAGCGTCAGGTGGTAGTGCTGGCCAACCAGCGAGAAGAGAATGGCGGTCAGGTTTCCTTTGAAGGAGATGCGGGGCACTATCCGTTTGTGGAGTGGCTTGTTTTCCGGAAGCAAAACGCCAACTGCCACTTCGAGCCAGGGACCCTTTGGCCCTTGTCGCGGATGGTAGAGTCCCGGCAATTCGGACGCTTGAAAAGTATTCTTCAGCCTGGGGTCAGATATAAACTCCACTAGTCGAATTCGCTCAATCCCGCGCGTATGTTCTCGCGGAAGGCTCTCAAAGGCGCCTTCGATATGCGAGGTTGTGTCCTTAGGCAGTTTTCTCTCACACTGATTCTCAATTTTTATCGCCACTATTTAAGGAATCCCTTTAAAAAGAAGTGAGCCCGTAATGTAGGGCAAGGCAACAACAGCGTCAAGCCGCCGTTTGAGCCGATTGCTAAGACTGCAGTGCCTATGTAACCGAGGGAACTCCGAACCGCGTGATCGGCCTGCGGAGAGCGGGGACCTGCACAAAATCTCACGAAGCCCCCTCAAAGTGATCCATCCGCGGCGTCTGATAATATATATTATGTCGAACACGGCTTAACTCTTCATCCCCGTAACGCTCGGCTGAAGCTATTAATGCCTTGATTCAAAGCGGCTCATCGGGTGATCGCGAAAGGCACAAGTTGCTTGATGACCTTTCGTGTAACCATATTCTCGGCTTCTATCTTTGCGTCGTACTTGCCTGGTGGAAGTTCAGCAAGGCTCACATATCGAGCAAATGTCAGGTGCGGCACCGGCTCCGACGCACGCTCTGACAGCGGGTAAACTACAGGCTTTACTGCCGCCTTACCGTCTTTCATTAGCGTCACGGTAACCATCACTAGTGGCTTCTTCTCAGAAGTAGGGGCGTTATACACCTTGAAGAATATTATCAAGTTGTCCCCAGGGCGAAACTCCCTACTGGGTGAGGGCTGAATCTGGGCCCCATCGTGGCTGAGCACGTCGGCCCCTTCGGCTGTCGCCCCTTGGGGCAGTCGCCGCGCAGGGTCCGCGTGACGACTAAGGACCACCGAAGTCATCGAGAATTCGGAGTCCGCTTCAGGCAGAACTAGCCTTTCTCTTCGCGCCGTCATTTTCTCCGACAGTCTGTCCCTCACTATCAGCTCTACGTTGTAGGTGCCGGGGGCCAGTTCCATATCCTGCCGGTAAAAGATGTTATTGCTCATGATTGACTGGTACTGCGCGGCAGTCAGCCTCACGTCGAAACTCCCGCCGAGCCGGGAATGGATCTTATCGTCAGTTCCCTTGATCAAGCCCAGAACTTCGAGCTGCATCCGCTGCCCCTTTCCGTTGCGCTCGAACTTCACCCCGCTGGGCGGCAACTCGAATCAAAGTGGGACGAGGTAGCGGCCTTCACGAGACCGGAACGGGACGATTTCCACGAACAGTGGAATGGCAGGAGCGGACTCCGCTTCCTCAAAATTCGACAGCAACTTCTTGTCTTCCGGCGAGAGGAGAACTATGTCGTCAAGCGCGACGGCGTAGTAGCCGGGGCGCGTCAGCGCCTGGGCCTCCGGTCTGCGGACTTCGACCTTTAACTTGCGGAAGCTACCGTCAAAGTTGGAATCTGTGCTGCGGTAAGCCAGCGTATAGCGGGAGCGGATTTCCTGGTCTATGCGGTTCAGCCCCTTGCCGATGTCGTTCGTCCCCTTGATGAACTGTCCACCTGTGTCGCCAGATATGCGGTAGAGGACATCCTGGTCGCGGTTCAATCCTTCGTATCGCACGTTATCAAAAACGTTCTCTCCCCCTACCGCCTGTATCCGCTGTTCTTGATTGGTGATCGCAGAGACGCCCGCCAACGGTGAGCCAGGGACGAGCGATCCGGACTGAGGGGCAGCTGCTCTCAGTCCGGCGGAATCGATGATGTAGATGGCGACATTAGCGCGGTTGGCGAGGTCAATAGTGCTCTGCACCTGCCAGTCGAGAACTGCGGGCGTCACGAAGCCCTGTGAGAAGAGCACGAGCGTCTTCTTACCCGGGATGGTGCGTTGAGCTTCGCAGATCGCCGCAAGCGCTGCGAGAATGGGGCGTGACTGTTGCAGGCTCAGTGTCGACCGAAGCTTAAGGAATTGTTGGAGGACACGCGCAGCAATCATCGCCTGGGCTGCTGCCGAACCACCGGCCGTATCTGTAATCGGCCCTTCAGGCGCTCGGGCCAAGGTTTCCCTCAGAGTAGCAATATTTTCGGCAATGTCGCGTTTTTCAAAGTTCTTGGACGAGGTAGAACCAGCAAACGCTCTCTCTACGGCGGCCATCAGCTGAGTCTTGTCTTGCGTGAAGGGTTGCAGCAATTGCAACCCACTCGTCACGGAGAATAACGCAACTGTGTCAGTGCCGGATATCTGCTCTCGAATATACCTGAGTGTTCCTTCGCGAACTCGCTTCAGATTTGTCAGGTCGGTTGTCTGCCCGTCCAACACCAGTGAGATGATATTCCTCGGCACGCCGGCGGACGTGAGAGATCTCGCCTCAACGGCGAACTTTGTCTGACCCGCTTGATCCCCACTGACAAGAGGCGGGTCAAAAAAGTCCACCTTCTGCGCCACCCCATTCTCGAATACCGCGAAATCCTCAGCTTTGAGGTCTGTGACGTACCTGCCCTTCTTATCCTTCACCATCACATCGATATTGACGAGGTGCGATCTCACCCTGATGACTTCATCCTCGGCGGTCTTTTGAGGGTCATTGCTCTGTGCTTGAGTCTCTATCGCATGGAGAGAAAGCAGGAGGATCACAAGCAGCTGACAAGCCAAGCTTACTAAGCGCATGTTTTGGACCAAATTGGAGAGGGACATTTTCAATTCCTGGTGGTCATAATAACAAAGACTGGCCGGTACTGTTGGCATGTGATATCCGTCATCATTTCTCGAAAGCGATGTTGTCCACTACCACTGTTCCGTTCTCAATCCTGCATTTATCGCAGAAGACACCGACGGTGACGGAAGTCAACTTCTTGAGAACATCCGCCTTGAAGTCCAATTGAGTCGCCCAGTCGGGCTGGTTGAACGAGTCGAGTTTAAGCTTATATGTGTTGAACCCTGGAGACACCGTGAACACCGCCGACGGGTAGCCAGACTCAAGTCTGTGCCCCTGACCCCAGGTAATGAGCTCGACTCGGATCTGCCGTGGACCCTTGGCAAAAATCCGCATAGTGATGAACTTATAGCCGCTTACGTCGTCGGCCAGGAGTTTGCCATCCTTCTCGGGCTGTCCGAACACCTCCAGATTGACTCCAGCCCACTCGTTTGGAATTCGTAGTTCGTACTCGAAGGCAGCCGCTGTATCTTGGTCCGTCACCCGTGCGGGTGCCGGGCTTGGTGGATCTGCGTTTTCCAAACCGCGGATCTGCGGCTGGTTGGCCATGTTCTGAGCATACTTATTCAACCTTGTTAGTCCGCCTCGCTTGCTTACCGGCCGCCCATTTTGCAGGCTCTGGAAGTCAGCGTAGACGAGCTTAGTTGCATCAGATTCGGGAGCCTTCGAAGTATCACCTTGTTGGCCCGTGACCGAGCCAATGATCGTTATTATTAGGGTCGCTAAAACGCCGGCGCGGAAGACTTGAATTCTCTTCATCGTTGTTCCTTTCAAAGGTTAGATCAAGAGCTCCAAACGCGGATTTAGGCCTCATATTACCTCGAACCGGTTAGGCTGTGGAACTTAGTTCAGGGACCTGCGCCATGGGGGGCGGCTGAGACCTTCTTGACACCTATTAGGCTGACTGTTACCCTACGCGGTCTTTTCCTACAGCGTTTTTCCAGCTTTTGTTTACAAAGGAGTTCGCTTGAGTAACGAATCAGGTTACCTAGTTACCTCAGAGTCTGTCACCGAGGGTCATCCCGACAAAATCGCCGATCAAATCTCAGATGCAGTATTGGACGCTGCGCTGGCCGAAGACCCAACCGCGCGTGTCGCCTGCGAGACGTTGGTCACGACGGGACTGGTCGTGATCGCCGGTGAAATCACCACCAACGCTCGCATCGACTACACCAGAGTAGCTCGCGATACAATTCGGGATATCGGCTACACCAGGGCCAAGTATGGTTTCGACTCAGAGACTTGCAGTGTGCTGTCAGCACTTGATCGCCAGTCGCCCGATATTGCCATGGGCGTGGACACCGGAGGTGCGGGTGATCAGGGACTGATGTTCGGATTTGCGTGCAACGAAACCCCCGAACTGATGCCGCTACCAATTCAGTTGGCTCACCTACTTTCTCGACGCCTCTCCGAAACACGCAAGTCAGGTGAACTCCCTTACCTCAGGCCTGATGGGAAATCCCAGGTAACAATCGAGTATCGCGATGGCCGCCCATTCAGGGTTGAGGCGGTTGTCATTTCATCACAGCACGACCCAAATATCACCAACGATCAACTGCGCGCTGAAATCCAGGAAAAGGTTATCAGACATACAGTTTCATCAGATCTGTTGGACAATGACACAAAATACCATATCAATCCGACCGGCAGGTTTGTCACCGGCGGACCACAGGGAGACGCCGGTCTGACTGGTCGCAAGATCATTGTGGACACGTATGGTGGCTATGCCCCACACGGTGGCGGCGCCTTCTCGGGTAAGGACCCAACGAAAGTCGATCGCTCGGCGGCGTACATGGCTCGTTACGTGGCCAAGAACATTGTCGCCGCCGGTCTTGCGGATCGATGCCTGGTTCAACTCGCGTATGCTATAGGCGTGTCCGACCCGGTGTCAGTGTTAGTGGACACCAGCGGCACCGGCCGCATCGGGGAGAAGGCCTTGTCGAAGCTTGTGCGTGATAGTTTTGAGTTGACGCCTCATGGAATCATTGAGGAGTTGAAGCTGCGCCGGCCCATCTACAAAGCTACCGCGGCATACGGACATTTCGGACGTGAGGAAGACGGTTTCAACTGGGAAAAAACAGACAAGGCTGAATCGCTTCGAGCCGCCGCAGGCATCTGAGCTTATCAGACGGTTCGCCGTCTGAATTGATTAATTCCATTTCAAAGAGGAATCCATTAAATGAGTGCAACACGTTCGCTTGAATATGATGTGAAAGATATCGGATTGGCCGATAAGGGTAAGCA
>JAMQPH010000428.1 GCA_023717605.1 Pyrinomonadaceae bacterium
GTTCCTCGGATCAGCCCACAGCCTTTTCGCCCCTTGCTTACCCCGGCCACTCCTCCCGCTCGTCCATTCACGCCGGATAATCTGCGCCATACTGCAATCTTTTGGCGCTTGTGCACTCCACAAAACTGCTAGATTGACTACGCGTTGGTGGCCATCTGTACCCGGTTGCCATTGTAGGAGAGAATCGTATACCCCGGCGCCAAGGCCAACACGGCATGGTCAGGGATATCCTCACAGATCACCACATTGGCCCCGATCTTGACGTTGTGACCCACGTGAATTCTGCCGAACAGCTTGGCCCCCGGGGCAATGGACACGTCGTGACCGATGGTCGGAGCGCCATTTTTCTCGCCATAGCCAGACCACTCGATGGTGACGCCGTGCGAGAGGGTGCAGTTTGACCCGATCCGCGCCCCGCCGGACACAATGATCCCGCCGAAGCGCTCGATGTAGCACCCCGGCCCGATCTGAGCATCCCGCCCGATCTCGATGCCCCATTTCGTGCGCATGCGATGAAACAAGAATACATAAAGCGGCTCAAGGAGCAGACGGACCCAGAAGTCTTTGGCGAGTAACCACTGCCCAAACCGATGGACCACCATGGCGTGCAACCCCGGGGCGCGGTAGCACTGAATCAGCCGCTTCCACGTGGGGCCGCTGGTGTAGGCGTAGGTCACGAGACAGTCGGATTTCAGTGGCGAGGAGTCCGCCACTCGATTGAGGCCTAAGACATTCACCAACTCTTCGAACGTCACGGTCTGGCCTCCACAGCGTATTGGCGAGGATCTGGTCATACTCCTCCAGACGCACCAGTAACGCAAGTCCCTCCAACGGGGGGGGGTCGGTCAAACGAAATCTCTCGCCGCCGGTTAAATTCGCAATCAACATTTCTCCACAGATGAGCAAATATCTAGATGATCTTGTGATGGGCGGATTACACGGGAAGACGCCGCCTGAGGTCGTCGGTCAGCTAATTGGAAGACAGGTGGAAATATTTCTTAAGGATGACTTACTGAAAAAACTGGAGTCGTGATCTGCTTGAAAGGATTGCTCTTCAGACGGTGTTGTGAATGAACTCCTGCTTCGGCGCCCGCTTTTTCGGACAGCGATTACAGTAGGTTACGGTCGCGGCAAACCGCCGGCTAACCCGCGACGTTAGGAATGCCGACTCTTCAATTCGAACGCTCCTGTATCCACTTGTCAATGATGCGGCGACCGTACTCGAAGCCTGCCGTGTGGGCCTCACTTTGAGTTACGTAGAATCGTTTTTTGTCGAGATATTCGCCAATCGTCTTGCGCCCGTCCCCATTGGGGAAAGTGATATCGAGGCGCATCTTCCACTTTTGCAGAAATTCATACGGACAGGATCGGATATTTTGGCCTTTATACGGTTCATGCAGGACACGTTCACCCATCAGCTTTCCCCTTCCCCTTCGGCAGCATCCCCTTCTTCTCCAGTTCCTGGATCTTCTGATCGACCAGTTCTAACACCAAGTCCTTGACGGTCTTCTCTTCGGCAGCGGCTGCCATCTTGAGGCGGAAGAGCGTCGAACGCGGGATGTCCCGGATGTTCAGATGGGCGGGCTTGTCGGGATTGGTCTTTGGAGCCACGGCAGATGCTCGGTCGAACGATGTCAAACAAAAGCTAGGGCATGGTGTAGCATAGCAGGACGGGGGCAGGCAAATAGCACTTGCTATCACTTGATAGAGTATGTTACATTAGACGGTATATGATGTACGTAACTCACTTAACAGGAGTAACGCATATGAACATGATCAGAGTGTTGATTCAACTCCCTGAGCCGTTGAAGGCCAAGCTGGACGCAGAACGGAAACGTGGCACCACGACTGCCGGTCTCATTCGGCATTTACTGGAGCAGCATTTCAAGGGCAAGCAGGCGGCCTAACTCATTACCAATCGAGCGCTCCAAGCTCAAGCAGATCGCTTCTGCCGCACGGTCGCGACAATGGCCGTGCTGCCGCGGCGAGCACAGGAAACCCAATATCTGATCACCGGCACGTCGGGCTAACGGCAAAGAAAGGAAACCAACAATGGCACGAATGAATGGTCGAGATCGCGGCGTGACCTTCAAAGACGGAGCCTGGTGGACTAGGCTCTA
>JAMQPH010000448.1 GCA_023717605.1 Pyrinomonadaceae bacterium
TGGATAGGCCGAGGATCACCGCCGCATTGCCTAGCGCTGCCCTTGCCACTGCCCACGGCTGGACGTGCTCGACATCGACGAGTTGGAGGCCGATCGAGATTTCGACGGTCATTGCCAGAGCGAGCCCTCCTCCGGCGAGTAGCAGAGCGGCAAGGACAGTGCCGAGCCGGCGTCTGCGATTGAGCTGTGTCAAAGTGATCGGCTGACCGGGAAACCTTTCGGCACCCACGCGCAGAAGCTCGCGCAACGCCACGAGGATTGGAACGACCAGGGTGTAGTGGAGATGCCAGAAATGGTCGACAGCCAATGCGAGAAGCGGTCGGCCGATCCAGAGAGCAGCTCCCACCAGAACAGCCAACGAGACGAGCGCGAAGATTGGATAACTTCCGGCCAAAGTCGCTTTATGGAACATCAAACGGCCATAGGTGATTACAATTGACGGCGCGATACCCACTAGCAGGGCCGGCCCGATGATCAGAGCAAGAAACCCGATTGACGCCTTCAGAGGATTGAATTCCAGCGCGGTGGATAAGATGATGCTCCGGAGGCCGCGGCCATGCGGGCTCGTGCGGTTGTCGTCGTCATCGCCGCGCCGCAAATCCCAGATGCGTGAGCTAGTCATTCTCCTCCTCGGAGCATTTGCTGCCAGGCGTTCGTATAGACCTGTGGTAAAACTCGAAACCGCTCTTGAGTCAGCTTCGTGTCCCGGCGAAATAACTGGACGCCCGGCTCTTGAATGACACTCACTTCTTATCTTATAAAACAAACAAGTCCATTCGATCTTCTAACCGGAAACTGCTTCGCGCCTTAACCTTTGCTCTAACTCCTTGGCCGTTAAACGATACTTGAACGCCTTGCGACCATTGATGAACAACACGGGGACCTCGTTGCCGTACTTTTCTTGCAACTCCGGTGACGTATCAACATCGATCTCTTGGAGGGTGAACGAAACGCGCTCCGCCACCCGGCCAAGAATTGATTTCATCTCCTCGCAGAGACAACAGTCTTTTCTTGTGTAGAGCCACAGTTCAGTTTTCATGCATTGTTGGAGGAACCTGCTCTTTTGGGGACTCCTGCTGCGGGCTGTTTTGAGGTTCCTCCTTTTTTTCATCTCCTCCCCACCCGATAATATTTTTCGGAATTCCAAGAACGCCGAGAACCCACTCCGAGAGCGTGCTCAACGGTGCGGGAGTAACCCTGGGATTTTCGATGGGGCCCCTGATGTTAAAGCTCGCCACCAAAAAAGAATTCTTGATGGCCGCGATGCTTCGGCCGATCAAAGGAATGTAACCGATCGCTGTGTCAATGCCTGCGAAAGGACGCACGGCAAGGACAAAATCAATCTCATCATTCGCCACGTCGAGCATGCCGCCGCCCGTCATCCGCAAATCATCGCTATCGACAATCAGGTTTTGCGTTGAAAAAACTCCCTGCTGCACTGTGAAGTCACCTGAAATACTGCGGAAACGAATACCCTCTTTGCCGAGATCAGGCAGCTTCAAAGTGAACCATCGGGACAGATCCAAGAGGTTCAAGATTTGCACGACCACGCGCAGGCGGTGAATCGTCCCATCCTCAATGCGCAAGCTCAATGCGCCGTGCAAATTCCGTTTCCGCTCCGCGCCATCCTTACCCAACGATTCCAGATTACCGGTCATGTTGACCTTGCCCGTCACCTCGGCCTGGCCGCCTTCAAACCAATTCAGCATACCTTGAACCGAGGCGCCCTGAATCTTGGGCGTCAGCGCAAACGTGTCCGTATCGGGTTTGTCTCCGATCGTGGCGACACCCTGCACCATACCGCCGGCCGATCGCGCAGCAACGTTCTCAAGCCTCCAGACGCGGCGATCGAGGTTGAGATCGGTACTGAGTTCATTGAATTCCCAACCCTTCAGTCGACCTTTGAGCAGGCTGACTTTGCCTTGCGCTGAAAGGGTCTCGTACCACTCCGTGGATTCCGGATCGATCTGCGACAGCAGGTAGCCGATATCCAACGCCGGAGCAGCAAAGGTAAAAAGCAACTGCGGCTTCTGCGCGTATCGCCAGCGGCCGCCGAATTCGACAGGAAAACC
>JAMQPH010000482.1 GCA_023717605.1 Pyrinomonadaceae bacterium
GGGCTGCGTGTCTTTAAAACCCGCAGGAACTGAGTAAAATGGCCACTCATGTTCACTTGTGAGCATGAGTGGCCATTTTTTTGTCACAAACCAATCACATTATATATCTGTCTTCTTTAGGGAGGTTGCCCCCTAGGCGCCCTTTCACGCCAAATCCCAAATCCAAATTGAAGCGGCGTCTATTTCTTGAGCCGCTGATGGAGAGAGGCCATGTCACGGGAAAGCTCTACAGCGCTGCTTTGGGAACTTTCTCTCCAGCTTCAATCTGATCGCCTGTCTTCAAGATGGTGGCCTTGGAGAAGCAGTAAGTGGACAGGATCAGGAATGGTACGCCCGGGACCCCCGGCACAGCAAACATCGCTACTCCCACCACCATGCTGGCATATCCCACCGTCCAATAGACGGACTTTACTGGTCTATCTGTCTGAAGCGCGCCCGTGGAGCCAGGGCTACGTTCAGCCGTATTCAGAAATCGCCACGGCTGCAACCAGGTCATAGCAAACGAGCTGGTTGCAGCGTCGGGCAAGGCGGCAGATGCGTGCTGATCGAGCTCTTCCCAATGGCGACTTTGCAGGAACATGCACAGCGACTCCGGGGTCCACCGCGCCGGATCGTGCATGACCGTGACACTATGGCAGACCGGCGCAACAGTGACTTCAGTGATTCCAGCTTGCGCCGATAGCAGCGCCTGCAGGCTTCGGGCAAGATCCAAATTGGTTTTGAGAGTCGGCACACGCAGCCGGACACGCCCCGGAATCGAATGGATGACGTGGGTGGCCGCCAAGGGTCTGTCGAGTTTCACCGGCACGGATCGATTCTCTGCAAAAACCTGCACTGGTGCGGACGAGGGGTCGCTTACCCACTCAAGTGGCACGTTGGATGCGCTCATATCATCCTGGGTCATGTGTACGACCTCATTATCTCGCGAGGAAGACCTCTTCGGTAGCAGGCGCAGGCAGGAGTTTTGTGTCTGGACGGGCCTGAGAGACGACCTTGATCGGCTGCTGCTCCATGATTGGACGCAGGCCGTTCATCGTCGCGACAATCGCCGACCCGTTGCTGAGCAGCGTGGCCCCGATAGGTCCGAGCAAGCCGATGCAGGCTAAGCCGAGTGCGATCGTATTCGGAATCGAGATGATGTTCCAATTCTGCCGGATCAACGCGACCGTTTCACGACCGATGTCGATCGCAAGGGGAACCTTCCAGAGCCCCCCATGCAGGAGCACAACCGGCGCCGTTTCTCGGGCCGCTTCCGTGCCTCCCTCGACGGCAATGCCCACGTCAGCATAGGCCAGCATGGGAGAGTCGTTGACTCCGTCTCCGACAACAGCAACCTTGAACCCTTCCCGTTGCAGACGCTGGACTGCCTCCGATTTGTCTCCTGGAAACACTTCGGCCATGTACTCAGTGATTCCGAGTTCCGCGGCAATCCGTCTGGCGACATCCTTGTGATCGCCAGTGATCATCACAATGTGTTTGATTTCCCGATCCCTCAATGCCTGAACGACATCCCGTGCCTCCGGCCGCAAGGGGTCTGAGATGGATAGTAATCCGATGACATGTCCGTCTTTCGCCACGCAGAGCGGAGAAATCGCCTGTTGCTGCATCCGAGAGATGTGGCCCTGGACTTCCAGCGACAGGTCCACCTCACGGAGCGTCATGAACCTGGGACTTCCGACGAGAACCACCGAGTCCATCACGATCGCTTCGACACCGAGACCCAGGTTATAATCCGACGCGGTCCGCTCCGGAATCGATAGCTGTCTGGCCTCGGCAGTCCGGACGATAGCCTCCGCCACGGGATGTGTCAGCCGCAACTCCGCTGCGGCGGCCAGCGCGAGCACCTCGTCGGCCGTGCTGGAGTTGACCGGCACCACATCCAGGACGTCGGGATGACCCATGGTCAAGGTGCCGGTCTTGTCGAAGACGACGGCATCCACTTCCGCAAGGCTTTCCAGAGCCCGCCCTCCCTTGATCAGAATCCCGTTCCGGATCGCCTTCGTCATGGCGGACAGTACAGTCGTCGGAGCCGCAATCCGAATCCCGGTTCCGTAGTCGATGATGAGAACGGCGGCGGCACCCTGGAGCCCGCCTCCCATCACGGCTCCGATAGCTCCTCCCACGAAGCTGTAGGGCACGAGACCATTTGCCCACTTGATGGCGTAATTCTGGATTTTTGTTTCACGAGCCGGCGCGTCCTCTACGAGGCGCAGGATCTGAGCGGCCTCGGTTTCGTTTCCGATCCGCTCGGCGCGAATGTAGAGTTTCCCTTCCCGAACCCCCGTGGCGGCGTAGACAAAACTGCCCTCCTCCTTCTCGACCGGGATCGACTCGCCGGTGAGCGAAGCTTGGTCCACCAGGGCATTGCCGCTGATGACGGTGCCATCTACGGCAATGCGCTCGCCCGGATAGATGACCACAGTCTCGCCGAGTTGAACCTCTGCCACGCTGACGCGGACTTTCTGTCCGTCTCGCACCACCCAGGCCTCGATGTTCTGGTACCCGAGAATCTCCTCGATCGCCTTCTTCGATCGCATCATAGTGAGGTCGCGAACCCAGTCCGCGACATTGATGAGCCAGACCATGAAGATCGCCATCGGGAAGGCGCCTTGCACGACGAGCAATGTGGTGGCAGAGGCATCCAATACATCGACATTCAGTTTGCCGTCTTCAGACAACGAGCGATTGGCCCGCTTGAGCATCGGCAGGGCACTGGCCAGAAGCAACAGTGGCACCAGCGGCGCCGCCAGTGGCTCGACTAGGAACACAAGACAGATTCCGGCGCTCGAATACCAGAGTTCATTTCCTGCCTCATCAGTCGGGGCCTGTGCCTGCTCCGCCGGATCATTCGCAGATTTATACGATGCAACCTCCTCCGCCTTCAGAAGTTGCAGCCACATGCAGAGCCTGTCTGATGTCCATACTGAGGGATCGCAGGTCACCGTCACGCTGTAACACCAGTCGTTCACCGTGACGTCGGTCACACCTGGCTGGTCCCTGAGAAGCCGCTGCAGCGGTTCAGCCAGGCCGGGTGAGGTCTTAAGAGCCGGCACCCGCAATCTGACACGTCCGCGGATCGCATGGACCACACTGGTACCAGCCAGCGTATCGGTGAGTTTCTCAGGCGCCTTGTCGGCTTCAGCAGTCGCAGCCGACGCAGAAGGGTGAGCTCCATTTCCCTGGTGCGGTATCTGGTGAGGAATCAGAGTCGAGAGCGCGTCTCTATCGCTTCCATTGAGTGGGATCCACAAGGCTGAGGTTTCTGAAGGGAAAACAACCGCGGGAGTGACCTTCGTCGCATCAACGTGAACCGCACGGGTGTGGGCGTCATGTGTGAGATTCCCCAGGTACACCTTGCCGTTTATCTTGGGGAGGGGATCGAGTTTTCTCCGGATATCTTCAAGGCCTGATGGGCTCTTTTTTACAACCACTTTCCTGCGACGCTTGCCAGTCGTCACGCTCTCCATGATTACGAAAATCCTTTCCGGCAAGCAGCCAGCTCTTATTTTCCTTAACCAGACTGTGAGTCCTACCTTGCTGATCGGCCAGTATGGGCTGAATACGAGTAGACGACCTTGATCGCCCCCATGACTCTATCACTCAGTCCTTAATGACCGTCCTGCCTTCAGTCTTCTTCGTCTCCGGTCCCTGGGTCTGAGACTTCTCCAACTCGGACTTTGCCTCGGCGAGAAGATCCTTGAACTGCTCGCCCGTCTCAGATGCAAATTCAGAGACCGAATCAGCCACAACGATGCCCCCCTTGATCAATTCTTTGGCAATGGGACGGAAAATGGTCTCAATCCCTGATACGATGCACTCTACAGCCGTGGAAGTTGCCTTCGTCGCAGCAAAGCCACCCGCAAGGCTGCCGGTGTCCGGATGGAGAGTCATGCCGTCCACCTTAGCACCTGATTGGCTCCGCTTTGCAACCACCTTGGTCCTGGCGCGATTTCCAGTCTTGCTCTTTGCTTCGGCCATCAAAACCCTCCTCAGAAAAAATGCCAGCACTCGACTTCCGATTGTCCAATCGTTCCGTCCTTAATTGCCGTCCTTACCCTCAGTCTTGTTCGTCTCCTGTGCCTGGGTCTGCGACTTCTCCAACTCGGACTTTGCCTCGGCGAGAAGATCCTTGAACTGCTCGCCCGTCTCAGATGCAAATTCAGAGACCGAGTCAGCCACAACGATGCCCCCCTTGATCAATTCTTTGGCAATGGGACGGAAAATGGATCCGATCCCTGATACGATACGCTCCATGGCTGACCTCCTTTAGTTAGCGATGTACTTGAACAACGCTGGGGGGAGTTATCTTACAGGTTGCTAAGGGAAATTTACAATCGGTTTATTGTTAAGATTACGCCCATCTTAAGGGGGTGCACCGACGATCAGCGTAAGCTCTTATGTGGAAAAGTACAGCCTCCCGCTGAATGTGCGGGAGCTACTTCAACCTGATTTTGGGGGGTCGTACGAATGCGGATTCCCGGTCGCATGCCCCTTCGGCAAGTTGTACTGTACCCCCGCCGAAGGGATCCTGGCGAGAGATCCGCCTGCTACCTGTGCCGGACGGAGCAGGCCTCGCCTGAGGGGAATATGACAGAAGTGCCTGGCGGACTCGCTTCAGACGTTAATGAGTCGCATGCGCCTTGGCCGGCATGGTTTTTCCAGTCGGGGTTGCAGCCAGTTCAGCTTTGGCTTCCGCAACTAAGTCGCTGAAATAGTTACCCCCTCCGGAACACATATCAGTCATGGCTTCCTGGACGATCAGCCCGCCCTTGATCACTTCTTTGCCCACCCCCCACAACACCGTCCCTGCGCTTGACGCTACACCCGTGAGCACTTTCGTGGCGACCGCACCGACTACTACACCGGCTACGCTGCTGATAATAATTTCCACAACTCCCTCCTTTTCAGTTAGACGACCCGTACGCCTAAATGATACGCCACATGCAGAATTTTTGTCAGGATAGCTGAGTTATTATTATGGAGTCAACCCCTCGAAAGCTCAAGGGACTCCTGCCGATTCATGAGAAGGCCGATCATTGCCACTGGCGGGCAAGTCAGATACAATGCCGCCTCGCGCCACGGAGGAGAGGCGCGGAGACTTGAGGAGCCCAACGAACATGACGCGCCTCATCGCCATCATCAATCAAAAGGGCGGAAGCGGCAAGACGACCACGGCTGTCAACCTGGCCGCGGCGCTGGGCATGCAGGATCGGCGGGTGCTGGTGTTGGATCTCGATCCGCAAGCTTCCGCGTCGAGTTGGCTCGGCGTGAAAGACGGTGGGCGAGGTCTGCTGGACGTCTTTACTGATGGATTGGCACTGGCCGGACTGGTTCAGCCGACATCTGCTGACGGTGTCGAGGTGATTCCGTCTTCTTCCTGGCTGGTCGGGGTTGAGAAAGCCCTCGCGGGTGAAGTCGGGGCGGAAACGATTCTGCGTCGGCGACTCACCGCGCTGGCGGCACCCTGGCGGTACATCTTGATCGATTGTCCTCCGGCGCTGGGACTCCTGACGGTGAATGCGCTGGCGGCGGCGCAGGAGGTGCTGGTGACGGTGGAGAGCCATGTCATGGCTCTGGGCGGACTGGCCCGCCTGCTGGAAACC
>JAMQPH010000497.1 GCA_023717605.1 Pyrinomonadaceae bacterium
TTACTCCTGCATTCTTCCGGCTGTCGCGTACGCCATCTTTGGCTCGTCCAGGCAGTTGGTCGTAAACCCTGATGCCGCTGCCTGCGCAATTGTGGCTGCCACAGTAGCCCCTCTCGCAGCCGTTAATACCGCACGATACGAGGATCTGTCGATCATCCTTACATTTCTGACCGGGTTGTTTTGCATCGTGGGTGGGATTGCAGGCCTGGGTGTCATCGCAAACTTCCTTTCTCGACCAATACTGACTGGTTACCTCAACGGGATTGCACTTAGCATAATCGCCGGCCAACTCGGGACGTTGCTGGGATTCAGAGTGACGTCAGGAGGTTTCTTTCGCACCGTGGCTGAAGCAGTTTCGCGCATTAGCGAAACACATGTAGCAACTCTTACTGTTGGTCTGTCGCTGTTTGTACTGTTGCTTGCTCTCAAGCGCCTGACGCCAAAATTGCCTGGGCCGCTCATCGCCGCCGCCATAGGCTGTGGCGCGGTCTATGCCCTGGCCCTACCGCAGCAAGGCGTTTCAGTGGTGGGCGCAGTTCCATCGGGGTTTCCAACTCCGCACGTTCCATCCGTCGCTACCACAGACCTGTGGCCGCTTATCTTTGGAGCGGGCGGCATCATGTTAGTGAGCTTCTGCAGCATGATGACCACTGCTCGAGGCTTTGCTGCGAAGAACGGGTATGGAATCGATGTCAACCAGGACATGTTTGCCCTGGGTGTCTCTGATCTCGCTTCCGGACTCACGCGTGGCTTTGTTGTGAGTGGCGCCGATTCGCGCACCGCTGTGGCCGACTCGGCCGGCGGAAAAACTCAGGTTGCGTCCGTAGTCGCTGCCGCGGCGATGGCCGCAGTTCTACTGTTCCTAACCAAGCCACTTGCCTACCTCCCCACAGCAGCTTTGGCCGCAATTCTCGTCTCATCAGCTCTTGGCCTTTTCGACGTGGCTTCGCTGCGCAGGTATTACCGCGTTAGCCCGGTGGAGTTTCGTCATTCCATTGTGGCAATGCTCGGCGTGATGACGATAGGCGTCCTGCCGGGAGTGCTGATTGCCGTGGGTTTGGCGCTGCTGAATCTGTTGCGTTTGGCCTCGCGCCCACACGACGCGGTTCTGAGAGCGGTCACAGGCGAGGATGGCGTGCCATGCGCAGCTAAGAAAGAAGATGGCGGCAAGGTCATTCCTGGCATGATCATCTACAGGTTCGACTCGTCGCTTCTCTTTTTCAACGCAGATTACTTCAAGGATCGCGTACGAACTGTGATTGAACAGGAGGACCCGAAGCCCAGAGCGTTTCTTTTCGACGCCGAGGCGGTACCGCTCGTGGACGTCACTGGGGCGGATGCGTTGGAAGCGCTCTGCGCGGAACTCGAAAAGCAGGGTATTGCCCTGGAGGTTGCGCGCGCTCATGGGCTATTCCGCTTGGTGCTTGAACGGACGGGCGTCGCCGGAAAGATCGGTGAAGAACACATCTTCCCTACAGTTCATGCGGGTATTCAGCACTTCCTTGAAGCGTCGTCTCGCGGTGCTAACAAGAAAGAGGAGGTTAGGATTTAGTTTGAACTCTTTGCAGTTTTCAGGCACACCCCACGACGCGAAAGGAGGAAAGGTGACTAACAAATACAGAATTCGATCAATAGCTTTCGTTGCAATCTTAACGTGCGGCATGGCCTCCGCTCAGCAACTTCGTGACACCTTCCGACGTGTTAAGTCGGGAGTTGTTGTCGTGCGCAGCGTAGATCCTGAGCATGCCACTTCCGGCCCAATGAGCCAGGTCGACGAAGATGGACTGGGTTCAGGCGTATTGATCTCGACG
>JAMQPH010000502.1 GCA_023717605.1 Pyrinomonadaceae bacterium
ATTCCTACTGGTGCATCATTCGCACACTCGAAGCGGCCGGGTTCACGGTCAGGCCTTATTACACCGCTGTGCCTTCGTTCGGACTCTGGGGCTATGCGCTGGCGCGATCGTCTCCGTTCGACATTCCGCGAAGTCCTCCCGCCTGCCTGCGCTTTCTCGACGACCAAACCCTGGTGGCCATGTTCAGTCTCTCGCCGGATATTGGACCAGTACCTGTCGAGGTTAACCGGCTCGACAACCAGGTCCTGGTCCGTTACTACGAGGGCGAATGGAAACGATTCGAGTAGAGGTACTGCTAACGCTAGCGATGGTGTGAAAGCACAAGAGGACCTACGGCAATTTGCAGGTTAGGAAGGGTGGCTTGCCCCCGCTCAAGGTGCAATGCTACTCAACATTGAATCAGCGTCTCAAGCCGAGAGAGTCTGCATCTTGAGCGGGGGCAAGCCACCCTTCCTAACCTGCAAGTTAACCGAGTTGAGTCGTCCTGGGAGAGTGTCCAAGGTTCCGTGTCTCTATGACCACATTTAATCGCCGCGAAATTCTGGCAGCATTCCTGGGCCTTCCAGTTGCGCTCGCGGCATGCCGGCGCGGCACGACGCCACCGCTGCCCGCTGGCGAGATCGTCGGAGCCTCCGACGTGTTTGGTCATCGTTTGCGCGATGGGCAACATGTAGAAGTCCCTGCTGATGCATGGGAACACGTCCCCGTGGTGATCGTCGGTGGAGGCGTAGCAGGTCTAACGGCGGCCTGGCGCTTGATCAAATCCGGCTTTGAGGACTTTTCCCTGATTGAGCTCGAGAGCGCCCCGGGCGGCACCTCTCGGTCTGGATCAAATCGCGTTACCTCGTTCCCTTGGGGCGCGCATTACATCCCGGCACCCATGAAAGAAAACCAGGCACTCGTATCGCTGCTTGACGAGATGGGCGTGATCGAAGGCTGCGACAAAGCCGGCGAGCCAATCATCGGCGAGCAATTTCTGTGTCGCGATCCCGAAGAACGCGTTTTCTACAAGGATCGCTGGTATGAAGGACTCTACCTTCACGCCGGCGAAACTGATGAGGACAAAACACAACTCGCGAAGTTTAATGAAGAGGTTGCGCGTTGGGTTTCATGGCGCGACGGCCGCAGCCGGCGAGCATTCACGATTCCTGTTGCTGCTTGTTCAGACGATGTGGCAGTAACGGAGCTCGATCGCATTTCGATGGGCGAGTGGATGAACCAGCGGGGTTTCACAAGTGCTCGGCTTCGTTGGTGGGTCGACTACGCCTGCCGTGACGACTATGGCATGACCCTTGATCAAACAAGCGCTTGGGCGGGTCTGTTTTATTTCTGCTCGCGGGTGTCAAAGCCGAACCTTGAATCGCAGTCGTTAATCACATGGCCCGAAGGCAATGGGCGCCTGGTCAATTACCTGTTTGACCAGGTCAAAGCAAAGGTCCACCTCGATCGCGGCGCATTGGAAGTGATACCAGTGGAAGAAAACGGACGGTCGCGCGTCGACGTGGTGACGATCGATCACGACGGCCGAAACCCGCGCGGCCTGAAAGCAGATCGGGTCATATTTGCCGCGCCCCAATTCATGGCCCGGTATGTAGTCCGGCCTTACCGTGATCAACCACCCCCGCACATCCACGAGTTTCAGTTTGGGTCGTGGATGGTTGCTAACCTTACGTTGAAGGATCGACCCGCTCCCGGTTCGAGACGGGACTTTCCACTCGCGTGGGACAATGTCTTATATGAAAGCCCTTCGCTCGGCTACGTCGTCGCTACCCATCAGCGCAGTGTTGACCGAGGTCCGACTGTATTTACTTACTACTACCCACTCTGTGACGATGATCCTCGGACAGCTCGTACGCGGCTGCTGGAAACGGATTGGGCCGGATGGGCAGACGTCGCACTCACAGATCTCTCGCGCCCACACAACGACATCCGCAATCTGATCGAACGCGTGGACGTGATGCGCTGGGGCCACGCGATGATACGTCCCCTCCCCGGGTTCATTTGGGGTCCAGCGCGTCGCGAAGGAGCAAAACCATTTCGCTCGATTCACTTTGCTCATTCCGAATTGAGTGGCGTGGCACTCTTCGAAGAAGCATTCGACGTCGGCCTGCGAACAGCAGACGAGGTGCTGCGAATGATGTCGTAGGGGCGTCCCGTGGGCGCCCCATCGTGGCATTGGCATTTAGGGCCGTAACTCACACCATCCCACGATGGGGCGCCCACGGAGGGACGCCCCTACAACATGCTTTACTCACACGGCTGCACCTCGTAAGATGCGATCGCACGCCCTTGAAATTTCAAACCAAAACTCCGATGGAGGCCATCATGAATCCTGGAAGCCTGTTCTTCGTGAGCAAGCAGGTGGCGTTGTTTGCCCTTGCCTTTGGAGTCTTTGTTTTGCTGAGCGCTACGCACGGTGTTGCACAAAATAGAACCGCGACATCGAAGTCCAAAACTGATAGCGCATCTCTCGCGCACAGCAACGGTGCCGCCTCCGACAACGACTATTCCAGGAAGATCAAGGAGTACACCACTGAACCCTACTTCATGACGGAGTTAGTCGATCATCTACCGATGTCGGAAAGAGTTCCTTCGCCAGACAAGGTTCTCGGTTACGTGGTAGGCACGCCGAATAAGCTCACTTACACAAAGGACGTCCATCGTTACTTTCGTGAGATCGCCAAGGCTAGTCCCCGAGTGCGCGTTTTCACCGCGCCGGAGCGCTCGGAGGAAGGCAAAGAGCAACTTCTGGTTGCCGTCGGTGACGAAGCCTTACTCGCAAAGCTCGATCGCTACAAGGAGATCACGGCCAAGCTTGCCGATCCGCGCAGGCTTAATGAAGCCGAAGCGCAAAAACTAATCGGCGAAGGCAAGGCTTTTTACTGGGCCTCTGGCTCTATTCATTCGCCGGAGACAGGTTCGCCCGAAATGTTGATGGAACTCGCCTATAGGCTCGCGGTCGAGGAGAGCCCCTTCATTCAAGCCATTCGCAAAAACGTCATCGTCCTGATAACCCCGGTGCTCGAAGTTGATGGCCGAGACAAGATGGTTGATATCTATAACTATCGCAAAGCCAACCCTGCGAAGAATGCACCGTCGCTTGTCTACTGGGGCAAATACGTGGCGCATGACAACAATCGCGATGGGCTCGGCATGGCGCTGGCGCTCACTCGCAACATGATGAAGACATTTTTGGAATACCACCCCGCAGTCCTGCACGACCTTCACGAATCAGTTCCCTTCCTTTACACGTCCACGGGCACAGGTCCTTACAACGCCTGGCTGGACCCGATTACGGTCGACGAATGGAATCTCCTTGCTTACCACGAAGTGGAAGAGATGACCAAGCGAGGCATTCCGGGTGTATGGACCCACGGTTTCTATGACGGCTGGGCGCCAAACTACATGTTCTATGTGGCCAACGGCCACAACAGCATTGGCCGGTTCTACGAAACTTTCGGCAACGGTGGGGCGGACACCATGGACCGCACCGTCAACCAGCAGGCGCAGCGCGACTGGTTTCGCCCGAACCCTCCCCTGCCGCGTGTAAAGTGGTCGCTGCGTAACAATGTCAACATGCAGCAATCGGGAATTCTCCTGGCCATGAACTTTGTGGCCAATAATAAAGATCGGTTTCTCCAGAATTTCTACCTCAAGAGTAAGCGAGCCGTCGCCAAGGCGAGGAATGAAGGACCGGCCGCCTACGTCATCCCGGCAGATCAATCGCGCCTGGTTGAAGCGGCCGACATGGTTAACTTACTGCGTCTGATGGGCGTGGAAGTCCATACCGCCAACAAAGAGATCACCATCAAGGATCAGAAATTCCCAGCCGGCTCCTACGTTGTGCGCATGGACCAGCCTTATTCGCGGATGGCGGACATGATGATGGACACCCAGTATTACAACGTAAACGATCCGAGACCTTACGACGATACTGGTTGGACGCTCGGCGCACTCCGCAACGTCAAGACAGTACGCGTTGCCGACAGGGTAATTCTTGACGCACCGGCAACCCTGCTGACGAGTGACGCCCGAGTGCGAGGTAAGCTGGTTGGTTCCGACTCGGCCGCTGGTTACGTCATCAACCACAACACCGAGAACCCACTCGCCACGCTGCGTTTCAGGTTGAAGGACCTGAAAATGAGCGCGGCAGAGGACTCCTTCAAAGTGGGCGAACAACAATTCAACGCCGGCTCGTTCATCATAAAGACGGAGGGCAACCCTGCCGATTTGCGAAAGCAACTTGAGTCGGCCGTAACCGAGTTGGGCCTGACCGCACGCGCAGTTGATAAGCTTCCTGAGGTGAAGTCTCACGCCCTAGCGGTGCCACGGATTGCCATTCTTCACACCTGGACCAACACCCAGAACGAAGGTTGGTATCGCATTGAATTCGACCGTCTGCAAATACCCTATTTGTATATTTCGGATCAGGTGGTACGTAGCACTCCAAACCTTCGTGAGAAGTATGACGTGATCATTTTTCCGCCGTTGAACGGATCGGCCCAGGCAATTGTTAACGGTATCCCAATGCGTGGTGATCCGATTCCCTGGAAGCAGTCGGACTTAACGCCAAATCTGGGATTATCTCCGGATCAAACTGACGACATGCGCGGCGGAATGGGGTTGGCAGGAGTGCAGAATCTGCAGAAGTTCGTGCACGACGGCGGGCTGTTAATTGTCGTAGCCAACAATGCACGCATTCCCATTGACTATGGCCTGACCTCCGGCATAGCGATTCAGGAGCCTCGTCAGCTTCAGGCTCGAGGTTCCATCTTCAATGCGACCTTTAGCGATCGCAAGAGTCCGATTGCCTATGGTTACGATGAGACGATTCCGATCTATTTCAATCAGGCGCCGCTGTTTCAAGTCACGCCGCAGACTGGAGGAGGTGGTGGGGGTGGAGGCGAGGGAGGGCCGACCACAGGACGGCCATCCGGCAGAGGCAGCGTCACTGATCCGGATACGATTCAGGCGATGCCTCAAGCCTCACCGGCACCATCACGCACGCCTGCGCGCCCCGGCGAAGAGCAGATCACCGAAGAGCAACGGAGAGCACTGGGAGCGTTTTACACACCACCAGCCCAGCGCCCGCGCGTCGTCCTTCGATTTTCAACCGATGAAAAGAACCTACTTATCAGCGGGATGCTGGCAGGTGGATCCGAGTTAGCCAATGCTCCAGCCGTGATCGATGTGCCTGCAGGACGCGGCCATGTTGTGATGTTTGCGAATCATCCCATGTGGCGCCATCAGACTCAGGGCAGCTTCTTCCTTCTCTTTAACGCGGCGCTAAACTTTGATTCGCTCGATACGGATAGAGCCTTACAGCCTGGACGACGGACGGAGCCCGCTAATGAAGAGAATCAACACTAATTCGTGAGCGGTCGTTTTCATTTTCCATATGTCATTTTTCATTTCTCATTGGTTATCGGGAGACCTGTAGCTAGAACATATGTCACGTAGGCATAGGTATTCGCTAACGGATCTTGCCGTCAGCGAAGTCCGTCAATGACAAATGAGAAATGGAAAATGACATATGGAAAATGGTCCGTTCTCCTTGCGCCTGCAAAGGTCAGTAGCTATACTTCGCATTCCATCACGCGGCACTCGTACTCGTTACTTTTTCTCGCGCCCCACGAGTGAATAGATTTTTCGACTTCACTTTATCGAGATTGTCCCCCGGCCAGATTTGTTAACCTCGCTCTACACGTGAGACATGAACAATCCTCGAAGTACCTCCCGGTCCCTCAGAGACCGGCGGTTTCTTGTTCCCGCCAACTTTCTTGCGCCGATGCGGGCGGCACTAACCCTCCACTAGTTCCTTACAATCAACCTGAAGGAGAAGAGATGAAGAAAATTGCCGTATTCCTTGCTGTAGCGGTTCTAAGCCTCATGATCTTTGTTTCGAGCCCGATGCCGAGCCAGGCGCAGAAGAGTAGGATCCACAAAAATCCGAACAAGATCGAGAACCAGTACATTGTCGTCCTCGACGATGCGGTGGTGGGAGAAAAGGGAAACTATTCCATCGCACCCTATATCGCCTCTGAAATGGCCGCCAACTACAAGGGGAAAATCAAACACGTCTACCAACACGCCATTAACGGCTTTGCAGTTGAGATGTCAGAGGCTGAGGCCGAAGCTCTAAGCCTCGATTTCAGAGTCAAGTTTGTCGAGGAGGACGGAATAGTCACCGCTGACGCAACTCAAACCAACCCACCGTGGGGCCTCGACCGTATTGACCAGCGGAACCGGCCCCTCAGCGGCACCTATACCTACAATTGGACGGGCTCAGGCGTGCGCGCCTACATCATTGATACGGGGATCCGAACCAGTCATACGCAGTTTGGCGGACGCGCCTCCAACGTTTTCGATGCCTTTGGCGGTAACGGCCAGGACTGCCACGGCCACGGCACTCACGTCGCGGGCACCGTTGGGGGTTCGACCTACGGCGTCGCAAAGAGCGCACTACTCCGCGGCGTACGAGTGCTCAACTGCTCCGGCTCGGGTTCGAACTCTGGAGTGATCGCCGGTGTCGACTGGGTGAGACAAAACCACATCGCTCCGGCGGTAGCCAACATGAGCCTCGGAGGCGGAGTTTCAACCGCCCTCGATAACGCAGTCAACAACCTTTCCAACGCCGGCGTTGCCATCGCGGTTGCGGCCGGCAACAGCAACGCCAATGCCTGCAACTCATCACCCGCACGAGCCGCCAACGCCATCACTGTAGGTTCCACAACCTCGACAGACGCGCGCTCCTCGTTCTCCAACTTCGGCACCTGTCTTGATCTTTTCGCGCCAGGCTCAGCAATTCTATCGGCCTGGTTTTCGTCAAACACAGCCACGGCTACGCTAAGCGGCACCTCGATGGCCTCGCCCCACGTTGCTGGTGTTGCCGCGCTTTTTAAGCAGGCCAATCCGTCAGCTAGTTCAGCGACGGTCCGAAATGCGATCGTCAACAACGCCACGACCGGAGTAGTGACGAACGCCGGTTCGGGATCACCCAATCGTCTACTCTATTCGCTGTTCTTCTAACGCCTTTCCATGGCGGGCAAGGCCAACAAGGACCGGGAGCGAGCAACGGCGCCACTCGAGCTGCTCCCGGTCTTAGCCGAATAGAAGTACTTCCTGTGTTCGAGAGCTTTCGATTAAAACGATCCACAACGAAATCACACTAAACGATAGGAAATCCTGTTAGTACAATTTGGTGAGAATTCGCGGATCGTGTCTGCCGGCTACGACTGATTGAGACAAATGCTGAACCGTTCAAGTTAGGACCCAACCCCACAATTATGCTCGCTTGCGATTAACCTACCTGCCAAGTAAGATTCATTTGGCACTTCTTAGTATGGAATTCACTGTCGCAATTACCGGAGCCTCGGGATCGATCTACGCTCAGCGCACACTCGTTCATATGGCCGCGAGCAGTGTGGTTGAACGCATTAATCTGATTATGTCGGAAGCGGCGCTGACGGTGGCACGGGTCGAATTGGGGACGGATTTGAGGGGCGCGGACAACGTCAGAATCAACGAGTGGCTCGGTCTGAAATCAGAATCTAAACTCGTTCATCTCCACCGCCTGGACAACATGGCGGCCAAGCCTTCGTCCGGTTCTCATCCACAGCAAGGCATGGTTATTGTGCCCTGCTCGATGGGAACGCTTGGTGCGATTGCCTCAGGCGCCGGAACAAACCTGATTCATCGGGCCGCGGATGTAACGCTCAAGGAAGGACGCCGGCTGGTAATTGTGCCCCGCGAAACGCCCTTCAACGCCATTCACCTCGAGAATATGCTGCGGCTGACACGCGCCGGTGCTCACATCATTCCCGCAAGCCCAGGGTTCTATCATCGTCCGCAAACAATTGAAGCTCTGGTGGATCATATGGTCTTTCGAATCCTTGACCATCTTGGCGTTCCACATTCCGAATCCACCCGCTGGAAGGGACTCAAGGAACAGTCAAGCGAGTTGGCAGGCCTCAGAGAGGATTAGCTCCCGAGAGCTCAACAATGGTTACACTGTTCCAGAACGTGCGCATTACACTCGAGATGATCAAAATCGAGCACACCCTTTTTGCGCTCCCTTTTGCCTTTCTGGGTGCGGTGCTGGCCGCGAATGGATTACCTTCACCTCGTCAGGTTCTGTGGATCACTCTGGCTATGGTTGGCGCGCGCTCAACTGCAATGGCATTTAACAGACTTGCCGATCGCGAAATAGATGCCCGAAACCCTCGCACCAATATGCGAGCGCTGCCAGCCGGTCTTTTGCCCGTGAGTTTCGTTTGGGCATTCACTATAGTCTCAGCTGCTCTCTTCTTCTTAGCCGCCGCGAAGTTGAACCGTCTGACGCTGGCTCTGGCACCGGTCGCCCTCGCCAGCATCCTGCTCTATTCGTTTACCAAACGCTGGACATTGCTGTCTCATCTAGTTCTGGGCGGGTGCCTGTCAATTGCTCCGACTGGTGCCTGGATTGCCGTACGCGGTGCAGTCGACAGTCCAGTACCGCTCTTACTTTCCCTGGTGGTGATGCTTTGGACCGCCGGTTTTGACGTGCTCTATGCCTGTCAGGACCGTGATTTCGATGTGGCCGAGGGTCTGCATTCGATTCCCCAGCGCTTCGGAATTGGGCGATCATTGTGGATAGCCCGCATCCTGCACGCCCACGCGTTTGTCGCGCTGCTTGCGCTATACTGGTTAACACAGCTCGGTCTGCTGGCGCTCGCGGGCGTTATCGCCACGGGTTTATTGCTAATCTACCAACATCGGCTGGTTAGAGCCGATGATTTGAGCAGATTGAACGCCGCTTTCTTTACGACCAATGCCTTTGTGAGCTTGATTCTTTTCTTGACGTTTGGCGGTGCAGTAGTGGCAAGGACTTTGCGATGAATTTTTCTCACGATCGAAAACTGATCGAGATTGCGGATAAGATCCAGGCTCAAGAGCGCCTGTCACTGGCTGATGGTCTGGCGCTGTATGCCAGCGACGACTTGCCGGCGCTGGGTAAACTGGCTGACACGGTGCGCCGGAGAAAGCACGGCAGCACCACCTATTTCAACGTCAATCGCCACGTCACTCCGACCAACGTTTGCTACGCTGACTGCAAATTCTGCGGCTTCTATCGCACGCCCCGCCAGGCTGATGCTTACACGCATAACATCGACGAATCGCTCAGAATCGCCGGTGAAGCTGTCAGCGAGGGTGCCACTGAATTGCACATTGTCGGCGGGTTGAACACCAAACTGCCCTTCAGCTATTTCACTGATTTGCTTTCTACCCTGAAGCAACAATATCCGCTCCTCCATTTGAAGGCTTTCACGATGGTGGAGATCGACCATTTTGCCCATTTCTACAAATTGACGGACGAAGCAGTCATCCAGCAATTGATCGAAGCCGGGATGGACTCATGTCCAGGGGGTGGCGCGGAGATTTTTCGCGAACCGACTCGGTCGATGATTTGTGCACACAAATGCGATGCAAACCGATGGCTTGAGCTCTCGGCCAAAGTGCACGCAGCCGGGTTGAAAACCAATGCCACAATGCTCTATGGGCATATTGAATCAATGGAGGATCGAGTTGATCACCTCATTCGCCTGCGTGAGCAGCAGGATCAGTCGGGCGGATTTCAGTGCTTCATTCCGCTGGCTTTTTACCCACCCGGTACACAATTGGCGCATCTGCCAGGCCCCTCCGGAGTGGATTCACTCAAGACAATGGCCGTCTCGCGTCTGATGCTTGATAACTTTGACCACATCAAAGCTTACTGGGTTATGCTCGGCAAGCGGCTTGCCCAAGTAGCACTCCACTACGGTGCCAACGATATTGACGGCACAATTACTAAGGGCGGTGAGCTTTCGGAGAGTTATTCTGTGGAATCGAACAATGAAGTTCAGATGTCAAAAGCGGAACTTATCGCTTTGATCGAAGACGCCGGATTCCAAGCCGTCGAACGCGACACGGTCTACAATCGCATCGAGCCCAGCAACGTCAGTTTGGCCTGACATCTAATAGTCGCTTGCGCTATCCTCGTTCCTATAACCTGACTCGAAGTAACTACCAAGTTTTATGCAAACCAAACCAGCAGCTCAGAAAATCACCTTGGCGCATTCGCCTGACTCCGATGACGCATTCATGTTCTACGGGCTTGCCACAAACAAACTCGATACCGGGGCTTTGACCTTCACCCACGTGCTCAAGGACATTCAAACACTGAATGAAGAAGCGATGCGTGGAACATACGACGTGACTGCGATAAGCTTCCACGCCTACGCATACATCGCCGACAAATATGTCCTCCTGCCTCACGGTGCATCAATTGGAGAAAACTACGGGCCGGTGGTGGTGTCACGGGAACCAGCCAAAGCAGAACAATTATCCAGTCTTAAAATCGCCGTACCAGGAACATTGACCAGCGCTTTCCTGGCCCTGCGAATCTTCAACCCGGACTTCGAATATGAAGTCGTGCCCTTCGATGAAATTATTGGCGTCGTGCAGGAGGGACGTTGCGATGCGGGTCTATTGATTCATGAAGGACAGCTCTTCTACGAATCAATCGGTCTTCACAAGGTTATGGATCTGGGTGAGTGGTGGCACAAAAGAACCGGCTTACCCTTGCCCATGGGTGGAAACGCAATCCGGCGCGACTTGGGACCAGATCTAATGCGAGAAGTATCCAAGACACTCCGCGAAAGCATTCGTTACGCACTGGACAATCGGGAAGATGCCTTGCAGTACGCTATGCAGTTTGCCAGGGAGATGGATACGGAGCTCGCCGATCGCTTCGTGGCGATGTGGGTCAACGATCTAACGCTCGATTACACCGAGCGCGGACGTGAAGCGGTTGCTCGCCTGCTCTCGGACGGCTTTGAGCGGGGGATTATCCCTAAGAATGTGGCGGTTGAGTTCATAGACTGAGATAAGGTCTCAGCCGGCAGTAAGTTCGGGAAGTTTGTTACGTGTTGGAGGGTCATGCTCGAAGCATCTCTTTAGAAGATGCTGGGGTGTGCGCGGCGATCAGGATGCCACTCCGCCCAGAAGGAGCGGCAATGTCACCGCGCACATCATCGGTTAATAGCTTCTATCAAGCTCCTCCCAAAGCTTGATATAGCGCCGTTTCCCATGTAGCAACCCGGCCGCTCGGCGTTGCTCTCGCGCGTGAGCGCTTGTAGGTTCACGGGAATCACTGACACTGCTCATCACCGACGTGAGGACCCTTAAGAACTTAGCTTTTGTTCACTTCCGCCCGTCGATCTGAGCTCTGAGGCTGACCAGAATGGATTTTGGCGTCAGCTTGGATAAAAGGGCGAAAGCAAAGCGTAACTTATTCATTGAAGCGCACTTTACACTATGTGCAAGGAACTTTGCAATAACAAAGTCGGCTGCGGCAACTACCCGACATCCGGCGGGCGCGCCCAGGGCTTTCCCCTGGCAACAGGAACTTCTGGGTAAGCATCTGAGGGGTGTTCACTTGCAACCTCTGCATAGGGCTGTTCTTAACGTGGTCTTTGTAGCTGGATATTGAAGAAATGCCAAGAAAAAGCTTCCCGATGGCGATAATTCTTCTGGTTATCGCGACATGTCTAATGCCTGGCGCAACGATACTCGCCCAGAATGCGGCCGCCACTTCAGACACGCTGAGTCAGACTGAGATCGACCGTATCGTCAGGGCCTTTACCGCCAAGGAAACTGAGTTTCGAAAGGCGCTAAACCTCTACTCCTTCAAGCGTGACGCAATGATCCAAAGCTTAGGTATGGGGGGACAAGTTACAGGTGAGTATCGTCGCGTTTCCAGCTTCACTTTTGATGATCAGGGAAACCGCTATGAGAAGATTAGCTTTTTCCCGATGCCCTCGTTCGGCGGCGTGACGCCGGAGGATTTGGAAGACCTTGGGGGAATTCAGCCGTTTGCCCTGGAGCCGTCGAAGATAGACAAATACAACATTAAGTATGTTGGAAAAGAGAAGATCGATGAGCTAAATCTGTATGTCTTTGAAGTGACACCTAAGGTAGTTCCCGACCCAAAGAAGATCAAGGAACGCCTGTTTGTCGGTCGCGTCTGGGTGGACGATCAGGATCTGCAGATTGTTAAGACTAAGGGCAAAGGAATCCCCGAGACTAAGATTAACAAGTTTCCCGTAGTCGAGACTTATCGCGAACAAATTGGTGGCCGCTATTGGTTTCCAACCTATACCTATGCAGACGAGGAGCTAATCTTCGACAACGGACAACCACTACACATTCGAATGAAGGTGCGCTACTCGGACTTCGCGCCGGCACGCGCGGATGTGAAGGTAATCGAAGTTGACGGTGATGAGCTTCCGACCCAGGAAGTGAAGCCGCCGCCTCCTCCCAAGCCAAAGCCTTAAACAAGGTGCAAGGTCTTTTAGGCCTACCCTGGGTCGGCCACCCCTAACTCAAGGCCGATCGCTGTATGGATCTGTTTAACCAGATCCTGCACATCTTCGTCAGATGAAAGCCCGGTTGTAGCTACCGGTGGAAGTAGCACGAACTCGATTGTGCCCGGCTGCGACTGCCCGGTTCCCTTGCCCATTAACACATCCGTGTTCTTGATTGCGACCGGCACAATTGGAACGCCCGCCTGAACAGCCATGTAGAATGCGCCTTTTTTGAACGGCAGAAACTGACCAGGTCTCGCCCTCGTCCCCTCAGCAAAGACCCCGAACGAGATTCCTGATCGAATGCGCTCTGTTGCCGCGGTAGTTGTTTCAAGTGCTCTTTCACGATTCGAGCGGTCGATGGCCATGATGTTCACGAAGCCCATGCCGTATCCCAGGATCGGTACCTTCAGCAGCTCCTTCTTAGCCAGCAGTCCGATTCGCCTTCCGGTATAGACAAAAAGTGTAGCTGTATCGAGGTAAGACCGGTGATTGGCTATGAAAACATACGTTTGCTTCGGATCGAGAAACTCGGCGCCTTTCACTGAGACCTTCATGCCACTTAATCGTAGCCAGTTGCGTCCCCCAAAAAGCGCCCAGGGATAGACGAGCTCAGGCTTTCCCATCAGCCATGATACAAGCAGCACTGGTATCCCAATAATAACTAAGAGAGCGCCGGCAACAAACATGGACCACCAATAGTGAAGCCGCCCTGCGATATTGAGACGGCCACTTATGCTAGACTCGGCCATATTCGACCCCGAGGTCACAGCACTCTCATTGAACAACTTTTGCGAAGGGTTCTCGGAATGTCTCATCAGACGCTGCGGATGGCGTGTCTCGCTCTTTTTGTCGTTGTAATCGGTTCCAGTCCTGGAGTTCTGGTCTATGCCCAGAGACCTGCTGCGGCGCGAATAACAGCTCCGTCGCCGCGCTCGGTGCTCGGGTTTACCCCCGGTGATGATCGAACGATTGCGGACTGGAAACAGATTACAGACTATTTTTCAGGATTGGACAAGGCTTCCGACCGCGTGCTTGTCCAAACGATCGGGCAGTCGACACTTGGGCGACCCATCATTGCCGCCCTGATTAGCGCTCGCGAAAACATACTCGCGCTCAACCGCTACAAGCAGATTCAGCAGAAGCTGGCAGATCCCCGTAATGTAGCAACTGCCGCTGAACGCGATCGCCTGATCCGCAACGGCAAAGTGGTTGTCGCCGTCTCGTGCTCAATCCATTCGACCGAGATTGTTGCCTCCCAGATGTCGATGCAACTCGCTTTTGAGTTAGCCAGCGCTCAAGACGCGGAGACTCGGGAGATGCTCCAGAACACTATTCTGCTACTAATTCCGTCTTCTAACCCGGACGGTATCGATATTGTCGCTAATTGGTACCGCAAAACACTGGGAACGCCCTTCGAAGGGAAGGAACCGCCCGAACTCTATCATCACTACGCGGGGCACGATGACAATCGCGATTGGTTCATGCTTAACCTAAAAGAAACGCAGGCTATTACGCGCATGTTCTGGAGGGAATGGTTTCCGCAGATTGTCTATGACATCCATCAGCAAGGACCTAATGGATCGCGATTCTTCATTCCTCCGTTTTTCGATCCCGCGAATCCAAATATTTCGCCTCTGCTTTTGCGGCAAGTCGGGCTGATCGGTCATAAGATCGCTGCTGACTTGCAGGCTGCCGGTACGAAGGGCGTGATTACAAACTCCACCTATGATACGTGGTGGCATGGTGGTTTTCGTACCGCCCCGTACTTTCATAACTCCGTCGGTATTCTTTCCGAGGCTGCCAGCGCCAAGCTCATGACTCCCACAACAGTAACTCGCGAGCAGCTTGCCCGATCCACTTCGCGGGGCATGCGAAACGCGCTCGAAGCAGCAACAAACTTTCCCGATCCATGGCCCGGTGGCGAATGGCGGCCGCGAGAGATAATGAACATGGAATTGATCGCGGTCCGCTCGGTACTCGGAATGGCAGCCAAATTCCGAACCGAGTATCTGCGAAACTTTTATGAGTTGGGCCGTCAGAGTGCGACGGCGACCGCAGCGCCTGAAGAGCCAATTGCATATCTGGTTCCTGCTGGACAGGGTCGCGATGAGTCAGTCGCGAAGTTAGTTACCGCTCTAATCGAGCAGGGCATCGAGGTTCACAGACTCGATCGGGAGTTGCATGCTTCCTATGGACCGCAAGTTCTGCAACGCACAAACTCTGCGACCGAAAAGCTGGGAAGTTACCGAAGGATCATTGCCCACACGTCGGGATTTCACGAAGTTCCAACCAGCAGCTACATTGTGTTTCTAGCTCAGCCACAGAGACGAAATGTCCTGACCTTGCTGGAACCACAGATCTATCCAAATCGGACTAACTCACAGGGCGAAGCAGAGCGTCCATATGACGTAGCTGGATGGACATTGTCCATGCAGTTAGGTGTCGATGCGCCGGCAGTAACCGCCATCCAGGAAGCGGTCGCTGATCGCCGGCTGTCAATGGTGCGCGATGCTAATGCAGTTCGTAAAGATCTGGGGCTTCCGTTGAAAACCGCAGACTCCTCTCCGATTGTGAACCCCCTGGGCCAGCCCCGGGGATCGATAAGAATTGGGATCTACAGGCCCTCGATGTCAAACATGGACGAGGGTTGGACGCGGTTCATCTTCGATAGCTTCAACGTGCCCTACAGCTCTGTGCGCGATGCCGCCTTGCGGCAAGAGGATCTCTCGGCGAAGTATGAAGCCATTATTCTGCCTTCTCAACGGTCCCGCGAGATCATCGAAGGCAATCCCGCGGGAACTTACCCCGAGGAATTCACTGGCGGTATTTCGGCGGCAGGTGTAGCAAAGCTGAAGCGCTTCGTAGAAGATGGGGGCACGCTTGTCTGTTTTGACGCTGCCTGTGAATTGCCGATCAAACAGTTCAGTCTACCGTTGCGAAACGCCCTTGAAGGACTGCGATCATCCGACTTTTATTGTCCCGGCTCTGTGGTTTCTCTAGACGTGGATAACACCCAGACTCTCGCTCGTGGCCTGGCCCGCAATGTTGATGCCTACTTCATAAATAGCTCGGCGTTTGAGTCAACTGACCCCAAGGTCCGTGTTATTGCTCGCTACACAAAGGAAAACTTGCTGCGCTCAGGCTGGCTCCTGGGCGAAGACAAATTGAAGGGACAAATCGCCCTCGCCGAAGCTCCTCTGGGAAAGGGGCAGATCGTCCTTTTCGCCTTTCGGCCCCAGCATCGCGGCCAGACTTGGGGCACGCTGCCCTTCATCTGGAACGCGCTTAGACCGCGTTCGAACTGAGGGGCCAAGTTTCCGAGCCCGTCGTACGCCAATCATCTTGCCGAACGGGGCAATCGCTTGCGGAACCCAGACCTTAGGCGTATCTTAGGCACAGTTCATCTCTCCCTCCGGTAAGTATCGGCAAGCATCTATTTTTTAGTGCTTGTGCATCCAAGCGTGTTCGCGCCTTTACAGGAGTTTATCCCATGAACAAAACTCTCACTTGCTTACTCCTCCTCTTCCTATTCACCGTCGCTTTTGTCAATCCTCTGACCGCCCAGACGCGGGAACGTCGTGTAGGACAGAATCCTAAACCTTCGGCGCCAAGCACCTCGACTCCGTCTCGCCCGCCGGTGCTTGGTGGCACAAGTACGACTGCAGGGCAAGAGAAAGCAACGTCTCCGACAATAAATAGCGGGCCAGAAGAGGTTGGCGCCGGTGACGTCATTCGGGTTGACACTACGCTCGTAACTCTCCCGGTGAGCGTTACGGATCGCAACGGTAGGTACATTCCCGATCTTACCAAGGAGGATTTCCGCCTCTGGGAAGACGGGGTCGAGCAAGAGGTCGCCTTTTTTGCCTCTGTAGATAAACCGTTTTCTGTGGTGTTAATGATCGATACGAGCGGCTCAACTCGATTCAGGATCGAAGACATCCAGGACGCCGCTATCACGTTTGTAAACCAGTTGCGGCCCGGCGATCAGGTAATGATCGTCTCATTCGACGACGAGGTAAGGATTCTATCTGAGTTCACCGGTGATCGACGCAGACTACGTGATGCTATTCTCCGTACGCGAACAGGCGGCGGTACTAGGCTGTACGAAGCGGTTGACCTCGTGATCAACCAACGGCTGAATCAGCTCTCAGGTAAAAAGGCTGTGGTTTTGTTCACTGACGGAGTTGATACAACCAGCCGGCGCGCATCTTACGCCGACAATGTCCGCGACGCAGAAGAGGTTGACGCATTAATTTATCCTGTGCAGTACGACACTTACTCGGATGTTGTGAATAGTGGCGGGTCGACCTGGCCAGGAACGGGACGGGTGCCAACCTCACCGGCCGATATCCTGATCCAGATTCTGGGTGGGATGGGTCGCGGAGGCCGCTCTGGTCGCGGGGGCGGACCAGGCATGAGCCGACGCGACTACGAACTAGCCAATCGCTATCTACGGGACCTCGCTGAGAGGACCGGCGCCAGACAATTTCAGGCTGATTCAACGAGTAATCTTGCTTCCGCTTTCGCCACTGTTGCCGAAGAGCTCCGACGGCAATATAGTCTGGGCTTCTATCCGAAGAGACCGCCGCAACAAGGTCAACGGCGGCAGGTTCGAGTGCGAGTAAATCAACCCAATCTCGCTGTTCGAGCTCGCGACAGTTACGTGTTTAGTGGTCCGCGTTCCGCCGGCCAGGGTAGTACCGCCCAAAAACCCGCGCCTGTTCCGCGCAGGAAGTTTGCTGAAGAACCGGTGCAGAAGAGAAGCTGAGGCAACCGCTAGCACTCAGAGTAAGACTACACTTGATCCGAACTCACCGCCGCAATTGACGGGGCGCCTGCCAGCGCCGGAAGCGTAACTGTAAGTATCGCTCCGGGTCCGTTCTCACGGTTTTCCGCCCTGACGGTACCTCCATGCAGCTCGACGAGATGCCTCGCGATGGCTAGCCCCAATCCCAGGCCACTGTGTCGTCTCGTACTTGAACTATCGGCCTGGCTAAATCTCTCGAAGATATGAGGCAGGAATTCCGGCGCAATCCCGGGGCCGTTGTCCGCCACGCTGATCTCTACCTGACCCCCGGTCTCTCGTAGAGTAACTTCGACAAGGCCGCCCGCCTTCGTGAATTTGACTGCGTTCGAGAGTAGATTCCAAGCCACTTGCTGCAGCCGTTCGGCATCCCCATTCACACACAAACCCGGCGAATGGACCACAGCCCGGATTTTGATCTGTTTCGCGTCGGCCGCCGGCTGGATCACATCAATTGCCGATTGCAGGACGATCGAGAGCTCGATTGGCGCAAGACCTATGCGCAATTTGCCGGTGATGATCCGAGATACATCCAGCATGTCTTCGATGATCTGCTTCTGCGCCCAGGCATTGCGCTCAATCACTTCCAGCGCGTGCTTTCGGCCTTGCTCGTCCAACTGGTCCGAATGTAACAATCGCGACCAGCCGATGATCGCGTTCAGTGGGGTACGCAGTTCATGGGACACCGTTGCAAGAAACTCATCTCTCAATCGATTTGCTTCTTCGGCATCGGTGCGCGCTTCTCGCTCGCGACGCAAGAGCTCGGTGCGCTCATGCTCCGCACGAACAGCGGGAGTTATGTCCATCGTCACGCCACGCATGCCCAACGGCTCACCATCGTCGTCGCAGACCACAACAGACTGGGCCTCAACCCATACCTCGTGTCCGTCCTTGGTCATCCAGCGAAAACGACTGATCCCACCTTTGCGTGAGGCGAAAATCGCGGCCGCTTCCTTCCCAGCTCGCTCGCGATCCTCTTCGCAGACAATTGCCAGCCAAAAGTTTGGCGTTGATAGCCACTCCTGCTCACTGTAACCAAGCATCTTCTCGACGTAGCTGCTCACGAAATCAATTCGCTGGGTTGCCTCATCAGGTTTACCCCAGGCTTCCCAGACTACTCCCGGAACGTGCGCTACGATGTCTTCCACACGTTGCCGATGTCGTCGCAGCTCCGCCGCGAGATTTAGTTTCTCCGCCTTAGCTTCTTTTTGTTCGCTGATTACGGCAAAGAGGATGAGGGCCATCAGGGTGCTCGCTCCCACAAAAGCTTGGAGGAGCAGAAGCGACTCATTAGGACCACCGTGAACGAATGGTCCGTATCCCCGCGACGTGCCCCACAGGGCCACACCGGCCAGCGTGATCACAGCTGCGGTCAAAACGCGTTGGTCAAATCTCAAAGCTGCCCAAACAAGAAGGGGCAGACAAAGATGTTCGAGCGGATAGTCCTTGACGCTACCGGGAAACCAGCCCCCGAAAATAACCATTGCTGTTACAAAGAGAAGGAGCAGCAGCAGAGCACCTTCCGCAAGTGATCTTGAAAACGGTAAGTGAGGTGATGTCGAACTCCAGGCCAGAAGAAAGGGAGCAACCACGAGAGCGCCAAATCCATCCCCCAGCCACCAGGTCACCCACAAATGTCCAAACTGATTCCAGGCTGCAGCTCCGCCGAGACAGAGGCTGATATTTCCTATAGTTGCACTAACAGTTGGACTCAGTATCACTGCATAAAGGAGAAAACGAAGAACGTCTGACACTGAATCCAACGCCGTGTCGAATGCCTTCCCACGCCTTAGCAGAGAGATCGCCAACACAGCTTCCAACGTATTGCCCAAAGCGATTCCTCCGGCGGTGGGAATTGAGACTCCGGTCCAGAGATTTGCTGTAAACGCAGCGAGAAGAATTGCCGGCCATAGGAAACGTCCGTAGAGCAGTAGGGCGGCAATGGCAACGCCCGTTGGTGGCCAGACCGGCGAAACATTCGTGTGAACGGAAGCCAGCGACAGCCCAAGCCCTGCCGCTAGCAAATACACCAGGCCAACCGCGGTCACCAGGCCAACAAAACGCAGGGTTCTAAGTCTCATCTCGGATAGATCGATCCATTAAACGAGAGAGTATGGGACCGATCGAATATCGGGCAAGAGATACAGTAGTGTTTTTGACTATTGAGAAGAAGCGAGCCGCTTCAGGAGCGGCCCGCAGGATCAGAAAAAACCTTCCCTTTGTTCGATTAACGCCAATATACCCCTGCGGTTGTGTGAAATATGTGTCGTCAAGGACACATAATTTTAGACTCCGTTGGGTGGCCACAGCTTCGTCTGAACGGACCATCAAACTCACCCGGGCGCTTGATGTTGCCCAGCGACGTCCGATGGCCGGTTTGGCCGGGAAAACAAAAGCCTTGATAGGTCTCTGCGTCAACTGGTAAATTCGTGTCTGCAAGCGGACAGACAGCGGTTGATTAGCTGGGTAGATTCCGCTCAAAGGTAGCAGGTGCCGTAGTCGTCGTCCCTTAGCCGTGATAGACTGTTGAGACTTCCGCGGTCCCTCTTAGAACCAATCACATCCCGATCCAATCCTGTTCGCGTACATCGGTTTTAAGCGAGGTGACAGCTGAGTAAGTATCGAATTCTCTACGTCGAGGACCACGACGACACGCGTGATCTGTTGACTCTGGTTTTGGAAGGTCGCAATTACGAAGTGACCTCGGCTCAGACCATCGCCACCGCATTGCAACTAGCGCGGCAGCAGAATTTTGACCTGTTTCTGCTCGACTCGCGGTTACCTGATGGCTCTGGAGTAGATCTCTGCGTAGGGATCCGACAATTCGATCCTCATACGCCGATTATTTTCTACTCCGCGGCCGCCTATGAGGCTGACAAGATTATGGCCTTCGGGGCCGGAGCCCAGGGCTACATGACAAAACCCACTCGCCTTGGTGAGTTGTGTGACCTCATTTCAAGTTTGATCGAAGTCGCCCAGACGAAGAAGAACCGAATCCGACATATCGAGAAACTACCCGACGCTAGATTTTCGTGGGACACTGAAAATTGAAGTTGTCGTTTGATTGGCCGGCCAAATCCGCCGCAGCACAGTTCCAATCATCCATAGGACTATCGCAGTCAGAAGAGTCAATACCAGCCAGAACTTCCAGTAGGCGTTGAACGTTTGCTGCCATCCAGGGCCGACGGCGTGGGCGACGTTCACGTTCAAGTTAGCTGGCGTCAACACCCGCGACAGAAATTGGACCAGGAGATACCAACCTAGAGCATATCGCCATCCGGAGCGATCCATTCCCACTCTTCTAATTGCGAAGATTCCTACGATTAGTCCACCCACATGTGCCAGTGTGGAAGACAGAAACATTCCCCATGCAAGCGCAACGTACACTAACCAGACCACCAGACCAGGAAACATCCAGATAACTGCCACGCGGATCAGCAGCGCGTTATTAAGAAAAAGTCCGACCGCCAACACCAGGTTTCCGATATTGCACATCCAGAACATGTGTCCCAGCTCATTGATTCTCCAGTAGTGAGTTGCCTGAGCTAAGAAAAATATTAGCGGCAAGAGTCCCATCAGGCGGAACCACAGGCTTGGAGGATCACTTTGTGAAATTCTCGAGGGAAGGTTTTCCATAAAGGGTGGCCAGTTCAAAAAACAGCTTATGTTATTCTTACGTTCGTCCGAATAGCTAATTTCGTTTTAGAATAGCATCGTCGTTTTAGGAATCTGAACAAACTCTGACCCGAGTATCAAAGCTTAGGTTAGACTTTATAGCTGAAATACCTAACGCGTTAACATGCAGTCATTAGAAGCGCTCCTGGAAAAACCGATTCCTGAACTAAAAGCTCTCTTCGTCGATCGCGCTCGACCTGTGCCAAAAGGACTTGTCGAGGCGCTCGAAACAGATCGGCGGCAGGGAGCTCAACACCTTGCTAAACGCATTCGGGAGCGTTGGCGGAGTAACCGCTCTGAGGGACAGCGTCTGCACTCGCTGCTGCGATTTGAAATTGAGCTATGGACCGAAGGCTATAGTTTCGTCGCAGGTGTGGACGAAGCAGGCATGGCCCCGCTGGCGGGTCCCGTTGTGGCGGGAGCGGTTATTCTCCCGCGCAATTACAAACTTCGCGGCCTCAATGATTCGAAGAAGATCCTTGACGCAGAGACCCGGGAAGAGTTGGCGAAGCAAATCAAACAAGACGCTGTCTGCTGGGCATTTGGGTTTGCTGAAGTTGAGGAAATCGACCGAATAAATATCTACCACGCCGGATTACTGGCAATGCAGCGGGCATTTCAAGGTCTGAGCTCCGTTCCCGATTTCGTTCTTGTTGATGCCCGTCGAATACCAAACTGCCCCACACCTCAACGCGGCATCATTCGAGGGGACGCGTTGTCAGCCAGCATTGCAGCAGCTTCCATAATTGCAAAGACCACGCGCGATGCGTACATGCTCGAGCTGGATAAGACCTACGCCGGATATGGCTTCGCATCTCATAAGGGTTATCCAACACCTGAGCATTGCCGCGCTCTCAAAGAATTAGGTGCCTTGCCCATCCATCGAAGAAGTTTTGCGCGGGTTCGCGAAGTCCTGGGATTAGATCCGGTGCAACCTGAGTTGTTCGAGTCAGCGCCGGAAACGCCTGGGGAAGTTGCACCGGCCTAACTTATTAGAAATGTGCACTTTTTGAAATAGTTAAGGCATCACCTTAAGTTATTAGAAGAAGCATGGCACTCACCGAATACAAGAAGAAGCGCAAGTTCGACAAGACTCCTGAACCCGGTCCGAAGGAAAAACGCACGAGGACTGGGCGGATGTTCGTTATTCAAAAGCACCGAGCGACACAGCTACATTACGACTTCCGGCTCGAGGTCGACGGTGTGTTGAAGTCCTGGGCGGTTCCCAAAGGACCTTCCCTTGATCCGACGGTCAAGCGGCTCGCAATGCAGGTCGAGGATCACCCAGTAGACTACGCCAAGTTTGAGGGTGTGATACCCGAGGGGGAATATGGTGGGGGCACAGTGATGGTCTGGGATTACGGAACCTACAAGCCCGAGAATGCCGATGATGTCTCCCAGGCGCTGCAGAAGGGCGAGTTAAAGTTTTCCCTCAACGGTAAGAAGCTTAAAGGTTCCTGGGTACTCGTCAGGACCAGGGATCGACAGTGGCTCCTGCTCAAACATCGGGATTACTACACCACCGAAGAGGAAGTCACTGAGATTGCTCCTGCATCAATTCTGACCCGGCGGACTCTGGCCGAGATTGCCGAAGACGAAGGCGGTAACATAAAAAAGGCTTCGACCGGAGATCCCAAGCAAGTGCCCCCACGTACCGGCGTCAAGCGACGCAAGAAGGGCCAGAAGGCCAAGATCTGGCACAGCAATAAGTAGAGTCTCACTTCAACTATTACCTCAAGTTTTACTATTACCTTGTTCTTCGGTGAACAACCCCTCGTATGACAGTCGCCCGTGAATGATTCGCGCCGCGCTTGTGTAAGCGTGAGTCTCGGTCCGCTTCTCGTCACTCACATGGATAACGGTCGACCCTAGCGCTTTCAGATAGTCTGCTATCAGACTGCGATGACATCGCCACCAGACCGCCTCAGCACACATGACTGCCGTCCTGCTCTTGCGCGCGAGTTCAAGCAATTCTTTGATTCCTTGTTTGAACTCTGCCGTTTCCATGTGGTCGGCATACGCGCGAAATGAAGGGTTTCGCCATGCAGTGTTCTTTGAATCCGGCGACGGCTTGCGTCTTCCGCCAAGTGTTGGAAGATGGTGATAGGTAATTCCCGCAGCTGCGAGAGACTCTGACAATTCGGCGCTATTGAACTGTGGATATCGTCGCGATCCGGGAAAACTCCGAACGTCTACCAGAGTGCCGATGTGATGTGCCTTGAGAATGTGGATGAAGTCGGCGCCAGCGCGAGTCGAATGGCCGATAGTCCAAACTGTTGGCCAGGGCGAGTCCAGCTGTGACATCTCAAATCAGACCTTCCTTAGCCCTGAAGCGGACTGCCTTCCTTCTAACCTGTCGGAGCCGTTAACAAGAAACATCAACTGTCTGCTCGCCGACCTTTGAAGTGTTACGTCAATCAATTCTTTGAAGCGCCCAAAAATTTGAGCTTGCCAAGCAAGCCTCCGTATCACCTCGGGGACGACGTTAACGTAAGACTTAAAGATAAGCTTCAAGCTTAAACCTCCCACCCTTGGCGAGCAGTGGCTTCCACAAGTCACCGAGCCTGCGCACGCGCGCGGGAACGTTGTCTATGCGGAAGTCATCGATCTTGATTCCCTTTTCCAGCTCGCTCCACGTCACTGGCGTCGAAACTGAGGCCCGAGGTGTTGGTCTGATTGAATATATCGAAGCCAATGTCCGTCCCCATGAGTTCTGGTTGTAGTCGACCAACACCCTTCCCTTGGGTCTGTTAGAAACTTTGTAGACGGCCGTCAGCAGCTTCGGCACCTGCGCGGCCAGTGCATGAGCAAACTCCTTGGCAAAGCTCCACACCTGTTTCTGGGTCGGGCCACGCACGATAGGAACGTAAACGTGTATACCCTTCGAGCCGGTGGTCTTCGCGTAACAGGAAATCTTGAGAGACTCGAGGCCCTCCCTTATGAGCAGTGCCGCCTCCACAACCTTCTTGAAATTTGCTCCGGGCACTGGGTCTAAATCAAAGTGCAGATAGTCTGGGCGGTCCACGTCGTCGCACCGCGCATACCACTGATTTAGGTCGATGCAGCCAAGATTGATGAGCCAGAGCAGAGAGGGAACATCTTGAATCATTGGGAAATCGATGATGTTCCCCGACGAGTGCTCAATACTACAGATCTCAATCCAGCTCGGCCGTGGTTCCGGAGCGCGCTTCATGAAGAAGAAATCCCCCGCAGCGCCATTCGGGTACCTCTTCATCACCATTGCCCTGTCGACGAGATGCGGGAGCAACGCGGGCGCAACGTCGGCGTAGTACTGGATTAGATCACGTTTGGTGATTCCTAATTCCGGCCAGAACAACTTGTTGAGGTTCGTCAGTCTGACGATTCGGCCATTGAAATCCAGCTCAGCTCCCGTATCCCTGGGAATCTTAACTGTCGGTACTTTTGCGGAACCCTTGCGGGCAGTTGGGGCTCTCCGGATTTTTGCCGGATGATATTCACGTGTGGCGGGTTTAGCTTTGGGCATTTAATGTGATACCTGAAGTGCTGTTCGGGTGGACAGAGCATTACTGTCGGAAGCAGAGGTGAGACAGACCGGGGGATTGCATTCAGTTAAGGTATCACCTGAGGCCTGGCACGTGACCAGTCACGCGAGGATTTCCTCAATCTCCTTCTCAATGGCGCGTAGTCCTTTCATAAGAACCTCGCGGTGCGCGCTGTGCCTGGCACGTTCCAGCTGTTGCAACATTCGTGACCGCGAGAGCTTAAGCGACTCCAGTTTCTGAAGCCGAACGCGAGCTTCGAGCGGCAACCTCACCTCTCGCTCGTGGGCGGACAAGCGCTGATTCCCTTCCTCGACCTGGTCTTCGAAAGATTTACCCCAACCAATAGCCACGTCTTCGGATTCTCCACTCAAGACCCAGTCAAAGCGGCATGCGTTGCAGAATTTCCACTTGCGGGTTTCGGGAAATCAAATCACAGTACCATCCTTAACGACAGCATTCTTCGGAACGATGATGATTCCATCACGAATGTAGAAGGATCCACCATCACCATCCGCGTTTTGAATTCCCTCTTCGTTTAGCAGGCGCACATTGCTTCCGATGCGAGCGTTCTTATCAATGATAGCCTTCCTTATAGTTGTGCCCTCTCCGACTCCTACCCGCGGCAGTCCGATGGCCGAGTCAGCATGCATCTCTTCAATCGTTTGGTAGTAATCGGCGCCCATCATGAATGAAGCGTCGAGATGAACACCTTTGGAGATGCGACTTCTCAAGCCAACGACCGAGTTGGTTATTCTCGCTCCACTAATGATGCAGCCCTCGCTCATGATCGAATCCTGGATCTCTGATTGTTCGATCTTTGAAGGCGGCAAGTATCGTGCTCGCGTATACACCGGGGCTTCGGCATCAAATAGATTGAACTTCGGAATCTTGGAAGTCAGATCCAGATTAGCCCGATAGAATGCGGAGATGGTTCCGATGTCGCCCCAGTAACCGTTGAAAACGAAGGCCTGCACCTTTCCTGACTTTATGGCTCCCGGGATAACGTCTCTGCCGAAATCAACCCACTCCGGATCTTGAGCCAACAACTGTTCCAAATGGTCATACTTGAAAACGTAAATTCCCATCGACGCCAGAAAGGGATGCCGGCGTGCTTCCTCAGCACTCAATCCCAGGGTGGTGGTATCAACCAGCATCGACTCTAATTCCTTATCTTTGGGTTTTTCCTTGAACTCGACTATCCGTCCATTCTGATCTGTTTTCAGCAAACCAAATTCGCTGGCAGAGATCGGATCACTTGGTATCACCGAAACGGTCACATCGGCATCAGACTCATGATGACGAGCAAGAAACTCTCGATAGTCCATGCTATAGAGATGATCGCCTGACAGTATCAACAGCGTATCAATGCCCCAGTCTCTAATATGCGGGAGAACCTGCCTTACCGCATCGGCGGTACCTTGAAACCACTGCGGACTCTCTGGTGTTTGTTCCGCGGCCAGAATCTCAACGAAGCCATCTGAGAAATGCGAGAAGCGATAAGTCTGAGCGATGTGGCGGTTGAGTGAGGCCGAGTTGTACTGAGTGAGCACGAACATGCGGAGCACATCCGAGTTGATACAGTTGGAAATTGCAACGTCCACCAGACGGTATTTACCGCCCAAAGGAACAGCGGGCTTGGAGCGCTGCTGGGTGAGCGGAAAAAGGCGCGTTCCGACACCTCCGCCGAGAATCACTGCGAGCAGTTTGCGGCTTGCGGGCATCTCTCCTTACCGTTATTTCGAGTTGGAATTTCAGAAAGCAGAATAGACGCAAAGCCTTGTTACTATCAAGACTGGCCTGAGCTGGAGCCACTCAACACGAGCAGCGGGGCTCAACCCACAGAACCATTTGTGGTAGCCAATGGATCCCACCACTCAAAACGGGAAGAGGTGAAGTAGTCTGCTAAGAAGATTAACTGGGTAGCATCCAAGATCCAAGAATGCGGCTTTGGTTGAGTGGCTCCTGCTCGTTCTGAGTGCTGGATCCATTGGCTACCGCAAATGGTTCTGTTTGTTGAGCGGTGGTCTATTAGTAGTAGGAAGTTTGTGGGAGTGAAACTAATAGGCCGTGGAGCTGCTGCCCGCTGGTCTATTGCCGGCAGCCTCCTGCGCAATCTTCACGCCGACACTCGCGCCAATGCGTGTGGCACCGGCTTCAACGAGCTTGCGTGCATCTTCCAGACCCTTGACTCCGCCTGACGCTTTCACACCCAGCTCAGAGCCCACGGTGCGTCGCATCAAAGCGATATCGGCCACCGTTGCCCCGCCCTTGGAGAAACCAGTCGAAGTCTTTACGAAGTCGGCGCCGGCTGACTTTGCCGCCAGGCAGGCACGCACTTTCTCTTCGTCGGTGAGCAGCGCAGTCTCAATAATTACCTTGCAGGTTGCCGCATATTCGTGGGCAACTTCCACCACCGATCGAATGTCATGCTCGACCAGACAATCATCACCACTCTTCAAAGCGCCGACGTTTATCACCATGTCTACTTCGCGCGCGCCATCAAAGATCGACCGCCGCGCTTCGTATGCCTTGACGTCTGACAAAGTGGCTCCCAGTGGAAAGCCGATGACCGTGCAAACCAGCACGCCGCTCCCTTGCAGATTACAGGACGCTGCCCTTACCCAGGTGGGATTTACGCACACGGAAGCGAAACGGTAACGCGCGGCTTCTTCACACAGGCGTTTGATGTCTTTATCAGTAGCCTCGGGTTTTAGCAGAGTATGATCGATCAGGCTCGCCCAATCTCGCGCCGAAGCTGTTTCGCCAAGCACCAGCCCGATACGTGCGGCTCCTGCATCTACGACCCGGTGCATGCGCTCCGGACATCGGTCGAAACATTCTGAAGTGCAACCACACAACTTTGCCTGGTCACTGACGTCGCCATTAAGACGCGCAACGATGGCATCAGTTATCTGCTCGATGAGCTGTTCGAGGTTGCCGTTGTGTGATTGTTGCATGGAATTCTGGAACTCCGGTTTTTAGAGCCCCGCGTTAGGTCCGCCAGCATTCTAACATCATCACCCCGCATCAGGGCTCTGGCAGAACCGCGAGTAGCGACCGGGTGTCTGCTCCTGTTGAGCCCGGTTCGCTCCAGCTCCCCATTTTGACAAACACCGGAAGGCTAACGCTGATACTGGCGCTCGATCGCTTCTATCTTCGAAACTCGCTTGCGGTGGCGATCTTCACTGATGTCGGTTGCGAGCCAGGCGGAAACTATCTCGCGCATTTCAAGACTGGTAATAGTCTTACTCCCGAGCGTCAGCACATTGGCATCGTTGTGTTCGCGCGAGTTGCGCGCGACCGCAACGGAATAACAGGCGGCGGCACGCACGCCGGGGACCTTGTTTGCCGTGATTGCGCTTCCAACACCCGCGCCGTCGATGATGATTCCCACATCTACTGTCCCGTCGGCAACCGCTCGAGCGACAGCGTGAGCGAAGTCGGGATAGTCAACGGCATCCTCGGAATTGGTGCCAAAGTCGTGGACGCGATGACCTGCCTCTCCCAGAAATCCCTTGAGCTCCTCTTTCATTTTGAACCCACCGTGGTCGGCGCCGACGGCAATCATCCTCGAGGCTTTAGATCCGCGCCGCGGCATCCTCCGCACTACCTCGATCTTCTTGTCGCTTACGATATCCGCCGCCAGCGGTGTCAGGCGAGCACCTTCGGCGATGCGAAGGACCGCACCCGGCTCCAGCCCGCGTACGTCATCTTCGGTAATGACCATCTTCGACGATTCGTCGCGCGTAACACTTGAGTCTACCGACACCTTATTTGTGGGAGCGATATCGATAAAACGACCTGGGGTTGAGGCGGGAAGTCTCTGGCCGCTTTCGCCACTTTGCTCGGCGGCACCTGCTTTGTCGAGCACCTCTCGAACAAGGGCTCGAATGCGGTCACGAGTTGAGGAGTCTTCCATCATGGTCAGTTGTCAATGGGTAGTTTGTGCTTGGTGCTTGGTGCTTGGTGCTTGGTGCTTGGTGCTTTGTGCTAAGTACAAAGCTTACTACTGACCTGCTTACACCAACGATTCATCACGCAAATCCAAGAGCCTTCCTGCTGCCGCAACAATGTTGCCCCTTCGAATAACGAAATCCACACGCCCAACATATATGCCACTCTTGCCGACCTGAAAGATCAAAGTCTCTTGTCCGGAAGGCTGCTTTACGCTCACAGGTTTTTCCATGAACGTGTGCGTGTGACCACCAGCGATGAAGTCAATGCCATCAACCTGCGCGGCCACTTGCGAATCACCAATAGCTCCGTCTCTTGGCTCAGTATAGTAGCCCAGGTGAGTCATCGCGATGACCATCGTGCAGCGTTCGGTTTCGCGCAGTATCTTTACAACCTCGCGCCCCGCCACCACCGGATCGCGGTAAGTGACTCCTTTAAAATTAGCCGGCGTGATCAACCCAACCGGACTGATGCCCAACCCAAACAAACCAATGCGCACGCCCTTAATTTCTCTTACTACATACTGCTTGACCTTGCTCTCAAGAGGCGTCCCGCGCACATCATAATTCGCCGACACCAGGTCGAACTTTGCAAATTGCATTGCCCCGGCCAGGCCTTCAACACCATTGTCGAATTCGTGATTACCAAGTGTGCCGACATCGTAGCCAATCTCCGACATCGCTTTGTATTCCACTTCGCCCTTGTAGAAATTGAAGTAAGGGGTGCCCTGGAAGACGTCACCGGCGTCGATCAATAGTGTGTTGGGATTCTCCTTGCGCACGCGCTGCACCAGCGTTGCTCGCCGCGCCACGCCACCTTTGCCGGGATAGAGTGCATCGTTGGGAGGTAGCGGATCGATCTGGGAGTGAGTGTCGTTTGTATGCAGAATGGTGATCAGCGTTTCGCCGCGACGGGATTGCAAGAGCGGATCGGTTAATGATCCGGCTGTACTGCCAGACGAAAATGCCAGATCCCACGGTCGAACAACCAGACTGGTGCCGAAGATCGCAGACGTGGTCAGAAACTTTCTTCTTGTGATCATTTTTCTGGGCTCTCTGGCTTTGGAGCGTCGGAACCTGCCAGGACAAACCGGTCATCTAACGCTGAATTGATGGGACGGCCGTCGGCGTTCTCAGCCTTCACATAATCCATGAGCGCATCACGAATTGTTACGCCAAGAGGCTTGACGTTTTTCCCTTCCTGCAAAATCGAATACCTGCCACTGCCAAGTTTCAGAAGGTAGTCGATGGTAACGATAGAGTAAGTAACCTTCGGATCGATCTCCATTTCCCTCCCCTGGCTATCGAGCAAACGGGCGCTAACCACCTCCGGCCTGTTATTGGCATTCATTCGGTATTTGATGCGTGCACCCGACAATGCATCCCCACCGGAAACGACTACACTCAGGAGTTTCAGTAACTGTTCTCCGGTTAGGTCAACTTCGGCCAGCGCATTTTCAAACG
>JAMQPH010000514.1 GCA_023717605.1 Pyrinomonadaceae bacterium
GTAGAATAAACACTCGACTGACCGCTTGAGCGACTCTCTCACCTCACAAGATTCAAGTGATCGATTGAAAACCACGCCACGGTAAAAGTAACCACAGTACGGATTCTAGAGCCCTTCTGGCTGAGCACTTTCTCGCAAGACCCTGCGGAAGTTTGCGCAGCAAAAGTCACCCACAACCTCAAGTTTGCTGGCGATTCCGACCCAAAACCCTCGGCATGTGCATTGCACTTGAGAAGGCCGGTTGGATAACCCAGACAGACTCAGGAAAAGCAGCGGCAAGGCTGCAAGAGTTAGGCGGGGAAGATTTGGAGGTTGGCCATGACTTGTGACGATCGCGACATACTCGAAGTCCTCAAAGAAGAGCTCGATTTCATCGATAAGGGCGGATATGGTCGTTCGGTTCGCACTCCGTGGAAACCAAAGTCAGCTTTCCAGGACTCCCTAACCTGCCTCAACTACGGTTATCCATACCGTGCCCATCCGTGCAATGAATGCCATTTGCTCGATTTCGTCAGCCCCGAGCACCACGCCGCCGAGGTACCCTGTCACTTCATTCCCTTGAATGACGCCGGGGAAACTATCGAAGACCTGGAAAACGGGGATAACGAGGCGAAGCTGGAGCGAAAGGTTAGAGAATGGCTTCGGGCCAGGATCAAGGAGATCGAGGAGAAACGCGCGACCCACGCAATCGCAGGATGCCCATGAGCAGAGGTTAAAATGTACACCGCGGCTTATCTGACAGTCATAGCACTAATAGCTTCGGCCTCTTGCTTCGGCTTGATGTGGCTGGTTCGCGCGTACTCCCATTATCGCGGCACTAAGATTGTTACCTGTCCTGAAACTGGAAGGCCCGCAGTCGTTGAAATCGACGCGCTCCATGCGTCGATGACTTCGACTGTAGGTCCTCCTGACATTCGACTGGAAAACTGCTGGCGCTGGCCACTGAAAGAACAGTGTGGACAGGAGTGCCTGACAAATCTGGACGTAGCACCCGGACAATGTCTAGTTAGCGGCGTGCTGATGCGATGGTATCGCGGAAAGCATTGCGTCTACTGTGGCAAACCGTTTGAGGAACTTCACTGGATAGAACATAAACCAGCTCTTATGAGCCCGGAGGGCACGCTGGTTAGATGGCGTGGAGTGACTATCGAGAACCTCTCGACGGTGCTGGAAACGCACCTGCCGGTTTGTTGGAACTGTTACATAGCGCAGTCCTTCCGACACGAACATCCCGACCTGGTCGTCTACCGACCATGGCAGAAGGACATTACCGGAGGCGCCGACGGCTCGTCTGCGTCACGTCATCTCTAATCCGGCAGGAGTTGCTCGGGTGGGACACGGATAACTTTTTTGAATTTCTTCGAAAGGAAGGTCAAGTCATGATACCTGGAACTTTTCTAAATCCACCGACCGGAGTTCTGCCGTTCGACATGTTTCGAACGTTCGCCCCGATGATGAAGGACAATCTGCCGTTCTCGCCGTGGCTGCCACCATGCGATATCTATGAGACCGAGAAAGAGATCGTGCTTAAGATGGAGCTGCCCGAGATGAAGAAAGAGGACGTTCGCGTGACCATGGAGAACAACGTCCTCACTCTGCGAGGCGAACGCAGGTTCGAAGCGAAAGTCGAGCGAGAGAATTATCATCGGGTTGAGCGCAACTACGGCGAGTTTCTCAGAAGCTTTTCGCTGCCAAACTTTATTGAAGGGAAAAAGATCCTTGCCGAGTTCAAGGATGGAGTGCTCACGGTCACGCTGCCCAAAAACGTCGCGGCCATACCCAGGCAGATCGAAGTGAAGGTGATGTAAACGCATGATCACCTGGCAGCTCACTTCTACTGAGCTTGCTTTCTCGGTCGCAGGCGGTTTCCCCTAGCCGCCTGCGACCGATTTTGTGTTAGGCCTCGCCCCATTGGACAAATTTCAGTTAGTCGCTTTCCCTTGGGGACCCTCCGCCATAGCAAACCAAAAGTTTGTCGGTCATTTTCTGAGGTCTCAGATTTGCTACAAGTATAGCAATCCCAGTGGTTGGTTCAGATAACACGGGGACGAAGAATCTTTTGCGTAATGTTACACAAGTCGAGTTAGAAATTTTGGGTGAGATTCCACAGCAATGAATACACAACAAGTAACGATTGACGGCAACGAAGCGGCTGCCCACGTAGCCTATAAGACCAACGACGTGATTGCCATCTATCCCATCACACCTTCATCGCCGATGGGTGAATTCTCTGACGCCTGGGCAACCGTGGATGAGGAAAACATCTGGGGCATGACTCCGATTGTGCGCGAGATGCAATCTGAAGGAGGCGCGGCCGGCGCAGTTCATGGCACGCTGCAAACCGGCTCTCTCACGACAACGTTCACTTCCAGTCAGGGTTTGCTCCTGATGATTCCCAACATGTTCAAGATCGCTGGGGAGCAAACCAGCACCGTGTTTCATATCGCCGCCCGTTCGGTTGCCACTCACGCGCTCTCAATCTTCGGCGACCACAGCGATGTGATGACTACTCGTTCCACCGGCTGGGCCATGTTGTTTGCCAACTCAGTGCAAGAGGCAATGGACTTTGCCTTGATTGCTCAGGCAAGCACTCTACGAGCGCGGGTTCCTTTCCTGCATATCTTCGACGGATTTCGTACCTCTCACGAGGTAATGAAGATTGAAAAGCTCTCCGATGAACAAATCCGCGCGATGATCGACGACCACCTCGTGCAGGAGCATCGAGCGCGTGCCCTGACGCCTGACCATCCCGTGATGCGCGGTACTGCGCAAAATCCGGATGTTTTCTTTCAGTCGAGAGAACGTTCAAATCCTTTCTATCTGCAAACCCCTCAGATTGTTGAAGAGACGATGAACAAGTTTGCTCAGCTGACCGGACGGCAATACCACCTTTTCGATTATGTAGGAGCCCCTGACGCTGAGCGTGTGGTTGTGATGATGGGGTCTGGCTGCGAGGCAGCACAGGAAACAGTCGATGCTCTTTGTGCGGGCGGCGAGAAAGTCGGGCTATTGAAAGTCCGCCTTTATCGCCCGTTTTCAGGAGACGATTTTATCTTCACCTTGCCGCGTTCCGCAAAAGCACTTGCCGTTCTCGATCGTACAAAGGAGCCCGGCAGCATTGGCGAACCCCTCTATCAGGACATCGTCACCGCATTGAGTGAAAGCACTGCAAACGGAAATGGTTCATCCCCCGCCATGCCTCGCGTGATAGGTGGGCGTTACGGATTGTCGTCAAAGGAGTTCACTCCAGGGATGTGTAAGGCTGTCTTTGACGAGTTGAAGAAAGCGCAGCCCAGGAACCACTTCACTATCGGAATTAACGACGATGTGACGCTCACGAGCATTCCGTTCGATCCGAGTTTCAACACTGAACCGGACGATCAGGTACGCGCTCTGTTCTGGGGATTAGGAGCTGATGGCACAGTCAGCGCAAATAAAAATTCGATCAAGATCATTGGCGAGAAGACCCCTAATTACGCTCAGGGCTATTTTGTTTATGACTCTAAGAAGGCGGGCGCGATGACCGTCTCACACCTGCGCTTTGGCGGCCGTCCGATCCACAGTACGTATTTGATCCAGCGCGCAAACTTCATTGCCGTTCATCAATTCAAGTTTCTAAGCTCTTACGATGTCCTGGGCGCGGCAGTCGATGGCGCAACTTTACTGCTGAACAGTTCGCATTCAGCAGAAGAGGTTTGGGACCATCTGCCGCGTTCAGTCCAGGAGCAGATCATCGGCAAACGGATCAAGGTCCATACAATTGATGCTTATGCAGTAGCTAAGGAAAAACAACTCGGCAATCGCATAAATACGATCATGCAGACATGCTTCTTTGCGATTAGTGGCGTGCTCCCGCGTGATGAAGCGATTGCCAAGATCAAGGAATCGATTCGTAAGACTTATGGGAAACGCGGGGAGCCAGTCGTGCGACAAAACTTTGCGGCCGTCGATGCCGCACTTGCGCACCTGCACGAAGTCTCTGTTCCAGCTCAAGTTACAAACACCCTCGATCTGCCGCGGATCGTGCCCGAAAGCGCACCGGCATTTGTGCAAAACGTGACTGCCGAAATCATCGCTGGACGGGGCGACCAGTTGCCGGTGAGCGCATTCCCGGTTGACGGCACGTATCCTGTGGGCACGTCGCAATGGGAGAAACGCAACATCGCGCAAGACGTACCGGTTTGGGAACCGGACCTTTGTATCGAGTGTGGCAAATGCGTTCTTGTTTGCCCGCACGCCACGATTCGCGCGAAGGTGTCTGACCAGAGCGATCTGGAGTCGGCGCCCGAGGGTTTCAAGCACATGCCGGCAAAGTGGCGCGAATTACCAGATAAGCGCTACACAATTCAGGTTGCAGTTGAGGACTGCACCGGCTGCCGACTCTGTGTCGAAGTATGTCCGGCAAAGGACAAGAGTAATGTCTCACGCAAGGCGCTGAACATGCATCCTCAGTTGCCATTGCGCGAGCGCGAGCGAGTTAACTGGGACTTCTTCCTGAAGCTTCCGGAAGTGAACAAGAACGGCGCGCTTACTTTTGGCTCCGTCAAAAACGTGCAACTGTTGCAGCCGCTCTTTGAGTTTTCGGGGGCTTGCGCCGGTTGCGGCGAGACTCCTTACATTAAGCTCCTGACTCAACTGTTTGGCGACCGTGCCATCATTGCCAACGCAACTGGCTGCTCAAGCATTTACGGCGGCAACCTGCCAACCACGCCTTATACCATCAACCGAGAGGGTCGCGGTCCCGCCTGGAGCAATTCCCTCTTCGAGGACAACGCCGAGTTCGGACTCGGAATGAGGCTGGCGCTGGACCATCAGACTGCTTACGCCCGGGACTTGGTAGGTCGGCTACGTGAGGAGATTGGTGAGGCACTGGCAAACAGTCTTCTCACCGCAGATCAATCCACCGACCCAGCTATCAACATTCAGCGAGAGTTGGTGAAGGCCCTAAAAGCGAAGCTCAATGGTGCTCTGCCAAATGAAGCCCGCGATCTCTTGAGTGTTGCGGACGCGCTGGTGAAGAAGAGTGTGTGGATTGTCGGCGGAGATGGCTGGGCTTATGACATCGGCTATGGCGGACTAGACCACGTCCTGGCCAGCGGACTAAACGTTAATATTCTCGTGTTGGACACTGAAGTCTATTCCAACACCGGCGGCCAGGCTTCCAAATCAACACCTCTGGGAGCTGTCGCGAAATTTGCCTCCGGTGGTAAACGCACCGGGAAAAAGGATCTGGGGATGAGTGCGATCCGTTACGGCAATGTCTATGTCGCGCAAATAGCGATGGGCGCGAACGACACGCACACGGTCAAAGCATTTCTCGAAGCGGAAGCTCATGACGGCCCATCACTGATTATTGCCTACAGCCAGTGCATAGCACATGGCATTGACATGGCGAAGGGCATGCATCAACAAAAGCTGGCCGTCGAGTCGGGTCACTGGCCACTCTATCGTTTTGATCCCAGTCTTAAGGCGGAAAACAAAAATCCGTTCCAGCTCGATTCAAATGATCCGAAGATACCGCTCAAGGACTACATCTATACTGAAGGACGTTATCGCATGCTGCAGCAGAGCGATCCGGAGGTGGCTAAGTTTCTTCTGGGTCAAGCCGAACAGGCTGTTCAACGTCGCTGGCAGCAATACAAACAATTGGCCGCGATGGAGCACAGCGAAGTCGTCCAAATAGGAAAACCCTCATGACTCTAGCAACCAACTATCTGGGGATGGCTTTGAAAAACCCCATTGTAGCCTCTTCATCGCCGCTGTCTCACAATGTGGACAGCATATGCCGTCTGGAAGATGCGGGCGCGTCTGCCGTGGTCATGTATTCGCTGTTTGAAGAACAGATAACGTTCGACAGTCTCTATGTCGATCACCATCTGACGAGTGGCACAGACAGCTTCGCGGAATCCCTTAGCTATTTTCCCGAAATGCAAAGCTATAACGTCTGGCCGGATGAATACATGAATCTCATCCGACGGGCCAAGGAAGCTGTGGATATTCCGATCATCGGGAGTCTGAACGGAGTCTCGGCGGGTGGTTGGACCGAATACGCAACGCTCATGGAAGAAGCGGGAGCCGATGCGATCGAGCTGAACGTGTACTACATCCCGACTAACGCGGATCTGAGCGGAAACGAAATTGAAAATATCTATTTGGACACCTTGCGTGAGGTGAAGCGTTCAGTTTCACTACCGGT
>JAMQPH010000520.1 GCA_023717605.1 Pyrinomonadaceae bacterium
TTGAGTTATGGCAGAGCTTGAGCTGAAGGAACGACAAGCAGGTGACGTTACCATCCTCGACCTGAACGGGCCCGTTAGAATGGGCGAAGGTAGCGTAGCTTTGCGCGACACGACGCGGCGGCTAGCCGACGAGGGCAAGAAGAAGATCCTGCTCAATCTTGGTGGCGTTAAGTATATGGATTCGAGCGGCATCGGTGAACTGATCGCGAACTACACAACAATCAGCAGGCAGGGTGGCCAGGTTAAGCTATTGAATCTTACCGACAAGATCCAGGATCTCCTTGTAATCACCAAACTCCTGACCGTGTTCGACGCCTACGACAACGAAGCTGAGGCTTTGAATAGCTTCAAATAAAAGTTCCGGGTTTCGTGTTCCGAGTTTCGGGTTTGTCTTTCCAAACTCGAAACTCTAAACTCGGAACTCAAGACTTTTTATGTTTCGCGCCACGTTTCGCCGTCTGCTCGCTATAGATGATCCACCCGAGCGGACGGCACTCGCTTTTTCTATCGGTGTTTTCATCGCCTTCTCCCCTTTCCTTGGGCTGCACACGATTGCGGCTACCCTGGTCGCGTTTCTGTTCCGCTTCAATAAGATCGCCATCTACGCGGGAACTTTTCTAAATAACCCGTTCCTGACGCTGGTGCCGATCATTGTGGTCTCATACGCGGTCGGGGCGTTTGTGCTCGGCCGCCCGCTAAGTATCCCGGCCGAGGGAGTTGAGTTAATTAAGAATCCACGGCTCTTTAGCAGCGACTATTACAACCAGATGTTCATTCAGAGTTGGTACGTGGTTGCACCCTTTGCTCTGGGCGCCACCCTGCTTTCGGTGATTTGTTCAGTGCTGGCATATCCATTAACATTGTCGATGTTGCGCAGGCATCGTAAGCGAAGGCATAAGGCGCCCTAGCACGTCGAGTTTGGGAGTGGTTCTGGCATCTGTGCGATCGCCAAACGCATCTCTAAGTCGTTCCTATTGTTGTCCAAGCATCTTATGAAGAAATATTTACCCTTAATTCTTACTGTCGTTATTACTGTTTCCACAATGTCGTTGACGAGCGGTGTTGCCTATTCGCAGGCCACGCCAACTCCCACTCCCACTCCGGTTGCCCGTCATTCCGGCGCACAGGTTCAGCAGCGACCAACCGCCGGCTTCGATCTGGCTGACTATGGTGTGGAGTTTCACGCTGACCCGAGACTGATCATCATGATGGCGGCGCTGGAGGCGGCCGGCCTCGATTCGGTCCCCAGCGGTCGACAGCCGTCAGCTTTCCGCAGTCAGGTAAGAAAGGACCTCGCGACTCTGGATCCGGATCTTCGTACCCGGCTGCGTGCGTTTTACGAACGCACCAAACTCCCTGCGCCTGCCACTGCTGCCGATCAGGCGGCACGTTACGTTTCGCTGGCGCTTACGCTTGGTCCACCTCCCACACTTGACGCACCCGAGAGATCAGATGACCTTCCCGGTGGAATATTGGAAGTGCTCGACTTCGCTTCCCTGGTGCGAGAGTTTTATCGCCGCTCGGGAATAGATGAACGACTCGTTGCTTACACGCGGGCGTACCAGGCCGAAGGCGATCGGCTGCGACCACCGGCGGCGGAATTGATTCGCTCGGTACTAACCTATCTACACACCCGGCCGATCACGATGGCGTCCGAGCGCGTACTCGTGAAAGCCCCGGCGAGCGGAAAGAAGAAACAGCCTGCCAGGTACTCCATGCGCGAGCACGTGCGCCGATTTATTATCGTGCCGGATCTTCTGGCCGCGCCGGGAGCGATTAACTTCCGGGTGATTGGCGATGAGTACTACGCAATCGTTCCCGAGGGAACAAATCCAGTCTCCTCAGAATTGAGGCGGGCATATCTTCAGTATGTAATTGACCCGCTGATGTTGCGATTCAACCAAGCGATCGCCGGTCGGCGAGATCAAATCAAACAAATCATCAGCGAACGCGAGAAGGCCGGCGCCACGGTCACACCCGATGTATTTATCGTAGTCTCGCGGTCGCTGGTGGCTGGGGCCGACGCCAAGTTTGAGGAATCAAAAAGGCTGGAAGTCCTCGCGCGCGAAGTGCGTGGCAAACTGGACCAGACCAAGGACGAGGCGACTCGCGCCACGATAGTCAAGGAAACTCGCGCGGCAATGAGCGCAATTCAGGACGACGCGGTGGCCAAGCTCGCCGACGACTATGAGAACGGCGCACTGCTCGCTTTCTTTTTCGCGGAGCAGTTGAAGGGTATTGAAAGCACCGGCTTTGATGTGGCCAACTTTTTCGTGGACATGATCTCGTCTTTCGATCCGGTTCGCGAGAGCAAGCGCCTTGCCGAGAATGCCGAGGCCCGTAAGCGCTCCCGGACAGCCCGAGAGGCGCGACTCGCCGCGAGAAGAGCAGAGACTGAGACTCCAGTGGTGTATTCCGAAGCGGCGACCGCACGAGCCGCAACGCTCGTCAAAAAGCTTTCGGAGATCGAGGACACTCTTCGTCTGAAGGACTATCCCAGTGCGGAGACGCGCCTGAAAGAATTGATGACGGACTATCCTCGCGAGCCGCGCATATTTTTCGCATTGGCCCAAACGGCGAGTCTGGCCGCGGCCGATGCGACGGACGAAAACGTTCAGGCGGAGCGTTTGAATCGTGCTCTGGGGAACTATCGCTTAGCAGTGCAGGCTGCCTCACCGGAAACGGACCGTCCACTTCTCTGCCGTGCTCACGAAGCGATGGGACGGATCCATTCTTTCATGGACGACTCGGGCGAGGCCGCGAAAGCGTTTGACGAGGCGATCAAGATTTGCGATGCGCGCGGAACAACTTACAACGATGCAGTCGAAGGCAAGAAGAAGCTGAGCCAGCCTTAGGCAAGCCAGGAAAAGAGGGCGAAAAAGGGGAACAGGGGCTAACTTACGAGGCCGGTTCCCCTTTTACCTATTCGAGCTTTACCCTTCCCTGATCGTCTGCTTCGCAATCGAACCTCCGCAGTTGATTTTTTGTCGAGGAGATCGTAAATGAGAATAGTTGTTCGCGCGAAATTGACAACTCTCATGGTTGCAGTGCTGGGGATATTTACGATTACCCTGGCTTTCCCCCAACAAGATCCGCACTGTCCAGCTGGACACCACCAGCCGGTCGTAAAGCGAAAACGCCCCTCGCTCCCAAACCACTTGGCGGAGATAACATTTTCAAAGGCGAAGCTGAAAAATGGCTTGCTGACGCTATCGTAAAGTTGGAAGTAGGGTTCCTAATGCCTATAAACGACAAGTTTGTGACCGACTACGTTTCGCAAGTTGGAAATCACCTTGCAGCGCATTCTGTCGCTCCAACAAAGCAGCATCAGTTTATTGCTACGTATGACTTAGCTGTGAATGCTATGTCAGTGGGAGGTGGTCGCATTTATATTACTCGTGGAATGCTCGATCAGGTGGAAAGCGAAGATGAGTTAGCAGGCGTATTGGCTCATGAAATCGCACATGATGCTTTCGGGCACGCCCCGAGAACAGTTACTCGACAACTTTTCTAGATGACCGGAATAAGAAAGGTCAAGACGGCTGAGGAGGTTGAATCTGCACTCGCCAAGCTGCTGGCTGAGTATGAGAAAAAGCCGGTAGCCGCTATTGGTGAAAACTTGCTGGGCTTTTCTCGTTTCGATGAGTTAGAGGCTGATCGTGCCGCTTTCTACAATACCTACAAAGCTGGTTACAATCCCCGTGCACTAGCGACAGTGTTAAAGCGCATGGAGCGTGAAGAAAAGGAAGAGATGGGAAAGGACTATGATTGGTATCAGTTTATTGTCCTGCTCTTTGGAAGCCATCCGCCTACACCTCAACGCTCGATGGCATTCTCATGGGAATCGAATTTTGTAAAAATGCCCCCGAAGGATAACAGCTACCAAAGTGCAGCCTTTAATGCTATGAAAGCGAGAATTGCAAAGTTACCGAAGTAAAGTTGAAATCGCTTCCACTTGAATGCTGGTTTTGAGGGGTAGCAGCCTTAGCAAAACACAAGATAAGAAACTGAAAAGGGGGAAGGGGGTCCTCAGTTCACCCCTTCCCCTTTCACACCTTTTCCCCCTTGCCTATATCGGTTGCGAAACCGAAATCGTTTTTCCGCGGCTTCGCGGCAGTCCCTCAATATTGACGTTGATCTCCGGAATCGTAGGGAGATTAATGCCTGGGATCATGATGTTAATCGGCGGAATTGTCGGCAGGTTGATGCGTGGAATAATCACTCGGTGCCCTGTTTGCGGGCCGGTTCCCGGAGGACCTATGGTAGGGCTGGTGGCCGCTTTGGGGGTGACAGTGATACTGCGCTGTTGCTTGTCCCGAGCGATGGTGAGCGTAACGTCGCCTTCCTTCTGCTTGCCAAGCGCGCGTGTAAGATCGCCGGCGCTCTCAAGCTTCTCGCCATCCACAGCCGTGATTACATCTCCCGCTTTGATTCCAGCCTTGGCGGCCGGGCTGTCGTCTCCAACGGAAG
>JAMQPH010000527.1 GCA_023717605.1 Pyrinomonadaceae bacterium
GCCGGGCCAGATCCGATTCTGGGATGTGCCTCGTGAACTGCTCCCGGCGGGAGAACCACGCGCCCAGGTGCGAGGCAGAACATCTGTCATTTTCTCCACGACAAGGCCGTTTGATGTTAATCGCGACCGGCCACCCTTGGCGCTCACGGTGGAACTCATTGACCCAGTCACGGGTAGAACCGACGTGCGATATAACTACGCGTTTTTGCTTCGGAGGCCACGTCTATAAATGACAGATGACCGCTCAGACGGAAACCCAAGACTGGTAAAGAAGTTCAAGTTGAACAGTCGAAGCCGCGGTGATCACGGCCTCATCAAACAAAACGCTAACCAAAGTAAAGAACAGCGAAAGGAACACCTATGAAACACAATGTAATTCGCTACAGCATGATCGTCCTGCTGATCGGGTTGGGCGCCCTGGCCGCCGGTCGAGCAAATGCGCAGGACAGGCACAGGAATGAGATCCATCTCGAGAGCCTTTCCTGGGGGCTCTCATCGGGGCAAACAGCGCGCGTCAGCGTGGTGAACTTTGCCTTTTTGGATGGATCGGTAAGAACGAACCACCCGGTCATCGCGCGCATCCAAATTCTGGACACGGAGGGCGAAGTGATCGCGCAGTCGGACGAGATAAGAGTGGCGCCGGGCCAGATCCGATTCTGGGATGTGCCTCGTGAACTACTCCCGGCGGGAGACCCCAACGGACGCAAGCAGGTGCGAGCCGTAATACAGGTCATGACAGAGCAGTCTCATGTTAATCGTCACCGGCCTCGTTTGGCGGCCACTGTGGAAGTCTTTGACCCCGGCACGGGTAGAACCTCTGCTATCGATAATTTTGCAAATTTCCAGAGATTCCTTGCCCCGCCTAGGTAGAACCGCAATACTCGCCGTCCGAGTAGTCGCGTACTCGAGAAATTTAGTGAGGTGGACGACTTTGCTGCGGGCCGCCGAACGCTCCAGAGCTCTGCCATGAACTTCCATCCGCGTAATCCAGACGAAGTATGGCGATTCGTTCATTGAAGAGTGCTCGAGTGTACGCATTGGGCATTTTACCGCGCCCCGTTGGACTACCGGTAGAGGGAACAAGATCGTTCAACTTCTTTTCCTTCCCCGGCGCTATATTCGTTCTAGTCATAAAAACATAAGCTAACGGTTCGTGAGCCGAATCTTTTGGGTCGAAGAAGTATGCCCATTGAACGGTCGCGATTGTTTTGCTGCCGGTATTTCTTATTGAGGCGGTGAATTTGTAGTTGATGGAAACTCGGGTACTCTCGGTGGGCACACTAGGGGCAGGCAGACTCGTCACCCTTGGATCTAATACCTCAGCAGGACCCGGCTGACCTTTCACGCTTGGGTCAGCTAACACGCGCGTGCCACTTTGACTTACGGTTGAAGTAGAAACAGGGATTGGCGACGAAGGAGCTATCAGCACCGTTGAAGGCGCTTCTGCCCAACTGAACTTCACGACTTCTACATCGGAAGGCTGTTCGTGCTCATGACGCGAAACGGCCCGCTGCTTGACTTGACTGGCGGCTGCCTTGAATTGAGATTCAAGTGCACTATCAAGTTCAAAACATTTTCTGAAGTCCAGTTCTGCATCTGCGCCCTCGCCGCGCATTAGCCGAACAATGCCTCTATCGCCATAAGCCTTGGCGTATTGCGGCGCGATCTCAATAGCCTTGTTAAGATCAGCGATTGCTCGATCAAGTTCACCTTTCCTGGCCAGGAGGTTTCCACGATCATCGTAGAACCGCGGGTGAGCATTGATAGCTATGGCCTTACTGAGATCAACGATTGCCTGATCGGGATTGCCCTTCCGATAATGTGCCATGCCGCGGAAGTAGTAACAAAACTCCTGGTTCTGTCCGTTCAGCTCAATGGCTTTCGTAAAATCGGCAATCGCTCCATCAAGATCATTCTTTTCAAAGCGGGCCATGCCTCTCTGGGAGTACTCGTATGCCGAAGTCAAGTTCTGTCCGTGAGCGGCGGAGGCAAGGATAAACAGGGAAATCAAGAGGATTGAGTAACGCACGATGTCCTCCTTGTGGTCCAATCTAAATTGTGCTGCGCCCGCGAGGTGAGTTTCAAACTCTCGGAAAATAAAGTCTGCCTATCAAAGTGTGTGCGAAGCAGAACGGGCGACTTCATCGTCGCCCGTAACTTATTGAATGCAATGGTGAGCCGTGGAGGGCTCGAACCTCCGACCCGCTGATTAAGAGCGCGGTCACAGGCACTCCAGCAGGTTATGGCTCTTACGATTTGCTAACATTTGTTACGGTTGCAGCCGCCAGCGAGTCCAACTGTTAATACCTATTAATGCCTCTTTGTCCATATTCTGGTCACAAGTTGGTCACAACCAATTCCTCGTTCGCGCGGAAAGCATTCATCATCAGTGGCACGAATATTATCTTAGCTGGGTCCAAGACGACTATTGTGCCATAAACGGATTTTGAGTCCCATGAAAGTGCATTACCAAGTCTTACGAAACGATACGAACCAGTATTTACGAGCTTAGAGGTCGTCGAGGTATCGCCTCGGCTGGTTAAAATATCAACACGGACTACCACCATCTTAGTCCATCTTTGGCGATGCGCGAACAATCAATCGAAGGACCAAGCCGCTGTTGACTGGTAAGCAGGGTCTGGTTCAGCAAATGAGTGGCGGAAGTATAACCAGACGGAATACTGATGATCTCGGCAGGGAAGCGATGACGATGATACTGAGAGAGGGCAGTGCGCATCAGTGAAGTATGCCGTAGGAATAGCCGGGTGACATCTTCAGCCGTTAACCTGACAATGCCCTGGCAGACAGCAGCTCCACGGCATTGAGCGCCTTGAGGGCGCCCCCATAATTGCTCTTCTCAGTGTGAACGGATGAGTCTCTCGGAGATGCCTCTCAGTTTAGCAGGATCAAATGGCACAAGTACGAAACTGTTATCGCCGATGCTCTATCACCTGCTCATGCCAACAAGGAATCCTTACAATTGACATTTTCTCGGTCCGGGCATATCCTTCGTCCGTTTCCACATCCCCGCTGACGAAGACCTCGCTTGTTAGCCTCATACTCCGACCTCTCATCAAAGGAGTCAGCTATGCCTGTCCAGAACGTTCACCTCAAAATAGAGACGATCCATGATTACTCCCCGGTCGAGCCCGACGATCATGTCCCGGCGCCAATCGCCTACAAGCGCGACTGCATGCGGAACGCGGGGCACGAAGACGGAACCATCCCGCAGGATGAGGTGAACGCGCGGCGGCTGACGGCCCTCGTCTACCGCGAATACCTCGACCCCAATTTCTTTGTCCCCAAACCCGACAAGCTGGTGCTGGCCGACATCAACGAACCTGCCTTCGACCATCGCGTCCCGGGCACGGTTATCTATACACGGCCCGGCACGCGCTTAATCATTCGCGTGAAGAACGACGACGACACGCCGCACAGCTTTCACGTCCACGGTTTGAAATACGGGATCGACTCGGACGGCGCGTGGCCTTTCGGGACGCAAAGCTCCGACGGGCGACGCTCCGACGAGATCTGTCCCGGCCAGTCGTGGACCTACTTCATTGACGTGGAAGAGTACATGATCGGTGCGTGGCCGTTCCACGACCACTACCGCGACATGGGAAAGAGCATCAACCGTGGACTGTTCGGCGGCATCGTCGTGCTGCCGGCCGGCGAGCACGTGCCGCGTTTTCGGCTGACGCCGCCTCTTGAGGAGGTGATCCGCGTCGGTCTCAGCCCGGAGCAACTCGCCGGTCCCAGGGAGCGTTTCGGGCATGGCCCCGGATTGGCGCCCATCGCTCTGGTTCCGGCCCTGGCGGGGTTGGAAGAAGATGTCCGCGCGCCGTTCCTTCAACCTATCATCAAACCGACCGACACGCTGCATGTGCCGTTGTTCATACATGTCATGCGCGGGAAACTACACAAGCATGAGCATGAAGACGATCACGATGAGGGACCAGGCGATGGTCCGCGAATAGACCGCGGAGAGTTTGTGGTAGTGCCGGATCTTCGGGTGGCGGTGCGCAATCTCGCAGCAGCGGCCGGTCTCGCAGCACTGGGCGATCTTGTGGCAGTTCGGGGAGAGGAGCAAGACAAGGAGAGCTCACCCTCGCTCTGCTACAACGGGCGCTCGTTCGTCGGCAACTCGCCGACCATCGTGGGCACCGCGGGTCAGAAGATTCGTTGGTACGTCTTCAATCTCGACCTCGGGCGCGACTGGCATAACTTCCATCCCCACGGCGAGCGCTGGGGGTATGCGAATGAAGGCATCGACGTGCGCAGCCTCGGGCCGGCGGAGTCTTTCGTCGTCGAGACCGTAGTGCCACAAGTGCTCCTGCTCCCGCCCGAAATCGAGCAGTATCAAGGCCACGACTATCGGCCGCCCGACGCAAAGCCGTTCAACCTGCGCGGCGATTTTCTGTTTCATTGTCAATCCGTGGCGGACACGACGCAGGGACTTGCCGGGCTGGTGCGTTCGAAGCAGACCGTGTGGTTGACGCCTGAGGACGCGAACAGGCTCCGACTGCCGCTCGACCCCGGCGACAACAGTTGTCCCGAAGTGGACTTCGAACGCTGTGCCAACGCCGCCAACGGCAAGGTGGAAGAAGTGGCAAACCAGCCTCCGATCATCTTCATGCATGCTGTGTTGCTGCCTAACACAGCGCAGGTGCTGTTCTGGGGTGAAGGGCCTCGACCTGACCAGACGCGCCTCTGGGATCAGGACACCGGCCTATACTCAGCGCCCCCCAACCAACCAGCAGACATCTCACCCGACCAGAACATCTGGTCCGGTGCACAGGGCTATCTCAACGACGCGGCGGGTACCATCCTCGCGTACGGCGGCTGGGGGGCCGGCCCCAATCCCGGGCGCCGGGCCTTTTTGTTCGACCCTCGTCCCGGCGTACCGGGTGGCTTGACCTTCTCTCATGCCACCGATGTGAACCTCCCTCGGTTCTACTCTACGGCCATCTCGCTCAGCGACGGTCGCATCATGACCATCTTCGGGACAGACAATAACGGAGGCGCCGTTGTTCCTAGCTTCGAGATCTTTACACCCGACGGTGGCGCAGGATCATGGTCGGCACCTGAGCCGCTGCCGTTCAACTACTTGTTTTATCCTTGGACCTACGTGCTGCCGAATGGCGAGCTTTTCATCGCCGGACCGCAGAAACCGGCGCGGACTCTAAACTGGACAGTTACGCCGGTCGTGGACGATCCTGCCAGACGATTCAACCAGATCTTCTCGCAGCGTGGGGTCAACATGGACGGAACGTCGGTGCTGCTGCCGTTGCGACCTCCCAACTATGAGCCGCGCATTCTAATCGCCGGCGGGGACGGGGCCGACACGGGGCAGTCAGCCGAGTTGATCGACCTCTCCGCCGCCGCCCCGGCGTGGCAGGCGCTCCCGAATATGAACGTCGCGCGCGACAAGCTGAACTCGGTGTTGCTGCCCGACGCCCAGGTGGTCATCGTAGGCGGCTTTGGGACGGGGCAGCCTGACGGCGGCCCGGTCGAAACTTTCGACCCCGAAGATCCCGGCGCCGGCTTCCGGTCAGGTCCTACATTGCAGCACGTTCGCGACTACCATTCAGCCGCAATACTGCTGGCCGACGGCAGCGTGCTCGTCGGCGGCGATCCGCGCGTCGCCGGCGTCAGTACGCCTCACGAACGGTACCTGCCGCCTTACTTCTTCGGCGCCCGACCGACGATCACGGGCGCGCCGACGTCGGTCGGTTACGCGGCTCCCTTCACGATCGATACGCCGGACGCGGCCAGCATTCAGGAGGTCGTGTTCATGCGCCCGGGATCGGTGACACATGCCTTTAACATGTCTCAGCGGTACGTCGGTCTTGAGATCGTTTCGAACGCGGGCCCGGCGGTCGAGGTCATCTCGCCACCGAACGGCAACGTGGCATCTCCCGGGTATTACTTACTCTTTATCGTTAACGGCGACCGCGTGCCATCAACTGGAGTTTGGATCAGACTGAGCTGAACGCGACTCGACTCTGCCGCGTCCCGACAGCGACTTGGAGTGATGACGTCAAACTCTGTTTTGGCGAGTCGCTGATTTTTGTCTCCGTCCACACAATCTCCGCGGCGTGCGACGCAAATCAACCTGTGCGAGGCAATGACTATGAAGGGTATTGTCAGGTTAAGTGGGCGAGGTGTGAGCAGACAGTTCCCTCCGGCATACTCCACTGATGCACTGTGCCTACTGAAAATCTCATCCACGTTGTAATGATTGAAGTTAACAATGCGGACTATATCGTGCTCAGCTCGCAGCGTCGTCGAAAGTTAGACTGGAATACTTGCGATCCTTCTGACGGCGCGATGGCGTGCTTCTTAAGCAATCTTTTTCCCCTTCAGCTTGAATGCTGATCGCGCGCCGCAGCTGAAGCGCAGCGCCAGACAGCCGCGCTGACTGTTGTGAAGCGCAATCGATCTCGTAAAGGGAACGAATGCCAACACACCGGTGCGCGGATAGCAATGAAGCTTTTTTCTAATTCCTGCGCTTTAATTCTCTCGAATTCATAATCGTACATGGTGTGAGCCTCCGGGGTTAGGGGTTGAGGACGCGAGGTAACGGAGGGGCTTATATCACATGTCATGCTGCCTAAAATAGTTATAGAACAAGCCAGTTACAGAACAAGCCGGGTGGCACTGGCCACATTCCTCAGACTGGGACGCTACAGTTTCACCCGGCATAGGAACCGTCATTCGTAGCGTTTACCTTGTATCAAACAGCCCTTTATTCGACCGATGGCATTCGTTAGTTCGTCTGCTTCAGCTGAGAGTTCGTTGAATTCAGCGACAGAGTATTTTAGAGGTCTGAATTCTGATCCCTTCTTCGTGTTCTCGAATTTCCATCCCGACACACTGGAAAAATCTTCTTGTTGTGAGGAAGCCCATCCAACAAACCAGGTCCGATGAATCACATTGTTTCGACTTTCAGTTAGCTTTTGGACTCGCTTCAAAACACCTTCGATAGTCTTCTTGTCTTGTTCATTATTCTCCCGAGCTTCAGCGAGCACAGCTCCAAACATTTTACGCAATGGATCAGCGGTAAGACCTGCTAGAACAGCATTAGCCATCCCTTCCTTCCGTAACCCGTCGAAGTGCAAGCACCAGAAAATAGTGTCCGCCATGGCATGACAAACGTGTTCAAACTTAACCGCAAACCGACCAATAGCCGCATACAGTTCTTCGGTTTGAGCTTTGTACTTTTCTTGACGTTCTTTCTCCTGCATAGTCACGCCTGCCTAAACCAAATTAGATAATACAACCTGATTTGCGACAAGCAGAAGTCTGGGCACCGCAAAATAAACCCACGCCTGAGGCTACTTTCAGCGCGTGGCATCGCGCAAAAAATCCCAATCACAACTCTCCGCTAACTTTTCCCGGCTTATCTAGATCAAACAGGAGCCCGTTGATGGCAATCCTGAATCTTTCCTCCGGCGGCAGAGACACATACTCCCTCTCCGACGGTCCACACGCAAGCAACTCGGTGGTGAAAATATATGGTAGGAGCTTTCATATGCGTCACAAATTTCTCGGTTGGGCCTCCTCATCATATCCCCCTGGTATCGATGAAGGCGGATGGACGCGCATCATCTAAGGAACAGCTCAGGCGCCATGGGTCGCCGGGTCGATGAGATCTGCGGCCAAGTCGTTTAGCATAGGGCTAACCGAACTTGAGTCGCCATTCTCGGATAGTCTGGTAGCTGAGAGTCCTACCACGCATCGTAAGATCTCACCAACGTCGCAGAAGCTCAGGCGACGCGGAAAATGACAAACCGAATATGTGATGCTCTCGGCGGGGAAGCGATGACAATGAAGAGAGAGACGAAGGAAAGCAGGAGACCGAAAGCTCGGCACCTGGACTAGAATCATTGACTTTCTCCCCTACTCGGAAATATGCTGCCGCCCGTCAAGCAGTACGGCTGACTCCCACGAGCCTTTGTTCCTTACATACTTGCCGAATGCAGCCGCACACATATTCTAGTTGCGCCTTTTTTTGTTGGTCCCTTTGCCCTTCAAAACCAGAAGGCTATTCGTTATGCGAACTGACCAACCACTCTGGGAAACTGACCAACCACTCTGGGATAAGATCCTCCGTGCGCCGTCGTGTCATAAATCTTTCCGAGATTTTACCCCAGAATTAGAGCGGGAGTGCTTGGACCACATAATCATCTTCAATGAATCTTCTTTGAAGCGCATTCTGAAGACATACTTTGAATACTACGAACACTCACGCACGCATTTGTCATTGGAGAAAGATGCGCCGGCCTCACGAGTTGTTCAGCATCCAGCGTTGGGTAGGGTCATCGCGCTACCGCAGGTAGGTGGGCTGCATCACCGCTATGAGCGACGAGCAGCCTGAGGTTCTGTGATTCCTAGAACCCGTATTGCTTCGCAGCTAAGACACATCACTCGTGTGCTGATCATTACCACGCATCAGCATTGACTACTTGAGTAATTGGACCAGGTAACAATGTGAGGCGAGGCCACCTCATGTGAACTGCAACTGTCAGACGTTTCTTACAGAGTCGCCAGCCGAACGGAGTTTTTGGTACCGACAGGGATCGCTTGCAGAATCTTGCTCTTTTTGAGGGTTGATAGATCTCCATAGGACCGTTTCTTTAGTGCGCGTGACTCTCTGGCACATAGGTTCCTTGGAGCTCTCTTGTTGGTTGCGTCGCACGAAGCCGTATTGGAACTACGCGACCAAGCCGGCGAAAATGGAATTTGTCTTCACGAATCCGGATACCGGAACACGGTATACGGACATCAAGGAGACCTTCTCAGCAGCGTGCCGAGAAGCGGGTATCACCAATTTCACACTTCATGACTTGCGTCATACGTTTGGTACTCGGCTAGCCGATGCCGGTGTTGACGTTGTGAAGATCAAAGAGTTAATGGGTCACGCCTCGATTGTGACGACCATGCGATACATGCACGCAACCGACCAAGGAAAACGTGGAGCGATAACTGTCTTGTCAGAGTATCGACAGCAGCGTATTCGAAAAGATGGTCACAAGTTGGTCACAAACGAAAAGCGGCAGGCCCTGAGACCTACCGCAAGTCATTGAAAATAATGGTGAGCCGTGGAGGGCTCGAACCTCCGACCCGCTGATTAAGAGTGCGGTCACATGCACTCCAGCAGGTTACGGATCTTACGATCTACTTACATTTGTTACGGGTTGCAGCCGCCAGCACGGAAATGGTCGAAAAGTGCTTGTGTAGGACCTGGCTCCGGCAGGCGGCCCTGAGGGCTGTGGTCCTAGCATAGTCGTAATGGGTATCGTCCTGAAGAAATGATAGGTCTTTTGCCTGCGCCAGACTGCTGCCTATCGCCTCCTGATATTCACGAGCTTCCAAGGGTTCTGATAGAGTTCCAACTCCAGTTGCCCCTTTTTGTTTATCTTGAGCCGGCAAGCAGGGTAGAGAGTACCCGAAGTTTTCTTCCTGTCCCTGCTGATGGTAATTTCCACGCCGGCAAGCTCGTAATCTCTCGACCGGGTACTGGCCCAGACCTCGCCGAAGAAAAGGGGACGATCCGTCACCATTCGCAACACGGTAGATCCGTCGGGTTGCGGAAAGAACTTGGCATAGTTGACATCGTAGCCAAGCGTGCCCGTAATCGCCATTCTTCCCTTGGAGTGCATCTTGGACAGCGCGTTAACCAGGCCCTCGTTGCCTTTCTGCTGGAATGCTTCGAGCAATCCGGCTCTTTCCGCATTTGTCGTTAACTCGGTGATAGTCAAGTTGACGCTGACCGAGCGCCCCAATTGTGTAGATGTTCCCATCGCCTGCGCTTGGATAAAAATGCGCTTAGGTAATTCCTGAGCGGAACTCACCGTTGTCATAAGTATCAAGCTCATCACGCTGACAGTGGCTAGACTAATACTCGGTAACCTTCGCATGTCCTTCTCCTCCTTTAGTAACTTCGTTCAGTAAAGGTGAAATTCACATTGGCAATGATCGATCAGACTCAATACATGATTTTAGCAGACTCCCGTGAACTCCACGCTCGATCTGATCGATTTGCGGAGGTCACAACGGAAAAACGGCAGGCCCAATAATTCTCGGGAACCTGCCGCAAGGAATCGAAAATCTGGTGAGCCGTGGAGGGCTCGAACCTCCGACCCGCTGATTAAGAGTCTTTAAGAATCCGTTTTGCTGGGTTTCATTAGTTACGCTCGCCTTAAAGTTGTTACGTGCTTCCGCCTAAAACTGTTACGTTCGCCACTAGGTTGTTTCAGTAGTTGCGCGTAGTTCGCACAGAACCCGCACAGAAAAACCTTTTATAGGGCAAGGTGGCAACGGGGACCTTTCTGTTAGGTTAGCGGGCCTGCGACGAGAAGTCTACGCTTGAATTCCCCAATCATCTGGACAGCGCCGGAGACGGCATCAACCTGATCATCGTGGGCACCGTGGGGAAAGACGGTTGCTTCGTCAAGCCAGTCTTTGATCCATGAACCTTCAACCATTTTCACGTGGCCGGATTCCGCACGGCTGGCAACGGGTAGGGCGCGAGTGACCTTGTCCTTTGTGACGTTAATTGAGCGCAGGGTGACGTTAGCCAGGGCGGGCTCGCGTCGTAGTTCCTGAATGGCTGCGATGCCGTGTAGGGCCGCTTCGATGCCAAGCATTACATCAGGCTCATTCTTCGCCGTATCCAGGATCAAGCGGCGCACAACGGGCCATTCCTCTTTAACCTTGATCAAGTCGCGCAGGATTATGTCGCCTGTTTCTTTGTTGAGTGCGGCGCAAGCTGAGGCTGTGAAGTCTGCTTGCGTCTTAACGGATGCCGCGAGATCCCAGTAGCGAAACCATTTCAGACGCGCCGGAGATTCTCGGATAGTGGTAAACCAGTGACGCTTGAATAGTGAGCCTTCGAGATCGCAGAATTCGCCTTCGAGTTCCTGTTGCTGCCAGGTGGAAGAATACTGCTCCTCCAGGCGTGTAACAAAGTCTTTTGGCAGGTAACGATTTTCCCGCGTCGAAGATCGCACGACCGCATAATCCGTCCCCGCCTTCTGCACAAACGTCTCCCAAAGCCAGTCAAAGCCGCGAGGCGTAGTACAGACCCAGGCGCGGCCCGGAGACTCACGCAAGCGAGCAATCAAGATCAACCATACCTCGCGGGCGCACAATGCCCCTTCATCCAGAAAGAACCATCCCAGGTTTGTGCCCCTCAATCTGTCTGGTTCGTCGGCGCTTCTAAACAGTATCCGCACACCGTTGACAAGCTCGGCGACCATATCCGACTTGTTAAAGGAGCGAAGTACATTACCTGTGCGCGTCAACTCGAGGAATGTTGCTAACGTAGAATCGTGCAACATTCTATAAGTTGGGCTCACACACATGCCCGTTGAGCCCCCCGGCATTCTTAGGATCTCAAGACAGCCCGCTCGCGTCTTACCACTCCCGGCGCCGCCGACGAACAGACGGAACGGAGCGCTATTGTTCCAGAAGCGCGATTGCGGGCCCGTTGCCGTTGAGTGCTTCAGTGTGATCGTTTTCGATCTCGTTAGGGTTGCCAAGTTCAATTTGAATGTCCGTTCTGCTTAGTGGCACCAGTTCCAGCCGTTCGCTATAGCCTCGATGTCTGGCTTTCGTTTTCAAAAAGAAGATCGTCGCTACCACATTCCCATCCCGGATGTGTTTGTAGAGTTGACTCTCAGCTTCATCAATGAAGGTTTCGTTCAAATCATCCGTAAGCTCACGCAGTTTTGGATCTTTGTCCACATGCTGCCAGACCAGCGCCCGCGAACAACCAAAGGCTCTCGCGGTCGATGCCATGTTGCCATCGTTTCGGATCAGCGCGTCAACCAGTTCTTGCTTGCTGGGAATCTTTTTTCTGCTCATGTCTTCATTTGCTCAAGCTTTATCCTTCGAATATCACACTCCAAATTCGCAACCTGTGCTAGCGCGTTGTAGTAGTCAAACTCTTCCGCTTTCGCATCCGCGTGCTGCGAACGTTCAAAGTCGCGCATCACTTGCTCATACCTGTCGATGACAGTTTGGACATAAATTTCCCGCGCCCGCGCCTCTGGGCCAGGTCGATGATCGGCAAACAGATCAAAGTCTGCCGGGGATAAGCTCTTGAGCGCCATCGCTCTGCTTCGCGTTTGGGCTGGATTGAAAGTCAAGCTGGCCTCAAATACTGGCCACGTTGACAATTCAACCACGTTTCCGACCCTGCGCTTCTCAACCAGGTGACTGGATGAGCCTGACGATAATCCCAGCTTATCAGCTTTAATGCCTTCCCATAGCTGCTCAACCTTCAGGCTCTCAGCAATCGGCAGACGGCCTTCGACCCACACGCCGTCAGCTTGGTTCTCCACCGTCACGTGTGTGATTTTCCTTTTACCAAACTCCTTCGATTGCCCGTGAGCATAAATTAGTGGTCGCCGATCCCCGTCTTCCAACCACGTGATAGTACGCTTGGTGAAGCGTTCGTTTTCGAGATCCACAACGTCAAACAGGATCAGGAAGCCGCCGAACTTGCCGGAATCAGAAAGACTCTTCACCGCGCCGCCTTGCATCACTAGAAAATCATCCATCGGTTTGCCCCTCCGTTGACTATTTGTACTATTGTTGTTGCCTCGCCTCCGTGAGTTGCGCTTGTATCGCCGCCGCTTCTTCGGCCAACTTTGCGTCCCCGCTCCACACTGCCAACCACCCGAGGCACTCATCAAGTTCTGTTAACACTATGAGTCGTCCCCGTCGCGGTCGTTCACCCGGGATATAGGCCCTCATTTCCATCGGTTGCCCCGCTAGTGCCAACTCAGCATTAAGCAACTGACGGCGAAAGAACCGAAAACCAAACTCGTGGCGCAAACTTTTCAGCTCGTTCGCCACCCGGTCCGCCGCCGTCTTAGCCGCCGCGTGGCGATATTCAAAGCGCGTCAGTTGCTGACGAACCTCCGCCTGGCGAGCGAACGTCGACGAAGTAGCGGTAATCAATTCCGCTTGATAGTCCAGTTCGAGTTTTTCTCGTTGAAGACTAGCGACTTCACCGGCAGCCGCTAACGATTCTTCAGTCAGTTTTTGCAGTTTGGTTTCCAACTCCGCCAAGCAGCGATAGGTAGGCACCGAAACGACCGCCGGCAGGTTGAACGGTTGCCTGATTTCAATTTGCGTGTGTTGCATTAGTTAACCTCCGTCCTCAGTGAACCCCTGGCAGCCGCTTCGGTCGGGCTTTCTTTTTTTTTAGTTGTGCGCGCTCTCGCTCCTCGTGATACCGTCTGATGTTGTCTTGAATAAGCCCCGCGTGAAGGGAATGAAATTCTTCTTCCTCGCGTGGGAGCCACTCCCTTCTGTCTCTGATCAATTGTAATTCTGTAGTGCGCTCGCCGGCCCGTTGTCGTGTCAATTGTTCCATTTGTTTCTTACCTCCAATTTGAATTGCCCCAATTGCCCCCAGGCCAACTCGACTCGCTGGAACGTCCCCTCACGTCAGGAGTCGCGCCGCCCCAGGGGCAAACTTTTATGCGGTCTTCACCAGCCGCAGCCGCTTTTCTTCTGCCCTCGCTATTGCCCGCTTCTCTCTTCGGGCCACCTTCCGATCAAAGTCCTTCAACAACTTCAGACGCCGGGTTTCCTCGGTGGCGTACGCTTCGAGTTGTTCAAAGTCCGTGAAGGCGTCCACGGACAAACCGTCCGCCAAGTTAACGCGGTCCCTGACATTGCCATCCTCGCGCAGGCGGTACACCCTGATTATGCGAACGCCTTTCGCCTCCTGCTCCACAACCCGCCCGGATACCCCGTGGATAACCGTAAATGGTTCAAGCTCTGCGACAAACAAAGTGTGCTCTCCGACCAACGTGTAGGGGCCCAGATCCGGCCCGTGCTGCTTCTGAACTACAGCTACATCACCGGCCCTCATCTCAGAGAGAGGTAGGTCGACAATGTAGGGCCTTAAAGTTCGACAGTATGCGAGCGCCTTAATTTTTGACCTGTCCCACTCGTGAGCCTTTGCCACAGCTTCGGGTCCATACAAAACCTCGATCACCGCCAACGCCAGCTCCATGCTGCCCAACGGTTGACCAATCAGGGAACGCGCAGCCGCGATCAATTCTTCGCCGTTTGCTACATACCGCTCAACGGTTGCTAGTTGTTGACTCATCCTTGTTTCTCCTCCCGGCTAGCGCTCATTTAGAATTGCTCCGTATTTCAGCGTCACCAGCGTCACCCTCTAGAATTGTTATGTATTTGAGCGTCACCAGCGTCACCAACTCACCAGAATAAAGAGGGAAGGCAGCGTCACAGCGTCACCAGCGTCACCCGAGCGTCACCCTTCGCTCTCAGAATCAGGCTGCGTTTCAGCGTCACCAGCGTCACCGTCCAGAGTGATATGCGAACCCTTCTTAGTACGGCCGATGGTCACGTTGATTCCGGCCGCTCGCAGGTTTGGAGCTATCAGTTTCAGTTTCCCGGTCAGGAAGTGGGCCCGCTTGGGCCATTCCTTTTGTTTGCGGACTTCCTCTGAGACCTTGCCCTCCAGTTCTGTTAAAAGCATCGTGGCGGAACCCTCCCAATTGTCGGCGGTCTCCATCAGGTCGACGATGGCTGAAGCAACCGGACTTGCTTCGAGGGCAAAATCATTTGCCGACTCGCGATTCTCTTTGTAGCTGCGCATGAACTGACCTGGATCAAGTTCTAAGCCAGACTCAACCGCCATACCCCACACACAGAAGTCAGCCATCCGCGATAGACCGTGCGAGTCGATTGCTGGTAGTTGTCGCAGACCTGAACTTATGGCCGTATAGAGTGCTCCGAGAATCGCAGGACGTGCCTGTTCAAACGCAGGCCAGAACAGACTCTCGGGACGTCGGCTGGCTTCTTCAATGATCGGCTGGTTCAAAACGATGGCACGATCGAGTAAGTCGGAACGATTGGCAAGTTCTACGATCCCCGTAAACATCACCGGACGCAACGCATCAAAAAGGATTTCATCTTCATCGGTGAAGAGTTGCCTTGTGCCAAACCCGCCGCCCGTTGAAAGTCGGCACAGCGCATCGGAGAGCCAGCGAGGAATGCTTGAGAGATTATCGAGCGCGATCACCCATGAGTTCGTCGCCGCAATCATCAGGTCGCGAACATCTCGAGGCTCACTCCTGAGCGCCACCGTGTTTGGATCAATCAACTCTCTAATGACTTCGGCGGTAGTAGTCTTTGCACTTCCCTGCGGTCCGTGAATCGCAAGCACAGGGCAGGGAAGACCCGGACGCAAAGCCGCTACCAGATACGCAACGACCAGCGGCCATTCTTCATCACTGACGTTTATAAATTCGCGAAGCGCAGAGATCCTGTCACCCACAAGCGGGAGGGGTAATGGCTTCATACCTTTGGTGCGCCGGAAACGAACGGGACAATCCTTTGATTCGATGATCCGGTAGCCGGACGGATCGATCTTCACTATCTGCCAATCGGGATTTACCAAGTCGATATAGATTGCGTTTTCGAGTGAAGCAACTCGGGTGTGCACTTCACGGCATGGACCATCAAAGGCAGCCTGACCGGAAAGCGTATTTACCGCATCCTGAATCGCCTGCGTGGAGGGGACTTTCTGCTCGTTCTGGTAGAACTTATATGACAGGTACTGCCGGAATGCTTTTGCTCTGAGCGGCGAGGTTTCGAGATGTTCCCCTTGCTTGAATGATGCATAAGCATCACCCGATTCACTATGGAAAAGCTCCGCCTCTGAAGCTATCTCAACCAAGACAGCCGCCTGACTTTTCTTCTTAGTGTCAACATCATGATGCGGTTCCGCCGGTTTGTACCGGGCAACACTCTCTGCGATGCGAGCTACATCCGCATCAGGCAGAGGTGGATCACATCGCTTCTCATTAACTACTCTGAGCGCGGCCGCGATCTCCTCCGATGACAAACCGCGACGGCGCATAGTTCCCGCAAGTGACAGGAGCGTATTGTCCCGTTGTCCTTTTGGAATCGCGGAGCCGTCGCCGTTAGTCGGCGGTTGTGGCGATGGAGAACGTAAGAGAGTGATTAACCACTCTGGGGCTGGCGGGATGTTGGAATAATCGGTCTGCCATTCGTATTGACGGCCGCTGTAATGGCCTGACGGTGGCGCCACGACATATCCACCATCACCGCGGACGTCGATGCCGCGCCCCATCTTATTAGGATCGTTCTGGATGTTGCGCACCGGGAAACCCGGATGTTGAAAGAACAGCTGATAGCCATTCCCCGTCCTTTGAAAACAACGCTCGGAGATCTTGCCATATCGCCCTTGCAGCTTGTTAAGGCTCTCCAGACCTTCAGGACCATCAGCATCAATCACAATAATCTTACTCTGCGCGCCCGTCGTGACTCCGATGTTTGCATTCGACCATGTGGTAAACCACTCTCTTATCTTCTCAGGATCTGTGGTGGCATCCTTCAACCCATGCATTGTGCGCGGATGTTTGCCGGGACTTGAGCAATCAGGCTTAAGGCAGGAGCAACCACCAGCCACAGGAGTGTGCAGCGGCAGTACAGGCCAGCCCAGCGCGGCGTATTCGAGGGCAGCATCAATCATGGCCATACCGCCACCCTGGTGGTCCATGTATCAATCAACTCGGAAGCCTCCAGCATATTCTGCGGAACAACCAGGCAACCAAGATTTCGCAGATAATTCAGTTGCTTGATGGTCGGCTTCTGTGCCTTGAGATATTCGCGCTGATAGCGTTTGCGATTCTCGACCTTGAGCGCCGCTTTCTCTTCAGGCGGCAATGATTCGCGTTCAATGCAATATTGAGCGAACGCCAGGGCCTCCGGCGTATCCAGAAGAGAAGCAAGCCCTGCTTTTCGCCGAATAGCAGCGCGAACAGACTCAATCACCGATGATGGAGTTGCCGCACCCTCACGAACGGCAATGTAGAACAGTTGTGCCACTCCCGAGCGTCGGGCAGGCTCGAACTGATCTAAAAAATTGACGGCTTGGGAGCCTTCATGTAGTGTATTCATCGATACGTCCCGCTTCCCAATTCCTAAAGACAATTAAAGAGCACGCGCCTTGACTGCGCGTAGCTCTGCCTCTTACGCGGCAACTGACCGCGAGCCGTTGTCATCGCCATCTGCGGCCCACCGCTTTATCTCCGACAAATCAAATCTCAGCGTGCGCGCATTCAGGTACTTGAAACTGCCCGGAGGCAGTCGCTTTTCTCGCGCCAGCCGATAAGCAGCCGCCTCCGAGATTCCGAAAAACCTCGCCACGTCCCCCGCCGTCCACTTAAACTCTTGCTGTTCCATCGCAACTAACCTCCCGAAAAATAAACTTCCCCGGCTCTGGTAACTAACTGCGTCGCATGGTAAGATGTCAACGTGTTCAGAATAACATGGCCACAAAACCACAAGTTAAGACATGAAAAGGCCTTAATGGCGTCTTAGCTAAGACGCTAAGAGAGACATGAAAAAGACAGAAACAGCCGAATGGGAAGACAAGCTCCTATTTGCGCTGAATCAACGCTCTGAGTTGGACGACTTCACCAAAGAGGAACTAGAAGCAGGCCTTAAGGAGTTGCCTCTGCATGTGGTTGAGATGCGCCAGAAAGATTTGCAAATGCAAATCGAGTGGATTCGGTTTGGTTTTACGCTGGTAGCCAGGGAGGGGTGGGGGGTTCCTAAGTGCCCGAGGTGTGTAAAGTTCTTTATTGCCAAACGGGGCACGCCGTTACATTGCCCCGCCTGCGCAAAGAAACTCCGCCAGCGGAAATGGCGCGAGCGGTACGAGAAAGAGCAAGGCCACCCTTATCAACAGAAGCGAGAACCGATGTATGTGAAAAAAATTCGCAAACTCCTGGAACGTCGACCACGGTTCAAGCCTACGCTGGAAAACAAACGGTCACTTGCAGCTGATGCCAACGTCAACATGGAACAATGCGAAACAGCTTTGGAGATAATCCTCGAAACAAAAAGGAAAGGTGAGAAATGAAAACGGATCCTGATGAAGCCAGACCAAAACGAAAAAATAGCGGTCAGATTCTCACCTCGGGCAAGCGAAGCTGGACCGTAAGGATCTATCGCGGCCAGGATGAAACCGGCAAACGCATCTATCTGAATACCACCATCAAAGGCCCGAAGAAAGCAGCTCAGGATTATCTCAATCGGAACCTGACCGCCATCAGTAACGGCACTTTCGTTGAACGCTCACCGCTGACCCTGAATGAATACCTCGAACGATGGTATCAATCTATCACCGGTACGGTTCGACCCCGCACACTCGAAGATTACCAGTCACTGATGGCGCGCTACGTCACCGCCGCCCTTGGCAAAAAGAAGTTGTCAGAAGTGCGACCGCTGGATATTTCTGCCCTCTACACGTCAATGCAGGAACAAGGTCTCTCACCGCGAACCATTCGCTATACAGGCAC
>JAMQPH010000565.1 GCA_023717605.1 Pyrinomonadaceae bacterium
TAGATCGGAGTTGATTGCCCGGATCGGCATCTTGAGCGTTCGTAAGGTGGGAATGGGATCGTAAAGCAAGGCTGCCTTTACGATCGGTATCCCAAGCTCTGGAGGCATGGCCAGGGCTTTGGATAGCACCCGCTCTTTGACTGCAGCGGGGGTGCTCGGTGCGAAGAGATACTGATTCACGGCCTGAGTCATTTGGCCTTTGTAGTCGGATTGGATCTGCTTAACCATCCCCTCGACCTGTTCGGCAGTCATCCGCTGCTCCACATTTTGCAGTGTGTCAACCGGGACAATCCCAACCACACGGTCCGGCATCAACCGTGCCGCCTCCAGAGCCACCGGGCCACCCAAGGAACTTCCGATGAGCACGACCCGCTTCAAACCGAGCTTGGTTACTACTCGCTTATCATCGTCGCCAAAACTCTCAATGGACCAGTTAGTCCTTCCCTTGCCCGACTCGCCGTGGCCGGGCAAGTCGATCGTAACTACTTGATGATTCCTAGCGAAGACGGCGACCTGGTTTTCCCAGAAAGTCCGGTCACAACTCCCGCAGGGGATGAAAACCAACGCCGGGTCGCCCTTCCCCTTAACCTGGTAGTGAATGGGAACTCCGTCCGCAGCAGTCACCACAGAGGCCAATAAAAGGATCACACTTAACAACATGAGCCCTTCCTTTCGGCGGAACGTACAATCACCTAGTAATCTTGGCCGCGCTAGTTTCACACAAAGACGCAAAGAAGAAAACGCACTCAGCTTTTCATCTGCCTCTTCTTTGCGTCTTTGCACCCTTTGCGTCTTTGCGTGACTTCTTGATCCGAAAACAAGAGTCTGTTTTCTTGTTTCGCAGACAGATTCGTCAGTCTGCCGCCGAAAGAGCGCCTTCGAGCAACAGACCCTTTTCCAGATGTCGTTCGTGGGTTGCGTACGCGGCAGCATGCGGATCGTGAGTAACCATTACTATCGTCTTCTTCAATTCACGATTGAGCGTAGCTAGGATGTTTAGTATTTCTTCGCCTGAGCGCGCATCGAGATTACCGGTTGGCTCATCCGCGAGGAGCAGATCAGGATCAGCCACAATAGCCCGCGCAATAGCCACGCGTTGTTCCTGGCCTCCTGATAACTGACGCGGCTGGTGGTTCATACGGTCGGAGAGTCCGACCAACTCAAGGGCAGTTTGAACATTCTCGCGTCGCTTGGCTTTTGAGAGTTTGGTCAGCAACAATGGCAACTCAACATTCTCGAACGCCGTCAACACAGGGATGAGATTAAACGTTTGAAAGATGTACCCGACGTGGCTATTCCGCCAAACGGCCAGCTCGCTCTCTTTTAATCTCGCCAGGTCGGTTCCCAGCACGTTAACCACACCCTTAGTGCTGCGATCAATGCCGGCAAGCAGATTTAGCAGCGTGGATTTGCCCGAGCCGCTGGGCCCCATGAGCGCCAGAAACTCTCCGCGCTGGATATCAAGGTTTACATTATCGAGCGCTACAATTTCGAAGCCATCACGCGCAAAACTCTTACTCACCCCGCTAACTTGTACTATCGGTCCAGACATATCTTATTAAAACCTCGTCAGAATACTCACGCAAAGACGCAAAGGGTGCAAAGACGCAAAGAAATAAATCGGAATCGACTTTGCGTCTTTGCACCCTTTGATGTCATGAAACAGGCACCTCCCGCCGAGAGTGGTTACACTCAAGGCGTTT
>JAMQPH010000587.1 GCA_023717605.1 Pyrinomonadaceae bacterium
CCGGCGATCACAATAACAACCGAGGCGGCATATAACTGCTGTCTGTTTCCTAGGAGACGATGAATTCCGGCCACGCCAACGTCAAAGAGTCTTTCGACTCGGTTGCCCATCATAGCAGCCGTTAGCGCAGCTTCTTCAGCGACGGGTATATCGGAAGTCCCGGCGCAAACCACCAACACTGTACCTTTTCCGGTAATCTCTATCGGTTTGCCGACCCAGGTCGCGGCATGCGGCACGGCATGATATTTGAGCCCGGAGACCAGCTTTTTGACCAGCGCCACTTTCTCGGCTGACAACCGGGTCACAAGTACGTTTGCCTTTCGACGGCGCAGAGCACGTACAATGGCTGCGATCTCTTTCGGCTCTTTCCCTTGTCCCATGATGACTTCGGGAAAACCCTGACGCAGGGCGCGATGATGGTCGACCTTAGCAAATCCCAGGTCTTCGAAAGGGAGATGGCGCAAGCGCGCCACCGCCTGCGATACGCTAACTTTTCCCCGCCGAACTTCTGTTAGAAGTTTTACAACACCTTCCGAGTCCATTAGACCTTTGTCTTAATCACACGGCGCAATTATAAATATTCTTAGGCCCATGAGCTATCGCTGTTTAAAGTGGTCGTGGCCCCGAGCACGGAAAGAAATGCGCTGACCCTTACGGTCCAAGACAGTCATCCCGTAGCGCGCAGGGACACAGGTACCGATACGGGTAATCGGAACATTCAAGTGCCCTTGAAGCTTTTCGATTCGCGACCGGTCGCGCCGCCGGGCACAAAAGAGAAGTTCGTAGTCTTCCCCGCCAGCGAGGGCATGGCCTGTCCCATCATGTCCAGCCAGAGAGCGGTACGCTGCTGAGAGCGGTAGCGTCTCTTCTGCAAGGACAGCTCCGATACGGCTGGCTTTGCAGATGTGGTCTAAGTCCTGGAGCAGCCCATCACTGATATCGATCATGGCGCGCGCGAGTTTCTCTCGCGCCAATGTAGCTCCAGCTTGCACCCTGGCAGTCGGAAAATGATGTCGCGATAGAAGAAACTTTGCCGCGCGTTGTGTGAGCTTGGGCGACTTTCGTTTGAGCAGCCTCAACCCCAGAGCCGAGTCGCCTAGTGTGCCGGTGACATAGATATCGTCCCCTACTTGTGCACCGCCACGCGTGATCGGACGATACGGCGCATCGCCGACCAAGCAGGCTGAGATAAACAAAGACTTCGCGACGCTGGTATCTCCTCCCACCAAAGAGACGCCGCTTTTCAAAGCCAGAGAACGAATGCCGCGATAGAATTCCTCCACATCCTCACTCTCAAAGGTGGCAGGAATTCCAAGAGAGAGAAGCAGATAAGCGGGTGTGCCCCCCATCGCCGCTATGTCACTCATATTGACCGCGAGAGTCTTATGACCGAGCGCGTAGAGGGATGTCCACTTAAGATCGAAATGGACACCCTCGATCAGAAGATCTGCCGTCAACAGACATGAACCGGACCTCGTCTGGACCCAGGCCGCATCATCGCCAATGCCCAGGTTTACGCCGCGTCCCTGAGCCGTTGTGCGCCGCACCCGTTCGATCAAGCCAAACTCGCCTAAGCGACTGAGTTTCATTGAGGGATGGCCGCTACACTTGACTGTTCAACCAGTGAAACCCCATTGCAGTTCAGCCGAGGTAGACCACGGCAGGTTTTAAGACCCTACGTTTTAGTGGCTGGGTAGAAGTGGAATGGATCTTTCTCTTTGATTTTTCCGTAACGGTCTTTCGCCGCGCTTCCATGGCCTCCCTTTGCGTGTTCTGAGTTTCGTCTTGGAAGCATCGGCATACGCAGCGCGGCGCGCCCGAGTTTGCTCTGGCAGCAAAGCAATTTTGAGCACGTCAGACATGTTCTTAACGATGATCCATCGAAGCCTGCGGCGGAGCGATTTGGGGACCTCATCAAGATCCTTTTCGTTCCTATCTGGAAGGATAATGGTCTTAATGCCAGCCCGAAAGGCGGCCAAGGATTTTTCCTTTAGCCCGCCAATGGGCAGCACTCTGCCGCGCAGCGTAATCTCCCCGGTCATCGCCACGTCGCGACTCACGGGCCGCTTCGTCAGAGCGGAAATCAGAGCCGTCGCCACGGTGATTCCGGCTGAGGGTCCGTCCTTAGGGATGGCTCCCGCGGGGACATGGATGTGG
>JAMQPH010000615.1 GCA_023717605.1 Pyrinomonadaceae bacterium
AAGCGCAAGGCGGCATCGTCCGCAGGTGGACGTGGAACATCTCCAGCGTCGCACTACGCACCCGAATGGTCAAAATATTCACATCCACCTTTTCGCCAGAGGTTACGGTCAACTTCTCATGCAGCGAGCCTGTGACTGGCATTCGACGTTCCTGTATAATGTAAGTTAACGATACCTCTAAAGTGTCTGCACTGAGAAGGTCTGTAGCCATGCAAGAGAGCCCTTATGTCGAATACCACGACGAAGTGTACCGGGTGACAGGGACGCGGGTGGCTCTCGATTCCATCGTCCGGCGCTTCTGGGAGGGCGATGCGCCTGAATCGATCGTGCAGTCCTTTCCGGTCCTCACGCTCGAGCAAGTCTATGGTGCTATTGCCTATTATCTCCGTCATCAGGAGTGTATCGACACGTATCTCAAGCAGGCCGAAGCGGAAGAGGCGGTGATTGTCGAACAGCTCCGTCACCAGAACCGTGCGCTGTATGAGCGACTCGCGCGCCTCAAACGCGAGCGCGTCCAGACCCATGCGCGCTAAGTTCCTGGCGGATGCCAACTTCGACCTGGTCGTTCTGGCAGCAGCCAGGCGCCGTGAACCAGGCTTGGATTTTCAGACCGCGCCAGACACCGGTTTGGTGGGTATGGAGGTAGGCTGTAGAACGTTTTCATCCTGTATCAGCAAGGGATTCGGCGGTTTCTGTTCCCGGCTTTTGAGGCTGAGCACGGGGAAACTCTCTGCGGCGTGTCGATTGCATGGTTTCGCCGACATTTGCTGACACCCACGTGGTGACATCTTGGACCCGCACCGTAGTCAGCGCCTCCGCAACGAGGTCGGGGGTGAGTTCCCCGCACAGGCAGGGAATCAGGAGGATGGACTTGTTCAGTTCGCTACGGCCGTTGGCCTCCAGACGCTGTTTCGCCTTGCCAATCAGCGATTCGATCACATCACTTGAGCCCAACAGGGGGCTCGCACGCGACTCCACGACGGGCACATAGTGCTGCAAATAGCGGCTGACTTCTTTCCGGATGGGTGACCTTCCCGGTAAATCGCTGAGCGTCTCCTGACACGCGTGAATCGACTGCGCACTCAACCCTTGGGTTTTCACAATCTTCATCACATGATTCAAGCAGGTCGTGTTGCGCACGAAGGTCATGAGAAACAGCTTAAAGGATTTGAGGCCACGCAGCGCCTCCGCCAAGGCGGAGACCTCGGAGGAGGCCTCCCGTTGTTTCGCTTCCAAGTACGCGAGGGTTTGCAGGCCCCACTCTGCCTGGCGACGCGCACTGAGAAAACGGCCTTTGGTTCGGGCTTTCGGGGGCAGTAAAAAGGCAAAGCGCGTTTGCTGAAGACGTTGGCGCATCCGCGTGCAGAGGCTCTGAAACTGCCGGAAGATGGACAACTTGGCATAGTAATGTTTCAAGGCGTTGGCGACACCATGGCTCACATCGCTGATCCAAAACGCCCGATTGGGGGCCTCACGTACGGTCTCGACGATGCCCTTCTTGCTATCGGAGCCGCAGTCACTCACCACGTGCGAGGGCCATCCACAGCGCTCGAAAAGCGCGAGGAGCACCGTGTTGACCCGTGCACCGTTCCAGGTGTCGCCCAGGCTCAGACCAATGACTTCAACCTGTTTCAGCGTCAGGGCGTTGCCCTGGCTTACGGCAGCGACAGGGACTCGCAGCACGATGAGGGCTTTCTTGCACCCAATTTGGATCGTAAAATCGGCAATGCACACCCACGGCTCATCGAGAGGGCGCTGCGCCTGTTGTAAGCGATGGAGGCCGAGACGCAAGGCCCACCCAATACCGGTCGTGAAGTGCGGCACCCAGGAGATCAAGCGAGGGCCAACCAGGAGCAATGCACGGAGCACTTTGCTCGAGGCACGGAACGAGAGGGCACAGTTGAACACCAGATGGAGGTGCACATAACTTAAAAAAAATGGGTGTTGTCGAGGGTGGAGGGCTCAGGAGCGCGCGTCAGAGCGTTTTGAAGCTGATGGTTTTCCACCTCAAGTTGTGCGACTCGATGTTCGGCAGCGAGCGCCCGGTCGCGCCACCCTTGCCGACTGCGGTCGACTTCGTTGCGTCTCTCCCTGAAGCGGCGCCTGTCTTCGCCACGGCGAACCGCCCGCTTTTTCCACGTCTCCCTCGACGCTTGGACTCGACGGAAATCTTTACGTTCCTGAGCCGTCATCATCCCTATCCCATTGATGAAAGACAAGCCATCCACCGAGCATGCGCAGCAATGCGGTAGCGGAGTGGCACGCGCGGTAAGGGAGCAAACGTTGAGCATATGCCCCTTGGGAATCCATCACGCCGAAAGGACATTCTACAACCTTTTAGAATTTTCTACAGCCTAGCCTGGGCCTGCACCGTGCGGCGGGACGCGCGTGGCGCCGCGAGCCAGATGCCGGCGATCGAGGCTAGCATCA
>JAMQPH010000618.1 GCA_023717605.1 Pyrinomonadaceae bacterium
GATCCGGCGACTCGCCCGGCGGCGGCAGAAGAACGATCGCCGCGATGCCGACCTGTTGCTGGACCTGCTGGTAAATGAGGAGTTTCCGGCGCTGTTTCGTTACTCAAAGGAGAGTCGGGAAGTACTCCGGCAACTGCGCTACCGGGTGAAGCTGCGCACCATGGTGATCAATACTCTGCGGTTGAATGAGTTTTAGGCCGTCAAGCGGACCGGTTCCAACATTGGACACGGTTTTAAGTGTTTGGCGCCACATCGCCCAGTTCAGTCGCTTCGTTTTGTGATACTGCCGAATCCGAGTTTGGACCGGCGACCCAACCCGTGAAGATCTGATACCCAATCGCCAACAACGTCGCGCCGACAAACATTCCTAAAATTCCGCCGCTCGCCATACCACCCAATGCGCCGAGCAGGATCACAGGCATTGGTGCGTCGACGCCGCGTCCCAGCATCAGCGGTTTCAAAACATTGTCTGCCATGCCGGTCACCAGCAAAATGATCGTATATGTGACCGCCGCCGCGGTGCCGTAACCACCACTGGACCAAATGTAAATGATGGCTGGAAGCGTGATGACTAGGGCTGGCACTTGAGCTATACCCAAAACGAGCGCGATGACCGCCAACACGCCCGCCGCCGGTACGCCGGCGAGCAGCAGCGCCAACCCGACGAGTATTGCCTGAATAAAGGCAACGCCGATAACGCCTAACGCGACAGCGCGGATTGTTGCCGTGGAGAGTTTGTAAAGGGCCTCGCCTCTTGGGGTGCCAGCGACTCGAACGAAAATCGCTCGACCGGCGCGCTCACCTGATTCGCCATATGCCAGCAGGATACTGGAGACAATGTATGAGGCTAGCAACAGCAACAGGCCGCTGGCAATGCTCGCGACCATAGCAAGTGCTTTCTGGGCCAATACGCCGATCTTCGGTTGCATGCTCCGCACGAAACCCGGCAGGTCGGTATGAGCTTTCCACCAGACATCTTGGATCCGTTTGCCGACTAGCGGCCATTTCTCAATGCCCTCTCGTGGCGGGGGTATTGCTAGCGTGTCTTGCTGCACGGCGCCGATGAAATGACGAACGGAGTCGGCAAAGGAATTCATCAGCAACGCCATTGGGATGATGATCACCAAAAGGCCGATGATTGCCAGGATAGTCGAGGCGAGCCATTGCTTCCCCCCGACCCTGCGTGCGAGCCGTTGATGCAACGGATACAACGTGACCGCCAGGATGATGGCCCACGTCATGAGCGTCAGGAATGGCGAAAAGATTTGGTAGCACAGCACCGCCAGTCCGCCAATTAAACTGGCGCGAATCAACACGTCCAGCAGAGAGGAGGATACACGCTGTTCGAATTCGGAATCTGCATGCGGAAGGGGATTCATTGGTCTTCTGCTCTTGCTACGTAAAAGGGGCGCCTCAGTATACTTCCTAAGGGTTGCGAGTAACAGTTTGTTATGCTGTCAGCGATGATGATCCTATTTTGTCCTTAAAGCCTCGAACCGTTTCTGTGTAAAGAACTCATAGAATGCCTTTTCGTCAAGGAACAAGTCGATCATTGCAGCATCTCCTTCACACTCGCGCTCGAAAACCGCAAGCAAGCGCTCTGCTTCATTCGCCTGGTGATCATCCCCATACGTCCTTCGCAGCCTCGAAACTTCTCGAAGCTTGCTGCCGATAGCAATGGTTTCAATATCCCTGATTTCGCTGACGATTTCGAGGTCCATCAGCGCACCATTTAATCAGGTCTTCTGCCTACGATTCAAGGAAGACACCGAACGCTGGAATTGAGGGGCGCGGGACGACACTACAAACCTACGTCGCAGAAAGCATGATGACAAGCACGCTATCCCCGCGTCCCCTCCAATGACTTGTTCTGCGGCAATTCATGCAGCAGCAGCGAACTAAAGCTGCCACAGCCGCGAGCGCCTGAGGCGCGGTCCACGGAAACCAAAGTCGCAGAGATTGAAGTTGTAGGGGCGGAACTCCGTGTCCGCCCCTCCGTGGATTCAATTCAAGTCCCAACTGGTCCTGAAGGGCGGCGTTTGTCTTGTAAAAGTTTCAAACCCTCGACTAGCGGTGGGAAATCAACGAGAGCTTCCTTCTTTACGCCCCATGTTGTGAACAAATGGCCGAGCAGGTTTTGACCGGCGTGCTGCCTGCTGTAATCGATTAACGCTTTTGTGGCATCCACTTTGTTCCAGCCAGCCGGCAAAACCCGGAAACCCTTTTCGATGAACATGGGAATTGAGGGGTAATTCTCTCTCAGTTCGTAGTGCCACGGGCAGACAATGATATCTTTCGGGATCAGGTGGATAGCCGCAGCCGTTCCGTTCATGGACGCTTCCCACTCGCCCAGGTCGTACTTCTTCCCATCGATCAAACGATCGCCCCACATCAGCATCTCGAGATGACGCTTACGCACCAGGTGAGCGTAAATATCGTTGACGGCTTTCGCAAAGAGTACTCCCGCGTCTTTCCCTTTCGTCGATGGCGAAAGTTCAGAGCCGAGCAGAAAGATCTCATCCATTCCGACGTGAAAGGCGTCGGCGCGAAACGCGTCAATTATCTCGTCCATCAACTTGAAGACGACTCGCAAGACGTCGGGGTTAAGCGGATCCCATTCACGGCAATAGATGCCCTGGTTGTTGGGAAACGCTCCGGGTGTGATGTCGAAGGCCGGATAGACGGTTAGAAGTGGGAAAGTTTCCTCCTTCCACGACTGGTGTCCGAGCGATTGAAACTCAGGGATCAGCCGGATGTCGAACTTCTTGCACAACGCCGCGAATCTTCGCGCACCGTTGTGCGTGATCGGATTTGTTCCTCTTCGCAGTTTAGGGTAAGACTTGAACGCGAAGTTGTAGTCAACCTCGAGAATTATTACGTTAACTCCAAGCTTAGAGAGGTTTTCAAGATTCTGCCCAAGCGCATCCAGCTCACTATCACTGCTGTAGTCAAGGAGGTGTAAGGCCCGCCAGGGTTTCGTGCGCTTTGATTCGACACCGGCGTCAACTGGCGTCCATGCGGCGCCTATCAAAAGGAACAGAACGACGCTAAAGAAACGTACCAATGTCATCCTCCCATTTCTGTAGATAAGCTTTTGATTTCGTTGCGGTGAAGACTAGTTCGCCTGGAAGGAATGGTCAACCGATAAAAGAATCATGCAAAAGAATTGGCCCTGCTCGTAAATGATGTCCCACTCGAGCGATATACGCGGAAGACCCCCAGCAGTATCGCTACCGCTGGGGGTCTTTAGTGCTCCAATTGAAAACTATGCGGTGCTTACAGCAGCCTTCACTCCCGAACGGAGTTTCTCATTTGAACGTGATGGCTGCAGCAATGGACCGCGCGAGGAATCGTAGTTACGGTCGTATGTGGGCGGTCCAGAAGACGGTCTGGGGACCTGCGGGGACGCTGAATCCCCGTATCCGCAAGGTCCATGTGCCCGAAGCTACCGCTCCACTGAACCGGGCCCGCTCAAAAACACTGGAGATAGACACGCTGGATGGCGCGTCACACCGTTTGGATCAATGAGACTGAGGTCAACGTCATTGTGACTTTGAGCCGCAGTTTCAGGCCACCAGATCGCACCATCAAAGCGGTTGTTTCCCGCACCTATTGTCAAGGGAATGTTGATCGTGCCGCCGTTTCCGACTGAGGTCTTGCCAAAGAATGCTACACCGTTCGTCGGCAGATTGAGTAGACCGGCACCATTCGTGTTGTTGAAGAAGGGTGTTTGGCCCGAAAGAATCATCTGCGCATAAACCTGCCCCGGATCAATATCGAAATTGGAGCCGCGCATCCAGTTACGCAACAACGCCGTTGCGCCACAAGCGTAAGGCGTGGCACCACTGGTTCCAGTAAAGACCTGGAGCGCCGTGTTTGAGGCGCTGCTGGCAGTCTCAGTATTGGTCGGCGCCTGGATGTCAGGCTTCGTGCGACCATCAGCAGCCGGTCCATTTATCTGGGAAACGGTTGCCAATGTCTGCACGTCCACAGCACCTACACCGATCGCTTTGTGAGCCACTGCCGGAGAACCGACCTGCGTCACCTGGCTGGCATTTCCATTTGCTGCGATAACGACAGCACCGGCATCGAAGGCTGCGTCTGCGGCGGCCGAGATGGCGCTGGTGGCGCCGCCGCCTCCCTGCATTTCCGCCACGATGACACGGTAAACGCACTCCTAATTCGCTGGTTTTTGCAATAACCGTTTTAGTCTCTCAAACACATTGGCATCCACCTGGCGACGTGGACGTAAAAACGGCGTAATATCAACATCTGAAGCGCAAATAGTTTTACGGGGAAGGAATTCAGGCATATGAGAGCAATCATACTTGGCGCGACCATCCTTTTAGTCCTTACCTTCGGGCCGGGTCCTACTAAGGCACAGTCTGGCAGAAGGGCTCCGCAAGTTCCGAAAAACAATCCTGCCGCTCAGCCTTCCGATTCGACGGCAGAAGATCTGGACAATCTGGCCGTCACGGAAGGCCGGCTGGAAGGTGATGGCGAAACAATTGAAGGTGATACTGTCCGAGTAAACACAACGCTCGTCACTGTGCCTGTGAGCGTGATGGATCGGAACGGCAAGTATGTTCCCAATCTTGAACGGCGCGATTTTCGTGTTTTTGATAATGGAGTCGAACGACGAGTTGCTTATTTCGCCACCGTGGATCAGCCGTTCACAGTTGTGCTCTTGATCGATACGAGCGGCTCGACTGACTTCCGCATGGATGAAATTCAAGACGCCGCTATCAGTTTTGTTAATCAGCTCAAGGATCAGGACCGCGTAATGGTGATGTCATTCGACGATAAAATACGCGTGCTATGTGAGCCTACCAGCAATCGTGCCGAGCTGACACGAGCGATCCGCCGCACGAAAAACGGCGGCGGCACACGCCTGTACGATGCCGTAGAGATGGCCCTCAAACAGAAACTGCGGCTAATCTCGGGTCGTAAAGCTGTGGTGCTATTCACCGATGGGGTTGATACGACCAGCCGGGACGCGGACTACTCGAGCACGATTCGGGACGCGGTGGAATCCGACGGTGCTGTTTATAGCGTCGCTTATAACACCGCCAACTCATTGCCCATTAATGCCGGAGGTTTGCCGGGCCGGAGCGGCGGCATTCTCAACTTTCCGTTTCCGTTTCCAGGAGGAGGAGGTCCAGTCATTGGTGGTCCGGGTCCGGCTGATTACAGGCGCGCCGACGAGTACCTACAAGAGATCGCGCGGGAATCAGGCGGACGCTTCTTTCGCGGAGATACATTGGTAGGACTCAGCTCGGCTTTTGCCCACGTCGCGGATGAACTTCGCCGCCAATACAGCATTGGTTATTACCCACCCGCAGGACCATCAGGTCAACGGCGCACTATCAAGGTTCGAGTAAAACAACCGGACCTGGTTGTTAAGGCGCGTGACAACTACGTCTATTCTCAAAGGACAACCACTGACGAAAATAAATCCGGCAAGCAGCCAACGGAGTCCACCCAGCCAGCCAAGCCTTTGATGAATCTAACTAGTGTCGTGTCTCTATAAACAAGACGAACGCGAGCGGGCGCCTTGAAATCCACCAACGGCAGTTGGTGGATTGTTCAGATCCAACCCTTGCTGGTTGTAAACCTCACTATTTGCATGTTACCAGCGTTCAAATAATTGAGTGAATCGCAATGAGGCTGGACCTTAACGAGAAAAATATGAAACTGTTCCATAAGGCGATAGGCAATAGGCTTGAGACCCTTGAAAAGGAGTCGCAGAAAAAGCGAATTACACGAGTGCTAAGGCAGTTAGTAAGTAGTAACGCTTCATAGGCGCCAGACTATTCCTGGGGCATTGACTGATTACTTGCGAGGATAACCTATCGCTGCCAGGTCTGCTGTGATCTCATCGAGAATCGCAGGGTCGTCAATAGTTGGAGGAATCTGGTATTCCCGCCCATCGGCTATCTTCTTGATCGTGCCCCGCACGATTTTTCCTGATCGGGTCTTGGGTAGACGCTTGACGATAACTGCAACTTTGAATGAGGCCACTGGACCGACCCTCTCTCGCACCATCCGGATCAGTTCCGCGGTTATCAAGTCATGCGGACGCACTACGCCAGCTTTTAGCACCATCAAGCCGAGTGGGATTTCACCCTTCAAATCGTCCGCTGCTCCGATCACGGCACATTCCGCCACATCGGAGTGCGAAGCGAGCACCTCTTCCAACGCGCCCGTGGACAGACGATGGCCGGCCACGTTGATAATGTCGTCAGTCCGACTCATGATCCACAGATATCCATCCTTGTCCTTATACCCCGCATCTGCGGTCTTGTAGTAACCAGGATAGGTGCTCATATACGACTCCAGAAATTCCGAGTCCTTGTTCCACAGAGTCGGAAGACAACCCGGCGGCAAAGGCAGCTTGATGGCAATGTTACCGTTTTGACCAGCGGGTATCTCTTGTCCGTCTTCCCCTAACACTCGAACGTCATAGCCGGGGACGGCTTTCGTGCATGAGCCGGGTCTAATGGGCAGCAGACCTAAGCCGGCGCAGTTGGCTCCCACGGGCCAACCTGTCTCAGTCTGCCACCAATGATCGATGACGGGCACTCCGAGTTGTTTCTCGGCCCAAAGTAGTGTGTCAGGGTCACAGCGTTCGCCAGCGAGAAAGAGCGTCCGAAGGTTACTGAGGTCGTACTTGCGGATGTAATTGCCAACAGGATCCTCACGTTTGATCGCTCGAAAGGCCGTTGGCGCGGTGAATAGAACTCTGACATGGTGCTCCGAGATCACTCGCCAGAACGCACCCGGGTCGGGCGTGCCAACGGGTTTGCCTTCATAAAGAACAGTGGTATTGCCGTGAAAGAGCGGGCCATAGACGATGTAAGAATGGCCCACAGCCCAACCCATATCTGAGGCCGCCCAAAAAACCTCACCCGGCTCCACGCCGTAAATGTTCTTCATGCTCCATTTGAGCGCGACACAATGACCGCCGTTATCCCGGACGACGCCCTTTGGGATTCCAGTAGTTCCAGAGGTGTACAGGATATAGAGAGGATCGGTTGCCGCCACCCGCACACAATCAGCCGGTCTTGCATATGCCATCTCTTGCGTCCAATCAAAGTCGTGCCCGTCGATCATAAACGCTAACTCTTGCGGCCGCTGGAGGATAATGCACACCTCGGGCTTCGCTGTCGCTAGCTCAATCGCCTGATCGAGCAACGGCTTGTACGGCACGACACGATTCACTTCGACGGCGCAGGAGGCCGAGACTATTAACTTCGGTGTTGCGTCATTAATCCGAGTCGCCAATTCATTGGCAGCAAAGCCTCCAAAGACCACGGAGTGGATCGCCCCAATTCGTGCGCAGACCAGCATGGCAATCGCCGTTTCGGGCACCATCGGCATGTAGATGATGACCCGGTCGCCCTTCTCGACGCCGCGGCGAAGAAGAACGCCCGCAAAGAGTGCCACCTCGTCCAAGAGCTCGCGATAAGTGAATACCTTTCTGGAGTTCGTGACGGGGCTCTCATAAATGAGGGCTGGCCAGTCGGCCTTACCGGTTTCGACGTGCAAGTCGAGAGCGTTATAGCAAGTGTTAAGTTCTGCGCCCGGAAACCAACGATAGAACGGAGGTCGTGACGCGTCGATCACCCGATCCCATTTCTTAAACCAGTGAACGGCCTCAGCAGCCTCCGCCCAGAAACTCGCGGGATCGCTCAACCACCGGCCATATACTGCATCGTAAGTACTCTCCATCGTTATTATTCTGTGCCGCAAGTGAACTCGTCGAAGACGCAACTCTGAAGGAGTAGCGATTAAACAAATGTGCGCTCTATCCCCAGAGTTTCAAAGCAAACCCTGGGCTGGAATTAGACAACGCTTTCAGCGTAAGCGTAATTTCTGCCTCATATATTCGAATCGGGCAGGAAATATCAGCGCGTTGACACGGCCTGTCCGACCAACTGCGGCAGATTCCTGGGACCAAAGGAAACGTTGTGCTCGGTGTCAAACAGGAGACGGTCGCCGTCAAACTTGAACGTCAGTGCTGAATAAAACGGCGTCTGGTAAAGAACGAGCTTTACGTTGAGTATGTCGTTCGCTGACCAGGCACCACTGGCCGCCACAAGTGGTTGCTCTGGCACGCTCAGGGACCTATCAAGTCCGTTGGCGAAGCCATTTGTGCTTTTGCGCCATGATCCAATTCCAATAGGAGTCCGTGTCTCTCCACCGGTGGTGCGAACGATCAGCGCCGCGGATGATGAGTTGAAGTCGAACGAGACCGCCTTTACACCGCGATCGTTTTCAGGAAACTCAAACCATTTTCCGGAAACCCTCGATGCGAGTGGCATAGTCGGTTGCCCGGATGGGAGTTTGACCAACAAGCTTGCAAGTTTTGCTTCGAGCATTCGTCGGGCAACACCATTCTCGGGAAGGTGATTCGGCTTCATTGCCGGGAGAAGCTTATTCCAGACAAGATTCATTACGCTTTGCATATCACGAACACCGCTGGTAATTGTCACCACAGCATCGAACTCGGGGATAACCATACAATACTGACCGAAAGCTCCGTCGCCTCTGTAAGTGTCGTGGCGGGAACGCCAGAATTGATAACCGTATCCTTGATCCCAATCACTATTTGGCGAGGAGCCATTCGAGGTCTGCCTTGCGGTTGCCTCTTCGATCCACTGAGACGGGACTAGTTGTTTGCCTTTCCACTTTCCTTTCTGCAGATACATTTGTCCGAAACGTGCGATGTCCTCCGTGCGCAGCGACAGACCATAAGCGCCTACCGAAACTCCCTGCGGATTGGCCTCCCATCTCGGATTGTCAATCCCCAGAGGCTCAAACAATCTCGGCTTGAGATAGTCCAACACAGTCATCCCCGTCACTTTCTGCACAATAGCGGACAGCATATATGTAGCCGGGGAGTTGTAGAGGAAATGGGTGCCCGGTTTGAACGGAACCGGGTGGGCCAGAAACGTCCTGGTCCAGGGCACGTCGCCGGCCCTGATTGGCGCTTCGGTCTGATTGCCGGTAGCCATGCGCAATAGGTCGCGCACTCGCATCGCCTTCAAGTTGGTAGAGGGCTCAGATGGAGCGTCGTCAGGAAAAAACTTGAGCACTTCGTCATCGAGGCTCATTTTTCCTTCTCCTATAGCCAGCCCAACTGCTGTGGAAGTGAAACTCTTACTCAGCGAGTAGAGGATATGCGGGGTTGCAGCATCGTACGGTCCCCACCAACCTTCTGCTACGACATACCCGTGCCGGACGAGCATGAAACTGTTCATCGTGTCGATCTGCTGGTCGGCAGTGTCGATGAAGTCCAGGATATCGGAGGATGAAATACCCTGCCGCTCTGGCGTACTACGGGGCAAGGAAAGAGAGTTGTCGACCGTAGCAAGATGTCGATTGGTGTGATGCCACGTGGACTGCTGCGCAAGAGAAGTCGAGACAGGCGAAGAGTAAAAGGCAAGGAGAGCACACACAAGAAACCGGCGCATGGGTTTACCTTTCGTTCGGGAATGGTTTGAATTGATTGGCCAACCGATTCCGAGTTCAATGAAAACCTGTGGAGTATGACATCACTCCAAGCCAAAAGTCCCCCACTTGTGCATGCTTCATGTCGGTAGTAGCGACGCCACTTGGCGTCAGTGATGATAGCTCGGACCCACCTGCTATCGAGATTGTATGAAAACTCAAAATCCCACCCGCCGGCAGAAGCCGTAAAAAAATAGAACTGAATTTTTCACAACTCCCGCAGCCGCGACAACCAACCAGTCGACGCGTTCGTTTTCCAGCGTTTATCTGACTGGTATACTCACGGGGCAAACCCTAAAAATTGACTTGGCAAGACCAAAGGAGTGTCTACGTGACGCTATCGTACCAATCAACACAGGAGCAGCCATGCCAGGAGTCACTGTTCCGGCTCGAGCGACGGATCATCGGCGGTTGTGTTGTCCTTTTGCTAGCCCTAATTGTGCTCGGCAGCGCCGGTTGCTCAAAAATTAGAAATGAAAACAGCGCTGCGGGTACCGGTGGAGGCGGCCCCACAAGTTCCTCCCCAGACAACTCAAACCCTGGCCCGCCTTCGCCTCCTGTCCCCCCATCTTCAGCCGCTGAAGGAACACCAACCACTTGTGAGGCTAACGCCACGTCGCTAAAAGGCACAGACGGACAGACGTTCACGCTGGGCGTGTTCGCCGGGAGGCACAGCGTATTCGGTTTGGGGTAGCGATATCTATACGGCTGATTCATCAATCTGCACTGCTGGCGTCCATAGCGAATTGATTACCTATCAGCAAGGCGGCACCGTCACCATCGAATTGCGCCCAGGCAGGACTATCTATGGCTGCAGTGAAAGAAACGGCGTGACGACCAGCGCTTATGGCGCATATCAGCACAGCTTCGTTTTCAAACTCCCAACACCGAGGCGGTCGTGCGAGAAGCCGAGGACCAAACACCTGTGCTGTGGAATACGCCGGCTTCAATGGTCAGCTTCGAAACCGGCAAGACCTACAAATTCCAAATGTCCCTCCAGTAGCAAAGAAAGCTCGGTGTGGGGCACCGACATTTACACCCTCGATTCGTCGATCTGTAATGCGGCGGTCCATGCCGGCAAGTTGGCGATGGAGAGCGGCGGTTCGGTAACGATTGAGCTGCGGACCGGAGAGTCTTCTTACAAAGGCACAACACGGAACGGAATCAAGACCAATGATTACGGAAAGTACGGTCGCAGTTTCGTGGTGAAGTGAGCCCGCACGACTCCGAACTTAAAGCGATAGTGAGCTGCCCGCGCTCCGGTCCAAGGACGTATTCGACGGCGCTCAGCCTTGAGGCGGGTCGGGCACATTCCTGCTCACACATGCTGATCGACGAGGATCGGGTTCCCGTCGGGGTCCACAGCGACGAAGCTGGCGGCCCCGTTGTGCTCTCGTCGGCCTCTTGTTGCAACTGCACCCCCAATGCCTTGAGCTGGCGCTGCAGATCGCGGATGTCGGTGAAAGAGTCGAGCTTCTGAGCGTTGCTGTCCCAGCCGGGGTTGAAGGTAAGAATGTTCTTTTCAAACATCCTATGAGAGAAAAGGGGAAGGGGAACAGCATTACCCCGTTCCCCTTCCCTTTCCCTTTCCTTCTTTGAAGGCGTTAGGGCGTCCCGAACCGTCGCCGGTACTCAGTTGAAACAAGAAACGCCTTGACCATCTCGGCGTCCTGGAAGTTCCCGCCGAACTGATTCAGCTTGGTTAGCCAGAATTCGAAGCCGGCATAGTCTGCGTCGGGCGCGACGTTCGGGTTACGCCGCAGATACCCAAAGTACTGCATGAGTACGAATGCCCGGTTGAACTCGGCGTTGACCAGATCGCTATCATCAGCCACCGCCCGCAGCACCTCCGCGCGCGTCTTAGTGTTCGCGGTAAGGTCGGCGACCAGCTGATCCCGCTCTGCCATTGACAGCACCGGCGGCGCAAGTTAGGTTTCGCGTGTTCCTAGCTTTCAGGATCGGAGACTCCCATGAACGATCCCACCGCGTCCTCTCGTCGCTTGCTGGTTTCTTTCTTGTTTGTCATGGCGGCGTTG
>JAMQPH010000627.1 GCA_023717605.1 Pyrinomonadaceae bacterium
GTACTTGAGTGGCAACGCGTCTCGCATCACCAACTGGTCATTACTAAGGACCACCTTTTTGCCCATTCTAGGGAAAGGTGATTTATAATGGAAACTAAAAGATTTTATTATTCCGATAACCGAGCGTGATACTGGAGAGAAGATGGAAATAAGACAACTGAGGGCTTTTGTGGCAATTGCCGAATCCGGCACCTTTACCGCGGGCGCCCAGCGGGTCCACGTGACACAGGCTGCGATAAGCATGCAGATCAGGCAGTTGGAGAATGAGTTGGGCGCGAGATTGTTCGTCCGGGCGCCCCGCCGGGTAATCCTGACGGAGGCAGGCGAGCACTTGATGCACCGTGCGCGACTCATCTTGCGCGAGCACGATGCCGCTCAGGATGAGATTGCCGAGTTGGCCGGAGCAGAAAAAGGGCGGCTGAGAGTTGGCAGCGCGTCTGCCATGGTTACTACCGAACAGCTGCCGAAGATACTAAGAGAGTTGCGAAAGCTCCATGCGCTCGCTGAAGTCACAGTGGGCTCAGGTACCAGCGAAGCCCTGGTGCAGCAGATCCTGGCGGGTGAGATGGACCTTGCATTCGTTTCAATGCCGGTAGAGGCGCGTGGTATTCAAACCGAACGGCTTAATGAAGACCAACTGGTCGCCATTGCCTCGCCCCGCCACCGGCTGGCCAAACAGCGCACCGTGAGCGCCTATACCCTGGCCGGCGAGAAATTAATTCTCGGCGAACGTGGCGGCAACACACGTAGATTGATCGATCAGTTTTTCGCGCAGGCAGGGGTCACGTTGAGCGTGGCGATGGAGCTAAGCCGCCAGGCGGCGATCCGAAGAATGGTCGAGGAAGACATGGGGGTCGGGATCGTTCCGTTTCAATCGGTGCGTGAAGAGGTTGAGAAGGGCCGGCTGGTGAGGTGGTGGATTGAGGGCGCTCACATCAACTGGGAACTCGGCATAGCCAGACTAAGTGGTGGCTACGAGTCTCCAATCATGCAAAGCTTCATTCGTCTTGCACGCAAGCACTTTGGCGGCGACGCGGATGAGAGTAGTTCAAAGAAGTCAAAGTCAAAGCCCACAGCAAAGGCAGCAAACAAGAGTCTCGCGCGTCGCTAGATGGAAGCAAAGAAACCACTCAAGTCCAACAAATTTGCACTATCTGGAAGGTTCCTAAAATAGACTCAGCGGGTTGCATCTTTGAGTCCTGCAATCAACCGCTCAATATCATGTTCATCATTGAAGAAATCCGTTGCGACTCTAATACCCTCGGGCTTTTCAGTGACGATTACATTTTGCTTCGCCAGTTTAGTAACAACTTGAGCCTGATTCTCGATCGCGACCAGTGTCTCCGCGGAACGACTACGCTCGCTACCAATCGGTGACAAAACTCGCAGGCCAGCTTCAGCCAGACGGTCCGTCAGAATTCGATTCATTGCCAGTGCGCGCTCCTGAATACTCGCCATTCCTATACCCGCCAGGAAATCAACTGAAGCACCCAATGCGAAGATGCCGGCAAAGTGTGGGCAACCCAATTCAGAGCGCGCTGACGCATCTCCACGCAAATTGATTTCGGAATTGCGGTCGCCGTAAGGATCTTCAACGCTGAGCCAACCAATAGCGCGCGGTTTTGTTTCCGACAACAGCGCGCGGCTAATGTAGACAAATCCCGACCCGTAGCCGGAGAGCATCCACTTGTGACCCGTGGCGCAGAGTGCATCAATCTTCATCCGCTTCACATCGATCTCAAACACACCCGCCGACTGACTCGCGTTAACAACCAGCGCGTGACTGCCTTTCTCCAGGCCAAGTTGGGCGAGGTCGCTGCGGAAGCCGTTTGAGTACTGAACGTGACTGAGGGAAATGATTCCGGTTTTTGGTGTCATCGCCCGGCGTATATCACCCGGATCCACTTCACCGCTCATGTTCTGCGCCTGATGCACAGGAATCTGGCGATGTATCCACGGGATGGTTGAAACCGGAAACTCAAGGTCGCAAGAGATGACCTCTCCTCTTCCCTGTAGGGCGTCTACTATCAAATTCATGCCGGAGGAAGTATTCGTGGTCAACCCAATCTCGTCCGGATCGGCGTTAATGAAGCGGGCAACACTTCGCCGGACTTCCTCCCTCTTTGCCAACCATTCATCCCAATGCAAATCACCATCGGCCATCATCTGCTGGTAATACCCGGAACCCGCCGCCATCACCGAGCGTGACAATGGCCCGGCAGCGGCGGTGTTGAGATACGCGACCTTCTCGGTGACAGGAAAATGGGAGCGAACTATTCTCCAATCGATTTGAGTTTCTGTTGTCATTACAAACTTCTTCCGGAGAAGAGTGGGAGTTCTAAGCTAGAGAATAACGAGAGGAAGTTTCACGAAAAGACTCAAAGTTGGCAAAGACGCATCTATGAAACAGGCACACAAGTCAAGCCGGAGAAAAAGCGTCTGATAGACACACCGGTAGCGACGTGGCGCATAACGTCCGTGATTTGGTTTCAAGTTGCGCAGGCATGCGGTTTGTGATCACCTGATCG
>JAMQPH010000636.1 GCA_023717605.1 Pyrinomonadaceae bacterium
TTTACCTTAGTGGGGATCGTTTTAAGGTACGTCTTAGCCGTGGTAATGTTAGCTAAGGGACGTTCGCTATCCTTGTGGCGCAACTGCCTAAGCCGAGCTTCGACTGCAACGATGCATCTTTGAGAATTCAGCGTCGATTCACGGTTAAGAGGGTCATTGATTCAATCCATCCCTAGGACGTCAACCCCAACTCCGCTACAATTGCCGCCTCATCTGAGCTGGGAGCTCTCGAAATACGGGGTTCTTTCCAGCTGGCAGCCAGCACATTAGGAAGGCGGCAAGCAAGCACACTGGTTTCCCCCGGCGCTAGACTAGGCCGCTACGAAATCCGCTCGAAGATTGGCGAGGGCGGGAGGGGTGAAGTGTATCTGGCGCAGGATACAAAACTCGATCGCAGGGCCGCAGTGAAAGTTTTGCCGGCCGAAACTATCGCCTGCACCGCAGGCTACAACTAAATCCGAAAGGCATCAAAACATGGCCAAACCGTCGAAGTTCGCGCACGTCGTCTATAGCACCAGACGCTTTGATGAAATGATTGACTGGTATCAAAGAGTCTTCGAAGCGACAGTGGTCTATCAAAACCCGGTGTTCGCTTTTCTTACTTACGACGACGAACATCATCGCTTCGCCTTCGCCAATTTGTCAGCGCTTGTGCCTGACAGCGTTGCGAGCGAGAAGCGGGACAAAGCGGGTGTAAATCACGTAGCCTACACCTACGCCAACCTCGGTGACTTGCTTGCTACTTACGAGCGTCTCAAACAAATGAGTGTCACACCGTATTGGCGTATTCATCATGGCATTACACTTTCGCTTTACTACCAGGATCCCGATGGCAATCGAATGGAGTTTCAAGTGGACTGCGGTACGGTCGAAGAGGCCAACGCCTACATGCAGTCTGACGCCTTCGCCGCGAATCCGGCCGGGGTAGAAATTGATCCGGACAGTCTATTGGCACAGTACCGCAGCGGCGTGCCAGCTGAACTACTCCTGGCGATGCCTGAAGGCCCGATGTCACCGATTCCGCGCGAGCACGGCATGTCTTGATCCTGATTGGATTCAGGGAAATGCTGAAACGCCTGAGCCTGCCGGAATGAATTTGAAGCAAATGAATAAAGAACTGCCAGCCGGTTCCACTCTGTTGCACTACCGCATCGTCTCGAAGATCGGCGCGGGCGGAATGGGCGAAGTCTATTTGGCGCAGGATACAAAGCTGGATCGCAAAGTTGCGCTGAAGGTCCTGCCGGCCGAGGTTGCTTCGAATTGCGATCGCATGGAGCGCTTTGTTCGCGAAGCAAAATCAGCAGCGTCGTTGAATCATCCCAACATAGCGCACGTCTATGAAATCGCAGAGAGCAACGGCACGCACTTCATTGCCATGGAGTTCATCAACGGCGAAACCCTCCGCGAGAAGATCCATAGAGACAAAGCTCCACTCCCGAAGCTGCTGAAGTATTTGATTCAGGTGGCGCAGGGGTTGTCGAAAGCTCATGCGGCCGGAATCGTTCATCGCGATCTCAAGCCCGACAACATCATGATCACGCGCGACGACTACGCGAAGGTATTGGATTTCGGGTTAGCGAAGCTAGTCGAGCCCCAAAGAACTTTTGGTCCCAACGAAAGTGGTTCGAGTGAAATCGCGACCGCTGTTATGCAGTCTGCTCGACGGACTGCGCAAGGCGGGACTGGAGATTAGTGATGAGGAGCCGTCAACCTCGGCAGCCCCATCTTAAGTTATGAAACGCTGCCCCCAATGCAATCGCGTCGAGACTGACGATTCACTAGTGTTCTGCCGCACGGATGGCGCATCGCTCGTCAGTGATTCACTTCCCCTCCATGGTGAAGCAGGCACGGCCCGGCTGGGTCCAACTGCCACTGAAATCGAGACGAGTATCCTTCCTCATGCGACTGCGGTGAACGTGAGTCGCTCAAACTGGACCAACTACTGTACGGCCCCCTCCAACGACTGCGAGCGGGACGCGCGAAACAACAAAGCCAAAGCGTAGTTGGGTTGCGATTGCTTTGGGCGTATTGGTGGCTGCGACAGTTTCTATCGGCGCGTATTTTTACTTCACGAGAAATGCACAAACAACAATACAATCAATCGCCGTGATGCCATTCTTTAACGAGAGCGGCAATGCAGATGGAGAGTATCTATCGGACGGAATGACTGAAACGCTAATCAGCAGTTTGTCGCAACTGCCAAATCTGAATGTCAAACCTCGGTCCTCTGTGTTTCGCTACAAAGGTAAGGAAACAAATCCGCAGACTATCGCCAAGGAACTGAATGTTCAGGCGATTTTGAACGGACGAGTTACGCAGCGTGGGCAGGATATTTCGCTCTTTGTTGAGTTGATAGACATTTCAATGGAAAAAGTTGTTTGGAGTGAAACTTACAACCGCAAACAAACTGACCTTATAACACTCCAAACTGACATCGCCCGCGAAGTGTCGGGCAAGATCAAAACTAAACTTTCCGGGGCGGATGAAGCCAAAGTAACCAAGACCTACACTACTAACCCCGAAGCCTATCAACTCTATCTCAAAGGCAATTTCTATCGGACAAAATATACCGAAGAAGGTTACAAAAAAGGTCTCGAATATTATCAAAAAGCGATCGCCATAGATCCGAATTATGCTTTGGCTTATCACGGCATTGCCCTCGCCTATGACTTTGCGAATGGTTGGTATTTACCTCCCCATGAGTCAGAGCCAAAGGCGAAAGCTGCGGCCCTGAAAGCATTGGAATTGGACGAAACACTTGCCGAAACTCACTATCTGCTAGGAAAAATTGTGTTCTGGTATGAATGGGACTGGGCGACAGCGGAAAGAGAATGGAAGCGAGCCAACGAACTTGATTCGACCTATCCCGCTTCTTATCCGCTGTATCTTGTGAACGAAAGAAACAATACCCCGAAGCGATTGCCGCGCTGGAAAAGGCACGTCTAGTAGGTGTCAACCCATCAAGTCTGGGATATCTCGGCTATGTTTATGCGGCGGCAGGCAAAAACGCAGAAGCCCGAAAAGTATTGGAAGAATGGAAGGAATTATCAAAAGCTCGATACGTTTCTCCATTCAACAGCGCCTGTATATATGCCGGACTTAACGACAAAGATCAGGCCTTTGAGTGGCTTGAACGTGCATATCAGGAACGCTCCTTCTTTATAACACTCTTAAAGCCTGAGACCGTTTTCGACAATCTACGGCCCGACCCGCGATTCAAAGATTTGCTGAAGCGTATGAATCTGCCTGAATAGAATGAATGAAACGATGCTCTCAAGCCGGCGGGATTCCGGCGGGATTATTGCGACGCCAACTCAGAATTTCCCACGACGACCCGCCATTCAAGGACTTGCTTCAGCGGCAACGACCCGAGTATCACCCGAATAATTGTCTTGACGGAATTACGCGTCTGAGGTACCGTTCGCCCGCCGTAAAGCACTTCCTATAGCGCGGAGTCCTGTCGCGCAATTCCAATTCCCAAGGAGATGAATATGAAGAACCCCCATTTAAGGAAGACTGTCCCCTTTGTCGCAGCGCTGCTGTTGACCGCTGCAATATCAGTTGGTCAACAGCCCACGCAGGCGCAGCAGCAGCAAGCGCCGGCCCTTGAGCTCTATCACATACACGCCTCGAAGGCTGCGCCGGGAAAGCTGCCGCAGCTCATCGATGCTTATCAGAACGGACCTGCGGCTGAAGCGGGCCAGCCTCAGGTGACCCCGATCATTCTGCGGCACCGTGAGGGAGGCGAGTGGGATTTGATCACCATAACGCCACTGGGCAAACAGACCACGCTGACGGCTAGTACTCCCCCGCAGGCCGTCCAGGACTACTTCACGCGTTTGGGGCCACTCTCTGACTGGCACGGCGATACCTTCGTCGTTGGTCCAAGCTGGGCCGTCGTACAGAAAGCGCTCGTGCCCGCCAAGGACGCACAGCCTGTCTATGTGGTCAGTGACTATCGGTCTCTCGCCGGACATCGGACTCAACTCCGGCAGATACTAGATCGCAACGCGCAGGACACGCCCGGCCGCAACGTGCTCTTTGCTCACGTTGAGGGTGCTCCCTGGAACTTCCTTTCGGTCACTGTCTACGATTCTTGGGCAGCCGTGGGCGCACCGCCGCCGCAACCAGCATCAGGCGGCCCGCAGCAGGATGCGGGACTCGCTCTACGTGAGCACATGGCCGTGCATCACGACACCATTGCGGTCTATGTCTCTGGGGGACAACCGATCCGTTAAGCCCCAATGCAGGTAACCGTGGGCTCACACCCAGGGTACGGTAAATGAATGAGTTATCAAATTATGTTAGAGAGGCCGGCTTGAAGCCCGGCCTCTCACTTGACGGGCTCGTTTAGTTGTGTCGCTTGATGTTCCCTGTGGCTACCAAAAACTCGATTTCGGGCAATAGGACACTAAACTATGGTCCAATTTATACAGCATTGTTTGTAGTCCTCATCGCACGACCTTAAAGCTTAATACCTCAAACAGCTTGAGACCATAGTAGTGATGATGGTACTTCCATGACCTGCCGGTCAGACTCTCGAATGTCTGACGCGTCGAACTAGCCTGTTCGCAAGAGCAACACCCCTTCGCCGCTGCTGAAGATCCCAGCCACACACCCGGTCATCAGCGTCGCCAGCGTAGCGGCCAGCAAGGCTCGTAAGCCAAGGCTGGCGAGATCGTCGCGACGTGAGGGAGCAAGTGCCGCAGTGCCCCCTACAAAGATTGCTACCGCTGCCACGTGTGCGAAGCCACAGAGTGCGTAACTAAGGATCACCACGGTGCGCGGATCGGTTATCTGGCCGCTGGAGATTAATTGTGCGAGATGGTTGTAGGAGAAGACCTCAGTCAGGATGACTCGCTCGCCCAGCAAGCGAGCCGCTATCGGTACATCGCTCGATTGCAGTCCAAGCAGAAAGGCGAAGGGATAGAAAACCCAGCTCAAGATTCTCACAAACGAAAGCGGTTCGCTCATTCCCAACCACGAACTGCCGGCGCCGAGTAATTTGTCGAGCAACGCCACCATTCCCAGGATTGCGATGAGGAGTGCCGAGATTCCCGCCGCCAGCTTCAGCCCGTCCATAGCTCCCTGGATGATTGCGCTGATCAGATTTCTTGAACGGGTCGACTCGTCTTCCGGAGGAACGGCTGCGAGCGTCTCCGGCGTTTCCGTTTCGGGAATGAGCAGCTTGGCTACGACCACGGAAGCAGGAATCGCCAGGATAGAAGCCGAGAGCAGGTGTCCCGCTATCTGTGGAAACAGCCCGCTTAGAAACGCCACGTAAATTCCGAGCGTACTTGATGCCACCGTCGCCATGCCGGTAGTCAACACCAGCAACAACTCCGAGCGCGTCATCTTTTCCAGATATGGTCGGACCACCAGCGCCGATTCAATTCCAACAAAGATGTTCGCCGCACTGGAGAGTGATTCTGCGCCGCTGATTTTCATCGTTCGGTGGAAGAGCCTGGCGAAGAGTCGCACGAATATCTGCAACACGCGCAGGTGATAGAGCATAGAGGTGAACGCTGCAAAGAAAATTACCACCGGAAGCACTTGAAAGACGAGGATGAAGCCGATGGATCCTGATTCTCCGGGGCTTGCCGCAAGTGGTCCAAACAGGAATACCGAACCGCTCTTTGACGCGTTTAGTAACGCCAGCACCGCGTCGTTCAGCCAGAGAAAGATTCGATGCGAAACAGGTAAGCGAAAAATGATCAGACCAATCAGAAGTTGCAGTGAGACTCCCCACGCTATCGTTCTCCACGCAATCTTTCGTCGATTACTGGAAAGCAACCAGGCGATTCCCGCGAAGACAATGAAGCCCAGGACTGACACCGCGTGATGAATCATCTCTTTTTCATCCGGTTAGTCTCGCCTTGATGTTCGATTTTGAAGTCCTTAATTAGAAATGAAAACTCTTCGACCCTGACCCTGGAGTTCACAGTCGTTGACAGCGGCTTTCGACTCGGCTTTATGATTGACGTCTGTGCAAGTCGACACGAAGCGAAGGCTGTGCCAACTGGGCCGTACCACCCTAAAGCGACAAATGCCGTTAGGCACCACGTCGTAGTAAAAGTACTGCCTTTTAGTTTAGTCAAGCTAATTGCCCTCCACGGATTGTTTGTCGCCACTGGCAGCGGGATAGGATGACACGCCGCATGAATTTTCGCCGAGTAGATACACTCGCCGAGTACATACATTAGATAGCCGATTCCACGTTACTGCTTAACTTTTTCGAAATCCAATGCCGCGTCTAACAATTACTTTTTACGCTTGGGTCTCCTGTGGGCGGCGGCGCGTGATCTTCTCTCGCAGGTGGCCCTAGCAGCTTGGTGAAGATCGGCTTCAGAGCGTCGGCCCACACCTGATACCCTTTGACAGCCAAGTGCAGCCCGTCCTTGTTCGCCATTCCTTCAAATAGCCTGCCGTCTTTGTCAGCCAGCCTGCCGTTGATGTTCAAATACCTGATCTTTTCTCCGCTGGCGAATTTCTCTAACCGCGCGTTGATCTTATTGATGATAGGCATGACCGCTAAATTGTCATTACGCGGCGTGATTCCCATCAGCACAATCGTGGCCTCGGGAGCCTTGCGCCGGCAGGTGTCTATGATCGCCTTGATGCCGCGAGTGGTCTCGTCAACCCTCGAGTCCTGGCTGCCCTGGGGAGATTTGTTACCGACGTTGTTGGTGCCGGCAAGCAGGACGATTATTTTGGGATTGACGTTATCCAACTCTCCGTTGTTGAGACGCCACAGAATATTCTGTGTGGTGTCGCCACCCCAGCCGAAGTTAGCAGCATTCCAGCCAAAGAAATTTTGCCGCCAGTTGGCGAGAAAGTCTTTGTATTGCTCGTCGCTCGTGCCCCACCGTCTCGTGATCGAGTCGCCTTCGAAATAGACGTCAATGCGTCCCTTCCTGGCCTTCTCCAACAACTGGGCGTGTGCCGTCATCGAGTTCTGATCTGTTCGAGGCGACGGTTGGTCGGCAGCAGCCTGCATGGCGCGGGGCTTGAGTTGAATGGTACTGACGTGGAAGGCATGAGTGCCGGCCGGTCGATGCTGCGTGAACGTGAGGGGCTGCCCGGAACAGAACGGCGTGGCTCCTCGGACCAAGAGGAGAGTGGCGGCAATGGTTTGAACGAAAAACATTAGCGATAACGATAAAGTTTGATCCGTTGAATGCCGAACTTTCCGGGTGCTAACCGCAGATGGCGACCTTGATGTGTCTGATCTCCGTTTAGGCGGCGACCCGAGCGCCATTGACCGTTCTCAAATTTACCTTCTTCGGCTGAGAGTATACCGACTAGTGGATCACCCGGCTTATCAGTCTCAAACGTGACTGTCAGACCCGTACCTGCAAAGATGAATTCGTCCATCCCAATGGCAGCCACCAGACCTCCTGAGAGCACGTTCGGGGTCTGATTAGATGGGCGCTCGTATGTTACTTTGAGGACGTAGTCACCGAGTCTCAACTGTTGCGGCAATCGTTGTTCAACACCTGCCGGAAGCAAGCCTGCCATCACACCCTTTCCCTGGTGGTCCAGAATCAGCGGCGCCAGTTGCGTTAATAGCTGATAACTCTGCGTAAGAGAGTTGCTCGTCTCTTCATCCAAAGACTCAATACTGAACGGGCTAAAGCCAATCGCATCATGCTGACCTATAGCGTACAGCGCATTAACCGAAGCAAGTGGACTGGGCATTGCTTCTGGAATGAACAAGGGATTGCCGGACCGGTGAAATCTACTGGTCCATTCGGCGAAGTTTTGGAAGTAAATGTCCGGCGACAGAAAATCGATCTTGGGAGCGCCCGCTCGCCAAACGTCGATTAAGTGAGGCAGTGGACCTGCGCTCGGATATTGACCGGGTTGGTGGCCCGGCCGGATTAGCGCCGCGTTCACAAACATTGGTAGCGGGTATTCAGCTTTGCCTGCCTCGGTTACTCGATTTACATAACGCGCGAAATGCCAGGCCATAAAAATCTCGTCCGTCGCCGGTCCCTTGCCAAACACTTCCTCCCACGTCCCTCGAGTCTTGAAAGCGTTTGCCGCCCAAAGTGCGCGGAATTCCGGAATCAGTCGTTCCTTGTGCTGCTGCAAATAATTCATCAGCTCCGGCGGTACTTGTTGTATCAAGAGTTCGTCTGCGATGGCGCTGCGATCACGCGAATCGGGGATCATTCCAATCTCGTTCTCCACCTGCACCATGATGACCGTGTGATCCCTCGCATCCACTTCGCGCACGTGACGCATGAGTGCCGCGAACGCGCGGGCGTCGGCCTCACGGTTATCTTTACTAAAGGGCGAAAGTATTTCCATTCCATTTCCTGCTTTGTCTTGCGAGCGAGGAAAGCGCTGTTGATTTGTTTTTACCCAGGCCGGCGCATAACACGACATGCTGTTCTTCCAGGAAGCAAACCACAACAGCACGAGACGAAGTTTGTGACTACGAGCTTCCTGGATCAGGCCATCCACTAAAGCAAAGTTGAATTTCCCCTCGGTTGGTTCTATGAGTTCCCAATACACGGGAATAAGAACGGTATTGAGATTCAGTGAGGTGAGTTTGGGCCAGATTGGTCTCATGTAATCCAGACTCGACGATGTGGAATTGCCCACTTCGCCCGCGAGTACCAGAAAAGGCTTGTCGTCAACGATGAGTTGTGTGGCCGTGCCTTGTTTGCGCAAGTATGGAAGCGGATGTTGCTGACTGGCGGTGATGGACCCAAAGCACGTGGTTAAGGTGACGATTGCCACCAGGAGAGGCACCACTCTTTGTTTTAGCGAGAGTCGAACAGTCTTCATTTTAGTAAGCGGTCGGAGTTGTTTTTGTAGTGGGCCCACAGTGTTGCACTTAACGAATTCGATCAGTCTTGGGCCAGGTACACCCCACCCATGCCACCTGAATCAATTTGGAGACAATGCGATAGTGGGACAGGCTCGTATCGGGGGACAGTTCTGCCATTTGGGCTGTTTTACGTTACTGAGGCATGTAGGCGCAACATCAAAGTGAGCGCCCGACACGTCCTGGTGAAGTGTCTCAAAATCCCTCCTGACGAGAATCTTGAGTTGTTGCTGTTCGAAAAGGGAAAAAGCCCTAAAGGACTCTTGCTGGAATTTTGCCGGAACGCGTCAACATTTATGCAGCTCTTGCAGCGTAAAGTGACACGCTGGTAGGTAGATCCAAACCTTTCTGGGGATTCGCGCGCCGGCGGCTGAGTCTGGCTGCAAGCGACCCACACTACGACGATCCGAAAAAGCGACTTGCAGGTTCCGTCATCGCTTCGCCCACGATCACCATTGATGGTGATTCGATGGCGTTGCGCCAGCCTCAGATGGAACATCCTATACCAAGAAGTTCTCTGGCAAACGCACGCACCCAATCGTCAAGGGCATCGGTCACAATCTGCCTCAAGAAGCCCCCGCAGGCCTTTTGCCGAAGCTATCGTCGATGTCGACGATTACTAATCGGCGCCAGTCCGCGTAGGCCGTTCGAATGTGTGTTTGCGCACATACTGAAGTCCTGTCGGGTGATTAACTCACAAGTCAATTAAGAAGTTCCAAGAGGGAAGAATCATCGCGATCAGTCAGCAAGAGAAGATGACGCTTCGACACACTGACAAGATTTTGTCATAGTGGTCTTCGCGTCTTGGCATTCTTACCGCCAGTTAACCGTTCAAAGCATCCAGTCTTAAGGATTGCCGGCCGGGACACGGCGCCCGATTCCGGCTTGTTTCAAAAGCACCTAAGGGAAGTTAACGCAGTTTTCAGTCGTTCGTAACGGCGGACTCATGATCATGCTTGTTGCGATCACGGCAGTGAACTGACGGCCGCTGTTAGTGGTCCGATGCACCGACTCCAATATAGATACTGTGCGATTCTTTCACTTCAGAATCGTCGCCCGAATCCAAAAGCCACAGAGGACAATATAAATGCGCCCGACGTTTCTCAAGAAGTTTGCCCACGCCCCAAAGAATGTACGCAACATCAGTGGGGGGTTCCTCAAGCACTTCCACTCATTCAAAAGAGTTAGCGTTTTTTTGGCAGTCGCAATGGTCTCTTGTGCTGCTTTGGTGACGTTCGTGGTGTTGGCCGTGCCCCGAGTTGCGGCTGGCGGGTCGACGGTGACAATTACACCGGCAGGATCGCCCACGGCCGTGGATAACGACTACACGCTCATCAACAACGCGATTCAAGCTTCGGTAGCGGGACAGACTATCAAGCTGCTAGGCACCTTCAATTGGACAGAGCCGAACGCTGCAGCCAGCTGGGCGTTAGGAAGTGATGGCGTGGTATCGACCGCCGACGACTACAGCATCCTGGTGCCTGCCAATCTAAACAACGTAACGTTCACCGCGGACAATCTGGGCGACGGCACGATTCAAGGGCCGGGAGACCTGGCCACCGTTAATCTCGAAGCCGTGTTGGTCTTCAATGGCGGCGACAATCAGAATTGGACGATCTCGAACATCCGGTTCCTTGATTTCGATCTGGCGATCGGCATGTTCAACGGCGCGGGGGGTACTGACGCTTTCAACAACACACACATCACCAACAACCACATCCGCATCGCCAGCGACTTAAATGCAACGGTGGCACCGGCTGATGTCAACCAGAATATCGGCATTCACTATTCGTTCGGAACGAACCAGTTGATCTCCGGCAACACTATCGAGAGCCGGGGCGATGCCGTCAGCAACTCCGCCGGTAGTAATTTCGCCACCGACGTTGGGATGCAAAGCAACACCAGCGGCGGGAATGTCTATGATGGTTTGCAGATTACGAACAACATCATTCGGGTGCTGAATGCGCAATCGGCTGACCCGCAGAGAGTCCTGGGTATCTGGGAAAACTCGCATGGACACCTTAGCAACATCACGGTGAGTGGGAATCAGTTCACGAACCTGGCTGCCGGGAATAACCCAGCCACCAACTTGCAGCGGGCCTTCCGCGTGACCTCGCATTCATCGGCGACCACGACGGTGACATATCAGAATAATACTGCGACGGGCGCGAACATCGGGTTCGAATGGATCACAGGATCGAACTTCGCCGGCAACCAGCCGGTGGTCGTGAAGAGCAATACGATCACGGGCAACGGCACAGGCGTGCTGGTGCAAAGCCAGGGATTGGCGAACCTGAGTTTCAACCGCATCGTGGGGAACACCGTCACGGGGCTCAACAATGTCGACGGGACCGTGACGGCCGAGAATAACTGGTGGGGATGCAACGCCGGACCGGGCAACATCGGATGCGACAGTGTCATCGGCACCGCGGACTTCAATCCGTGGTTGGTGCTGGGCGTCAGCGCCTCGCCCAGTACAATCCTGCAGGGCAGCACGTCCACGGTGACGGCTGACATGACGCACAACTCGGCTGCGGCTGACACGTCGGGCTCGGGGACAGTGCCGCTAACGCCAGTAGCGTTTAGCGCCACTGAGGGAACGATGGCGCCGCCGACGGGAACGATCACAGCCGGGCAGGCCAGTTCGACGTTCACATCGACGAGTGCCAACAGTGGCGCCGGCTGTGCGACGGTGGACAGTCAGCCCATATGCGCGAACATCACAGTCCAGCCATTGCTAGTGACGATCACACCGGCAGTATCTCCCACGGTTACGGACAACGATTACACGCGCATCAACAATGCGATTCAAACGACGTTCAACGGTCAGACGATCAAACTACTGGGTACGTTCAATTGGACAGAGCCGAACGCGGCCGCCAGTTGGGCCCTAGGAAGTGATGGAGTGGTATCGACCGCCGACGACTTCAGTATCCTGGTGCCTGCTAATCTTAACAACGTAACGTGCACCACGGACAATCTGGGCGACGGCACGATCCAAGGGCCGGGAGACCTGGCCGCCGTAAATCTCGAAGGCGTACTGGTCTTCGATGGCGGCGACAATCAGAACTGGACGATCTCGAACATCCGGTTCGTTGATTTCGATCTGGCGATCGGTATGTTCAACGGCGCCGGTGGTGCTGACGCTTTCAATAACACACACATCACCAACAACTACATCCGCATCGCCAGCGACTTAAATGCGACGGTGGCACCGGCTGATGTGAACCAGAATATCGGCATTCACTTTTCGTTCGGCATGAACCAGGTGATCTCGGGGAACATTATCGAGAGCCAGGGGAATGCCGTCTCCGCGGGCAGTAATTTCGCCACCGACGTTGGGATGCAAAGCAACACCAGCGGCGGGAATGTCTATGATGGTTTGCAGATTACCAACAACATCATTCGAGTGCTGAATGCCCAAAACGCGACTAACCCGCAAGTGGTGTTAGGCATCTGGGAAAACTCGCACGGGCACACCAGCAACATCACGGTGAGCGGGAACCAGTTCACGAACCAGGATGCTGGGAACAATCCAGTCATCAACTTGCAACGCGCCTTCCGTGTGACCTCGCATTCATCGGCGACCACCACGGTGACATATCAGAATAATACTGCGACGGGCGCGAACATCGGGTTCCAATGGCTGGCGGGGTCGAACTTTGCCGGCAACCAGCCGGTGCAATTGACGAGCAACACGATCACGGGCAACGGCACAGGTGTCCTGGTCCAAAGCCAGGGACTGGCGAGCCTGAGTTTCCACCGCATCGTGGGGAACACGGTCACGGG
>JAMQPH010000741.1 GCA_023717605.1 Pyrinomonadaceae bacterium
TTCAGCATCCGGCTCATCAGCGCAGTCAGCCCGCGTGGGGACATGAAGTTCAGCAGCTTCACAGGCAGAATGAACGGCATCCGTTTTGTGAACTTTCTCAAGAAGCTCCATGCCGATGTCGGCCGCCCCATCATCGTCATCGCGGACAACGCCAGCTACCACACGGGCGGGGTTGTCCAGCGCTACGTGAAGCAGACTCGCGGACAGGTCACTATAGGAAGCCTGCCCAGATACTCGCCAGAGCTCAATCCGGACGAACAAGTGTGGAATCACGCGAAGGCAAGACTCGCCAAGCTATTCGTGGCGACTAAGGATGAGTTCAAAGCGGCGCTGTCCTCGATTCTGCTCTCGATTCAAAGGTCGACCGATCTTATCCTCTCCTTCTTTCAGCTTCCTGACACCCAGTATGCTGCCAAAGCTGTCTTTTAGTGCATATACTTATGCAACGATTGATCCTCAAAAATGCGCGAAGGATGGCATTTTTCGACCTACTTACGAGGAGAAGCAAAGGTCTGTCATTTGCAAATTCGGAAATTTCGAGGCAGCCGTAGGCGATCGACCTTGCGCGACGCGTCGAGGGACTCGCGCTGGTAGTGATAATCGTGCGGAAGCTTGACGATATTGCGCTTGCTCTCGCGCACCAGTCGCGCTGGGAGTACCAGGAAATCTGTACGGATGCTGTCCAACGTTGTCGTTAGATATTGCGGCGGCAAGCACAGCCGCTTGAACCAGTGCACGATGTCGGCTGCGAAAAGCACCAGTTGGAAGAAGGCAACATTCGCGGTCCAGGTATCGGTTGGGATTTTTCCCAAAGGGTAATCGTAGACGAACTCCCGGATGTTTTTCTCGATCGTTGCCCGCAGGCTGTAGAAGCGATACACACGCCAAGGACTCAGTGTGAGATTGGTTACAAAGACGTGATAGGCGTACTTGCGATCCTTGAACAGCGTAAGTTGGGCCGAGTCCTCGGGATCCTGGGGAATGGGACGGCGCACCACGACGAAGCGGTGGAGACGCTTCATCTTGTGATGAACCTTGTGCCGAAACTCGGCGACTTGCCAGCCGTTGCTCAGCGCTTGGAAGCGGCAAGCTCGGGCACGAGCCTTGATATTGCGATACTCCCGCGCCACCATCACGTAACCACATCCCGAGGCGTCCAGGAAGCGAATGACACGGCTGCCGTAGAAACCCGAGTCCATGCGAAAGCGCATGCGCGAGCGGGCGATCGTCGAAGGGGCCTTGGCCAGACAGACTTTGAGAAAGGGCACAGCACCGGTCGAGGAGCCGGCGTTGCCCGGGCGCAAGCTGCCATGCCAGAACTCCTGGAAACCTTCCTCGAAGCAAAGCAAGGGATGGTAGGACCTGCGCCCCGGCTTCTTGGGGTTGTATCCCACCCGAGCACCTTCGGCTCGACCGTATATAATGATGACCGTGGAGTCCACATCGAAGACGAGGGAGTTGCGCTGATGGGGCAAGGCGAACAGATAAGCGCGCAGGCTGTCGTGAAGACGCACCAGTTGTCGAATGCTTTTGGGAGGAAGACGCTTCAAGAACCGGCGCAAGGTGCTTTGGTCGGGGAATCTCTCCAGCCCGAGCATCTCCAGGAAAGCGCCGTTGTACTGAAGGATGTCGGTCTTGTTGATGCGGCGCAGTCCCATGATCACGGCGTACAAAAGCGCCAAGATCATTTCCGAGGAATGATACTCCGAACGCCTTTGCGGCAGTCGCACGTAGTCTTGGAGCCGCTTCCTCAACCTGAGCTTGTTGCAAAAACGCTGGATGAGCCACATTCCACCGAAGTGGGTAAGATGGCTTTCCTCGAAGGAAAAACGGACTTCTCGGGTACCTTTTGGCATCACGCACAAAATACCCTATTAGGGGCATTTGTGCGACAATCTTATCCAAAACCTTACGCCCTCGATTTACCCTCGGGAAAACCATTATTGGCAATCCCAAACGTGGTCACTTTCGTGCATTTTTGAGGTTGATAGCATGTTCTAAAGAATCTCTCGGGATAGGCCGGAAGAACGAGATGTTCCGGCAAGTTGACCCAAGAATGCAGTTAATTTTTTTTCCCCGACTTGGATGGACCAGTGAGCTTCCACAAAGGACAAGCTGCTGATTGAGAGATGGTCCCAGAGATGTTTATCGGTGTAAAGGGTTACGACTTCTTGGGCGAAATTTTCAGGCGTATCTCCGACGAGAATATTCTCCCCTTGCTTTAGTCCTAGGCCTTCCACAGCAATCGAAGTAGCTACACAAGGTACCCCGTAACTCATACTTGTACCGATTTTGCCCTTCATGCCGGCACCGTAACGCAGCGGCACGACCGACATTCGGCAGCGGTCCAAATAATCGGACAAGTCTTCCACAAAGCCCACGACAATCACATCGGCGGTTGCTAGGGCCAGGATCTCTTCTGTCACATTGCTGCCGAGTACGTAAAACTTCACTCCTGGCAGTTTTTGCTTAACTAAAGGCCATATAGACTGGACAAAGTACAAGACGGCGTCGACGTTGGGTTTGTGTTGGTAACCACCCAAAAAAAACACATCTCTTCTCTCGTCAAAAGGC
>JAMQPH010000653.1 GCA_023717605.1 Pyrinomonadaceae bacterium
TACCTCAGGATCCTGTATCCAGTGCTTCGCCGGGAGGCTCTCGACATTCACCGTCATCACAAATGATTTTGGTTCTCCCACCCCTGTCAGGAGGGTCTTTACCTTCTGCACCTGAGGTGCAAACCGCCGGTTGAACCCCACCATCAGCAACAGCGCCCCTGCTTCTGTCCCAGCGGCAGCGGGACCTGCCTGGGGAGCATTCACTTCGTGGAATATCTTCTCAATCTCCTCCAACCCTTGTCGCGTAATTGCCAGCGGCTTCTCGACGAACACATGTTTTCGTGCCCGTAGTGCCTGACACACATACCGGGCATGGCTGTCATGCCGTGTCGCCACGACCACAGTGTTCACCTCAGCATCCCTCAGCACCGCTTCGCTGTCCGTGGTGGTCTCCTCGAAGCCGTGCTTCTTCCCCGCATGAACGCCGCTCACTCCCTTGGCGGATGCCACCGACTTCAGAATCGCGGACGTCCCCTTGAATGCTGGAATGAGCACCTGCGAGGCATAGTTGCCCGAGCCAATGAATCCCAAAACGACCGAATCTGCCTGCCTCGCGGCCCGCGGCGAATTCCCCGTAAGGCGGACCGTAGAAGTCCGCAGTGATTCATGCGATTGTTCCGCTACCCCAGGATACTTGAGCAATATCCCCAAGGAGCTGCCGCCTTTCGCCACGAGCTGATACGCTCCCTCTGCATGGGCCAAATCAAAGCGGTGGGAGATGAGCGGCGCCACATCCAGACTACCCTCCACCATCATGTCCAGCACCGCCTCAAAGTTACGCTGCTCCGTCCAGCGCACGAAACTCACGGGATAATCCTGCCCTCCTTCCTCATACAGCGGGTCGTAGCGCCCAGGCCCGTAGGAGCAGGAGACCTGGAAGCTGAGTTCCTTCTCATAGAAATCGGCTCGGGATAGTTCCAAGCCGACGACACCGACCAGCACGATGCGTCCGCGCTTGCGGCACATGAGTGCAGCCTGGTGTATCAGCTCGTTGCTCTTGGTCGCCGCCGTTACAATTACCGCATCCACCCCTCGCCCCCGGGAGAACCTTGCGGCGGTGGCCACCGGATCTTCACCGCGCGACAGATCGACTGTTTCGGCACCGAATCGTCGTGCGAGCTCCAGTTTCACGGGATCCATATCAATGCCAACGACACGGCATCCATGTGCGCGCAACAGCTGCACGGCGACCAGCCCGATCAGGCCAAGACCTGTTACGACAACCGTTTCGCCGAGCGTCGGTTGGACGAGGCGAATGCCCTCCAGTGCAATGGCACTGATCACCGTGAAGGCCGCCGCCTCATCGCTCACAGTCTCCGGCACCTTCGCACAGAGGTTCTTCGGCACGCATACCACTTCTGCGTGCTTCCCGTTCGACGCCACCCGGTCGCCCACCGAAAATCCGGTGACCCCCGCACCCACCTCTATCACCATGCCCGCATTGCAATAGCCCATCGGTAAGGGCTGATCCAGTTTGCTGCGCACAGCATCGAGCGTCGGCATCAAGCCGTCAGTCTTCACCCTGTCCAAAACCATTCGGACTTTGTCCGGTTGCTGGCGTGCCTTATCCAGGAGATTGGCCTTGCCGAATTCGACCAACATGCGCTCCGTGCCGGCGGATACAAGCGAGCGGGTGGTGCGGATCAACAACTGACCACTACACGCACGCGGGCAAGGCACTTCGGCCACTTCGGTGGCGCCGGTTTTCAGGGATTGGAGGAGCTGTCTCAAATTCTATTTCCTTGACTTGCTAAAATGAGAAATGATTAAGATAAAATTGTTATCTCTTCCTTGCTATGATTAGCATCTTATTCTTCACTGGGAAAACAAATAAAAATAACCCACAAATGGCAATACGAACCTAGCAAATATCTCGAGTTTTAATAATTTTCTAAGGTAGTAAATATAAGGGAAAGAAAGTTCGTGGAATTTCTGTAAATCCACGACTTCGAAATTGAGCTTCTCAAGCAAATATTTTAGTTCATAAGTTGCAAATATTTGTTTGTGCCCAAAGGGGTGATCCGAATACATAGCGTTAAGAAAAAGAGGAAATCTTCCATTCGATATCCGATAAGATAATTCTCCAGCTCTATGATAAAAACTATCCCTGCATGGTGTATCAATAAATAAAAAACCACCTTTTTGAGGATACCAATAACCGATTTCAAAGTGGCTTGCTGGTAATTTACATGCTCATTACATCCCGTAGCGTAACAACGTCATAGTTTTCTTGGTAGGCACTCCAGTACTCCGATTCAATTGGCTCTTTGATAATCTCAAGATTGTATTTCATTTTTGCATAATAGGCTCGAGTATCACTCAATTCTAACCCCGTGACCATGTACCCATTACCGCGCCTCTACTCCCTAACAACCAAGCGAAACTTTCCGGACTGTGTTCGAGGTATGGAGTCAACGTACTGAATCGAAATCTTGCTGTCGCGACCAAGCCGCTTTCTGAACTCATCCAAGAGCATCCTCTCATCAGTCGCGGTGTAGTTCGGGACACGCACAA
>JAMQPH010000667.1 GCA_023717605.1 Pyrinomonadaceae bacterium
GCATTAGATGCTGGAATCCGGCAGCGGCTTTGCCGGATCCCTTGCGGAAAGGCTCTGCCTTTCCAGCGTACGTTTAAAATTGAAGGCTACGCCTGTTTAGTCACCGAGGCGTAGCCTCAAGAATTTCTGAGGGAGCGCCGCCGGAAAGCCAGAGGCTTTCCGCAAGGGGTGCGGCGAAGCCGCGAGTAGCGAACTAAACACCAAGTAGCGAACTAAACACCCTCACGCTCAATTTCTTCCAACGCCGCCACGCAACGCTCGCAAACCGTCGGATACCGTGTCGATTCCCCTACGCGAGGCGAATAGTTCCAGCAACGCTCGCATTTCTCGCCGGCTGCGGGATGGATCTCGATTACCACGCCGCTTGCGCCATCTTCCGACGCCAGCACATCTACCTGCGAGACGATGAAGATGTAGCGAAGCTGATCTTTGTATCGTTCAAGCAGTTCGTAGGCGCTACCCGCCGCCGAGATTGCCACACGTGCCTCCAACGAGCTACCAATGAGCTTTCCGATCCTTGATTCTTCCAGGGCCCGGAGGACCTCCTCGCGGATTTCAAAAAGTCGTTCCCAATCTGAGAGCACCCCGGAATCGGTTTGCTGGTTCACATCGGGAAACGTGCCCAGATGTACCAATGCTGACCGTTTTTTGGTTTCGTCCGCCGGCAGATTTTCCCAGATCTCGTCTGCCGTAAACGCGAGTATCGGAGCCAACATGAGCGCGAGCGATTCGGCGATCCGGTAAAGGGCCGTCTGCGCAGAGCGACGCGCGGGATTTCGGGGCGCAAAGGTATACAGTCGATCCTTGATGATGTCGAAGTAGCGCGCTGAAAGTGTAACCGTGGAGAAATTGTAAAGCGTGTGATAGACCGTGTGAAACTCGTAGGCTTTATACGCTTCGCGAACTTTTCGAATCAAAGCATCAAGCTCGGCCAGCGCCCACCGGTCAATCTCCAGAAGCTCGTCTTCAGTAACGCTGTCGCGTGCAGGATCAAAACCGTGGAGATTGCCCAGCGCGAAGCGAGCAGTATTGCGCAGTTTGCGATATCCATCTGTGACGCGCTGCAGTATTTCCGCCGAGCAACGCATATCGTCGAAATAATTTGAGGACGCACACCATAAACGCAGGATTTCCGCACCCGACTCCTTGATGACTTCATCTGGCGGCACCGCATTGCCCGCCGACTTGTGCATTGCCTTGCCCTGCGCATCCACCGTCCAACCATGAGTAAGCACGGTTTTATAGGGGGCCCGGTCGTGCACGGCCAGTCCCACCATAAGTGATGAATTGAACCAGCCGCGAAACTGATCGCCACCTTCGATGTACACGTCAGCCGGCCATTGCAACTCCTGGCGATGTTCCAGAACGGCAATTGACGAGGCGCCACTATCGAACCAAACGTCAAGAATATCTGTCTCTTTAATCCACTCGTCCGCACCACACCTCTTACACGTGTAGCCTTCCGGCAAAAGCTCGCGCGCCTCGCGCGTGTACCAGGCATCGGCTGACTCGCGTTCAAACACGTCTGCAACGTTGTTTATGATTTGAGGGTCCGCCACCGCCTCGTTGCACTTAGCGCAGTAGAACACGGGAATGGAGACTCCCCAGACGCGCTGACGCGAGACGCACCAATCCGTCCGGCCCTCGAACATGTTGCGCATCCGCTCTTCGCCCCAGGAGGGAAGCCATTCAACACGTTCGATCTCTCGCAAGGCAGCTTCCCTGAGCGAAGCGGGGGAGGCTGAAGTCGCGTCCGAGAAGTTCTCCGTGAAGTTGGTACGGTCACGACCATCTTCGTCTCGCTCAACCACTGGCCCACCAGCCCTGTCCATGGAAATGAACCACTGCGGCGTGGCCCTGAAGATCACCGGATTCTTGCAGCGCCAGCAATGCGGGTAACGGTGCTCGTAGTTTTCGGTGAACAGCAGTACATCGCGTTCGCGCATGAATTCCACAATCCGAGGATTGGCTTCGAAGACATTCTGACCGGCAAAGTGCTCGACTTCCGGCGTGAAGTGACCGGCGTTGTCCACCGGGCAGTAGATTTCAAGACCGTAGCGCTTACCGATTACAAAGTCGTCGTGCCCGTGGCCAGGCGCGGTGTGCACACAGCCCGTGCCTGCCTTGCTGGTGACTTTTTTCTCTCTCGCCTCTCTAACGTCCAGTTCGACTTCGGCGTCAGCCTCGCCGCCTAGCGTCACGTGTTCTCCCACCATCAGGAGCGATACGCGATCAAGCCAGGCATGACGGCATTCGAGTCGATCGAGCTTGATGCCGGGAAAGCGCGCCAGCACCTTGGGCGCGACACGATCCCCATTTCCATCGAGTTCGCCCAGATCGCATTTGCTGGCCACGTACTCGAGTAGTTCACTGGCCACAATATAAACCTCATCCCCATGCTCGAACGCCACGTACTCGAAATCCGGATGCACGGCGATGCCGAGATTGGCGGGAAGCGTCCAGGGCGTCGTGGTCCAGATCAGCACGAACACTTTGCGGCCTGCCAGTGCCGGATCGATTAACGCCGGATCGCTGCGCAAAGGAAACTTGACGTAAACCGAAGGTCTCGTGTGCTGGTGATACTCGACTTCGGCTTCGGCAAGCGCTGTTTGATCGTGAATGCACCAGTAAACGGGCCGCGCACCTTTGTACACGTAACCACGTTCGACGAAGCGGCCGAAGAGACGCGCCGTTTCCGCTTCGTAGTGGTTGGACATCGTGAGATATGGATTGGTCCACTCTCCCAGAATGCCGAGTCGCTGGAAGTCTCTCGTCTGGCGTTTCAATGCCTCTGACGCGTGCTCCCGGCAGGCGCGGCGAATCGACACCGCCGGCATATTGGCTTTCTTCGCACCCAGCTTGCGGTCTACGTAGAGTTCGATAGGCAGACCGTGGCAGTCATAACCGGGAACATAGGGCGCGTCGTAGCCCATCATCGTGCGCGATTTGACTATGAAGTCTTTCAGGATCTTGTTCATTGCCGTGCCGAGGTGGATGTCGGCATTTGCGTAGGGAGGTCCGTCGTGCAGGATGAACTTCTCCGCGCCGGAGCGGTCCTGCCGGATCATTTCGTAGAGACGAAGTTCGGACCACTTTTTTAGACGCGCCACTTCACTCTGAGCGAGGTTGGCCTTCTGCGAGAAAGCAGTCTTCGGCAGGTTGATGGTCTTTTTCAGATCGAGCGGGGTTTCAGTGGACATAGTTAAATTTGTCAGGTGTCAACAATACTAACAGGAGAACTGCGTGCGCGCCAAAATAGGCGGAAGCCATGAAAACTAAAAACCCGAACCATTCTCGGTGAGATGGTTCGGGTTCCAGGTGAACTACTGAGGTGGGTTGATCAGCCGATGAACATCTCATCTTCTCCGTATATCTGATTAACGGGCTTCGGCGCGGGCGCCACCAGAACTTCGAGGCCGCGGCGGAAGCCCGCCATAATCGCCGCCAGCTCACGCGCCGGCCCGATGACCTTCGTCTGAATGAAATCCGTAGTCGAAGCAATTTGCCGATGGGTATTGTCAATGGTCCGGCTGACTAGTTCCACCTTGTCGCGAGCCTGGTGGGCACCCTCGCTAACCATCTGCTTCAACTCACCCACTTCGCCCTTGACTATGGCGAGCGATTCGGAGAAGTGCATGGTGGCTGTAGAGAGATGGTTGGACATGACATTGAACTGTTCAGCGATTTGCCTCCCCTGGACGGCGATCTGTTTTCCCTGTTCGCTCATCACGGTGACTCTCTCGACGAGTGGCTCGAGTTTCTCTTCCAGCCGGTTAACCGACTTGACCGCGCGATTCACAAACACAGCAATTGAGACCATCGCCAGAGCGATCACGATGAAGGACAGAGCGATAACTACCATCACCCAGAACATCGGATCGTTCGTATTGATCTGCAGAGCGAGAAGCATAAGATTGCCGATTTCCGATTGCCAATTGCCGATTAATTGTTCATCCGTGGAGTTACTTCAAATCGGCAATTGGCAATCGGCAATCAAAAATGCCTTTAGTTGGTTGTCTCGTCGTATTTCGGGGCGGCTTCCATTCTGCCCGACAATTCGGTCTTCCGTTTTTCTTCCTGATAGGCTTTCTTGCCGGCGTCGATAGCCGCCGCCACAGTGCCAGTCTGACGTGCCGCGGTCTCGCGGGCCGTGCGGGCCACCTCACCAACCTTCTCGGAAGCCGTTGAGTAAAGTTCAGCAGCACGTTCGCGTGTGCTCTCGTAGTACTCGCCGGCGCGGTCGCCAAGTTGCTGGGCAGCCTCGCGCGAACGGTCGATGCCCTTGCGGGTCGCCTCGGCAATATCGCCGCGTAGTTCCTGACCAGACTTCGGTGCAAACAGGAGCGCCAGAATTGCTCCGATTCCGCCGCCAATTAAGAGATAAGTTAAACGAGCAGAGATATTGTCACCAGTATCCCGCCGATAGTCATCACTTCCCATAAGGGATTCCTTTCTTCAGAAAACGAAGCCCCGTGGCCTCGTAAGTTAAGTTGATTCTTGGAAAATTCCAGCTTTTGACTATAACAAATAGCGTTGGACCGGCGCAACAAGGTGAATCAGAGGGGTGGCATGATCCACTAATAACAGCTTCCTTATTCAGAACTGCTCCGATCTTGATCGCCATTATATTGTCCAAGCTTCCGGTAGAGAGTCTTGCGGCCTATGCCCAACGCCCGGGCGGCGTGCGACTTATCGCCTTTGGTGTAGTCGAGAGTTGCTTCGATGGCCTGGCGCTCTATCTCTTCCATCGATGAGGGAACGGTAACTTCAAACGTTGTCGTGCGTCCCTCACTGGCTGCACTTGCGCGTTCGACCTTGATGCGATCGCGTTCCTCAAGCACAGTCTTCCCAATTGCTTCCGGAAGATCCTCAAGTTCGATCTGCCGGCCTGAGGCGATTATTACCGCGCGCTCTATGGCGTTTTCGAGTTCGCGAACGTTGCCGGCCCATTGGTAGGTCATTAAGGCTTGCAGCGCATCTTTGGAGATGCCGGAAATAAAGCGCCCGGTCTTCTGCTTGTAGTATTCGAGGAAGTGGATCACCAGTGGGTGAATGTCTTCAGGGCGGTCACGCAGGGGCGGCAACACTATGGGAAATACCGACAGCCGGTAATAGAGGTCACGGCGAAACGTGCCCAGCTCAGTTGCCCGTTCGAGGTCCACGTTAGATGCCGCAATCACCCGCACATCAGCCTTCAACACTTCGTTTCCACCAACGCGAGTGAATTCACCATCCTGCAATACACGCAGAAGACGAACCTGCGCCGACAAACTCATCTCGCCCACTTCGTCGAGAAAAAGAGTGCCTCCATTAGCCTCTTCAAATCTTCCTCTGCGTCTCGCGCTGGCGTCGGTGAACGCACCCTTCTCGTGTCCGAATAACTCTGATTCGAGCAGCGTTTCCGGAATCGCGCCGCAGTTTAATTTGACGTAAGGATGGTTTTCGCGCCCGGAATTGTAATGGATCAAATTCGCGAGTAATTCCTTTCCGGTGCCCGATTCTCCCTGAATCAGGACGGTGGTTTGCGTGTCCGCCACGCTAAGCGCCAATTCCATCGCGCGCCGGATTGCCGCAGTCTGACCAATGATACGGTCTTCGCCATAGCGTTCATGCAAAGCACTGCGCAAGTGCATCACTTCGGCGGAGAGTTGGTCTCGCTCCAGGGCCGTGCCGATTTGATCGGCGATGCCCTCGACCAGTGCTACCTCATGATCCTCGAACCCGTCGCGAGCTTCACTCCAGACCAGTCCCAACAGGCCAAACACATGCCCGCCGACGCGCACGGGAGCCACCAGAGCAGCGCGTCCGCCAAGAGTCGCATTGAAAATCAGTCGGAACGGGAAGGGAAGATTCTTGTCCAACAAACGAAATGTCTTTCCCTGGGCCAGCACTTCCATCGCCGCGGGAAACTCAGTCACGTCGAGCGACTGTCCGTGGGCATCAATCAATCCCTGAACGGAATCCGTGGTCGCATGAGGCGCGGCTTTGAAGGCGGCCAGGCTAATGCGTCCGCCCTTGGGATCGAGGACGCCGAGAGCTGAATAGTCAGCGCCGACGAGGGCTATGGCGCGCTCCAGAACCAGCGATGAGACTTCGCGAAAGTCGGAGCGGGCGTTAAGTGCGTTGGCGATTTCCAGCAGCGCGCGTTTCGTCTCAGCCTCGCGCTCTTTATCGGTGTAAAGTCGGGTGTACTGGTATCCGACCGCAATCTGTCGGGCGACGGACTCCAAAAAAGAAACTTCGTCATCCAGCCAAACTCGCGGGGTCCGCGTATTGTGCATTCCTACCAGGCCGAGCACGTCGTCACCGAGTACGACTGGAACGACGAGCAGAGATCGCGTTCCCAAACTCGCGGCCAAAAAGCGTACCTTCTGATCCAGGCCAGGTCTGGAAGTATCGTCAAGCCGGATGGGCTTGGTTATGTTTACGTGTTCCGAGAGTTGCTTGAGATCCAGCGGAATTACCGTGCCCAGGCTGGAAGGTACGTCAGTTGAAGCCCTCCACTCATGGCTGATTCGCAATTCACTGTGCGAAGTCAATTGAATGACATCGCAACGATCCACGTTCATCATGCGCCCCAGCTCCGAGAGGATTACGTTCAAAAACCTGTCCAGATTAATCGTGGTCGGAAAAGCCAGGGCCAGGCGAGTGATAATCGACTCACGCGCCTCGTGCATCTTAATCTTGCGCTCGAGCGAGAGGGATTGTGCAGTATCTGACATCGTAGGCAATCGAACAGCGGCAACCAGGATCAACACTAATCACCTGATCTAAAATCCGAGGGCCCGCTCCTGAGCGCGGATCATAACGAACCGGAGATGAAGTTGCAAAGCACATTTGATTCAAGCCAGAGACATTTGCAGGTTGGGAGGGGGCATTTTCCATTTTCCATTCGTCATTTCTCATTTTTTCATTGCAAGAACATCTAAGGAAGAACGCATCCAAATGCTCTCGAAGCGCAACAACCGAGAGATTCAGAAGATGGCGACGGCCCCAACTGAAGTCGCCCCTAAGAAACGATCACCGCGCCTAAGAAACGATCACCGCGCTTAATAAACGATCACAACGATCACTTAGCCGCCGAATAGACGAGTTCTTGCAATGACCAATGAGAAATGTCAAATGATATATGGAAAATGAACCGCTTCCCCCGCAATTACCCGGGCCCTAACCAAAGCTCACATTGCAAGGCCGTGAGACGGCCCGTATAATTCCCCGAGCGATCTATTCGCCCGACGGAGTACCAGAGACCTATGCCCATATACGAGTTCGAGTGTCAGAGATGTAAGGCACATAAGGAAGTCTTTCAGAAGATGAGCGATAAACCGCCCACCAAGTGTGACAAGTGTGGTGGCCGTTTAGAAAAGCTAGTTTCAGCCTCGGCGATACAGTTCAAGGGCTCCGGGTGGTATGTGACCGATTATGCCGGTAACGGCAAGAAGGCCGCGGAGAAGGCCGAATCTGAGGCAGCCGGCGCCAGCGACAAGGCTCCCGACAGCGATAAGAAAGACTCAAAAAGGGCCGACAGGAAATCAAAAGATAACTCCCCGTCAAAGAAAACTTCCGAAAAAGCTTCATCAACAAAAGCCTCAACTGGTGATTGAAGCGTCAATAACATGAACTGATGTACCGGTCCCTTCGTGGCGGAACTACAACAACTCAACCCAGGAACGGCCGCAAGGTTCTAAAACCATTGGCGGTTCTGCTGCTCCTGGCGTTGGTCTGTGGTCTGGTGCTTGGCCAAGCCGGTCGGAAACCGCAAAGCTCAAGTAGTCAGAGTGGCGTGCTGGTGAGCGTGGTGGTTAAGCGTGACGATAAGTCGTCGGCGAACATAACCAGCAAGCAAGTTGCCGTCTATGATAATGGTGTAGAACAGACCATCAAGAACCTCACTCCGGATCCTTCGCCCGCTCGCATAGTTCTGTTGGTTGATAACTCTCTGACCCTGCGGGCCGACATCGATAAACTCGAAAAGGCCACGCGCGAATTTGCTTACGAGATCTACGAAGGAGACCAATTGCTGATCGTTGGGTACGATGAGGTAGCCGAGATTGTCGCTGACTGGACTGATAACGCGAAGTCCATCGAGGCGTCGCTAAAGGGTTTCCGGAAGAAAGGCCAGCCGCACCTGTTCGACGCACTCAGTGCGGTTGTCGAGCAGGCATTGAGTCCTCTTGCCGGCCAGAAGCGCGCGATCGTGGTTATCAGCGATGGTCTTGACCGCGGTAGCAAGACCACGTTTGAGAAGATACTCTCCGACCTGCAAGCGAATGACATCATGGTCTACATGATCCAAATCTCCGACCGGACGCGGGGTGCCATTCGGCGCGATGTGCCGAAGCCAAAGCAAGTCGTTGAAAAATTAGTCGAAGGAACCGGGGGGCTGGTCCTTTCTATCGATGAGACGGTCGAAGCTGCCAAGAGCGTTTGTGATGAACTAAGAAAGAACCGGTACGTGCTTTCATACGTTCCCTCAAGCGTGCCCTATGGCGAAGCGCGGCGCTTGCTGGTGGTGGGCGATCAGGGGATCACGATCCGATCCAAATCAATGCAGCCGCCTAACTAGAGACACGGCGAAGCGGAGACTGGGCGACGGGGAGAAACGGACGAGTTTGATCACTTGTCACTTTTACGGCGCGAGTAGAGGTAGAACAGGACGCCGATGATTATCAGCACCAGGGTTTCCATGAAAATGAAGAAGCGCGGAACGAATGTTCCATCATCGTCGTGAGCATCCTGATAGGCGACTAGCGTTCCGAGAGTAAGACCCACCGTCAGCCAGATCAATTGTCTTTTAGCATCCCACCGGTACTGGTTCATTATGACTTTGGAAGTTCAGAGTTCATCGACCTTTAGGTTGCGGCCCAGCGACGCTTTACAAGCAGGAAGCATTTGCGGTTGGTCGTTTGTAATCTGCGGAATCTGCGGATAGAGTTCCTACAGCTGACCGGACAACCAGTGCATAATGTTAAGCGCAAGTTGTCGATTATCGCTGCCAGGCACGTTCATACCCATCGGTCGTTTCTCAACACCTACCAACTGCGCCGACAGCATCCCCGCTTCTCCCAGTACCACCACTCGCCCTTTACCGAACTTGAATGCAATTCCCTGGGCACGTCCGGCCGCTGAAACGGATGTTTGTGATTCGCGATCGGGCTTATCCCTGGCCGTTTCAGACAGTTGTAGGAGCACTGAGCTACCTTCGGGACCTTTGATCGATTGCCCTGTAAATGTGAGGACCTGGTTGATTCTTTCGCCCGCGGTGTGTCCATTTGTAATAGGGTGGTCTAGCAGACGTTTGTTTTCACGGGAGAAGAGCAGAGTTGAAGGGTCTCCCGACTCCTTGAAGTAATTCTCTGGATCAAAGGTGTATCCCTTGCTCATTTCTACGCCAAAACGCTTGCCCAGACTTTCGGCAGCTCCGCCAAATGGAGCATGGTCGGCTATCAGCAGCAGAGCGCCCCCACCTTTTACCCAGTCGCGCACCACATCACATTCTTCTTCCGTGAAAGCGGCACCGTCCGCGCCGTCCTCGTCCATATCTTCGGCGCCCAGTGCGTTGGCAATCACGAGGATCTTGAACGTGCTCAGGGAAGGCTTGGCGAACAGTTTCCGGCCGGGCACAACGTTATAGCCATCGCTGCCTATAAGATCGACGAAGGGTTTGTAGCGTCCTGTAGTCGTATGAAAGTTGTTGTGAGCTTCGTCAAAAACGACCCGAGGATAGTTTTTGGTGTAAGCGGGATGCGCGACCGTCGTGTTGAATTCGGCATCGGAGCTTTGTTGCGCTCCTGCGAGTTGCGATTGGAGCGCAAAGATAAGAGCCAGCGCCAGGAATCGACCGAAATGAATTTTCATGGTGCGGTGAATCAGTAGTTATGAAGCTTGATTGGGATTTTCGGGCATCGGCTTGCTATTGGACACATTGCAAGGCCGAACGCTGACCTTAGGTTCAGGTTCGGGCTTGAAGCTTCTCGAGTCGCTCGCCCGCAAGCAGCAGGGTCTCATCCTTCTTGCAGAAGCAGAATCTGACCTGTTGCGCACCCCGCTCTGGAACGCTGTAAAAGCTCGAGCCGGGCACGCAGGCCACGCCCACCTCGCGAATAAGGTGGCGCGTAAACTCAATGTCACTGGCAAAACCAAACCCGGATATGTCAGTCATGATGTAGTAAGCGCCGTCGGGACGGAATGTCTTGAATCCGGACTTCTCCAGCACTGGCAGCAAGAGATCTCGACGTCGATGGTACTCGACCTGCAAATGCTCGTAGTACTCGGGTGGAAGCGACAATGCATAGGCCCCGGCCGCTTGTAACGGCGCCGCGGCGCCTACGGTAAGAAAATCGTGCACCTTGCGAATGGCGCTGGTGATCTCCGGCGGGGCGATGCAATAGCCCACCCGCCAGCCAGTGACCGAATACGTCTTGGACATCGAATTGACGATCACCGTGCGCTCGCGCATGCCGGGAATCTGGGCCATTGAGATGTGTTGGATTTCTGCGTCTTCCCGCGGGTAGATAATGTGTTCGTAGATCTCATCAGTGAAGCAGAGCGCGTCAAACTCCTGGCAGAGGCCCGCGATGAACACCATCTCCTCGCTCGTGAAGACTTTGCCTGTCGGGTTATTCGGATTGCAAATGATGATCGCTTTCGTCTTTGTGTTAAACGAGGCGCGCAGTTCGTCTCTGTCAAAACTCCAGTCAGGCGCACGTAGCGGCACGTAGCGCGGACGAGCGTCGGAGAGAATCGCGTCCGGCGCATAGTTTTCATAGTACGGCTCGAAAACGACCACCTCTTCACCAGGGTCCACGGTGGCCATCATCGCGGCGATCATTCCTTCGGTTGAGCCACATGTGACGGTCAACTCTGTTTCCGGATCGACATCCAAACCCAGATACCACTTCGTCTTCTTCGCTATTGACTCGCGAAAGTCGCGCGCACCCCAGGTGATAGCATATTGATTGATATCGTCAGAGATGGCCTGCATCGCTACTCGCTTGATGTCATCTGGCGCGGCAAAGTCGGGAAAGCCCTGCGAAAGATTTACCGCTCCGTGTTTGAGCGCTTCACGGGTCATCTCCCGAATCACGGATTCAGTAAAAAGATTCGCCTTCCTGGAAACGTGGCGACGCGTTGAGGGTGCAGGTGTGGTCATACTCTTGCGATGAACTCAATTAAAAGGAGATCTGACTCAGAAACGGAGCACGATGCTCTCATAGATAAAGGCGCAGTTCAAGAAATCAAATTCAGGGTGAACTACGGAATGATTTCCACGCCGGCGTCGTCGCGTTTGAGTTGTTCGATCATGGAGCGAAGAGCGGGAGCGAGGCTGCCGTTCGGAGCCAGCGCTAGATACTTCTCATAGGCGGCGATGGCGTCTTTATATTTCTGCTGACGCTCGTAAGCGGCACCCAGCAGTTGATAGATGACGGGTTCGGAATCCATCAGCTGGTCCAGAGCCTTCCGATACTCGGCTATGGCCTCGTGGAACTGACCCTTCTCTTCCAGGAGGCGCGCCAAGCCGACGTGAGCTTCGGGCTGAAAACCATGCGCTTCTCGAATCGAACGGCGAAAAGATTTGATAGCTTCTTCGTCAAAAGCAGCTTCGCGATTAATGCGGCCCTCGACCGCGGAGGCTTCGGGATAAATTGGACGCGCGCGTCGGGCAGCATCGATCTCAGCCAGGGCCTCTCGATATTGGTTGAGCTCGAGAAGAACACGGGCCAGGCCAACGCGGGCTGCGGGAAACGAAGGCCGGAGTTTTAGAGCTCGCCGGTAAGCCTCGACGGCTCTCTGTTGCGCCTCATCGTCTTTGGCTTTTTCACGCAAGGTTTCTGCTTCCTGAAAGGCCAGTTCAGCCGCGTCGGTGGTACGCACGAGCTTTACGTTGGCGCTTCTTTTCCCGGGTAAGATGGGAACTGTTGATTCTTTGAATCCATTAGCGCGAACGCGCATGCTGTGCCGGGCCGGCGAAACGTTCTTCACGGTAAGTTTGCCGGAGTCGTCAGTGACGCCGCGGCGAATCTCATCAATCCAGACGATCGCGTTTGGTTCAGACGTGATTGTGAGGGTCCGTGAGGAGGGACCATCGGTGCTTAGGGGGCGTTGAGCGAATACCGCATTTGCAAATAAGAGTAGCGCCACCAGGACCAGTAATCGAAATCGACTGGGGCGAACTCCGGAAGTTGCGCCAGATTCGCAGGTTGGGACGGGTGGTTTACCCCCGCTTGCCTTGCGATGAAACTCAGCGGGGGTAAACCACCCTTCCCAACCTGCGAGACACTCCACCTTGAGAGACGGCATTTCAAGTACTTTCAGTTCACGAATTACGATTTGCCATTTGACGCTTTACGATTCAGGATTCACGCGCCCTAAACTAAACAAACAGCCTTTACTCCTCTTCTTCTCCTCCAACAACTCTGCGTCTGCGCACGGTCGAACCGTTAGGCTCGACAGTTGGAGTTGAGCTAGGTGTGGCAGATCCCTGTCTGGTCACTGCACGCGTTCCCACCTCGGGCCGAAACTTCCCATTCGCGTCGTAGAGCCGCTCATACTGCATTCGATTACGAACCACGCCTTGAATGTATCCGCGTGTTTCTTTAATAGGAACCGCTTCCGCCCACTCGTCCATCTCCGCAGGCAGGGAAGCGCGCCACTGCACCGCCCGCATTGGACCCGCGTTGTAGGCGGCGGCGACATACTCGATGCGGCCAAACTTATCGATCTGGTCGCGCAGGTAAGCCGTGCCAAGTTGAATATTCAGCCTTGGCTCGAAGAGCGACTCGACGGTAATGGACCGGTCAACTCCATACTTCCTGGCTGTCAGTTGTCCAGTCGGAACCAGCAGCTGCATCAGCCCGTAGGCTCGCGCGGGAGAACGCGCTTTGGTGATGAAGACCGTCTCCTGCCGGATCAAACCCGCCACCTGGTAGGGATCGAGGTTTCTTGCGCGCGACTCCTGGACGATGATGTCCCAATAGGCAAGGGGATAAAAGACATCCCACTCTTCTGGAGTCATTTCTTCCGGTTTCATCTGCGAATAGTCCGGGAAGCTCTTTCTCAGCGCGTTCAGCGCACGCACGTTGTCCTCTTGAGAACGATAGATCTGAGCAATCGCCAGATTAACTTTGGGGCTCGATGGCGTCGACGCCGAAGCCCGCGATAGTTCTTCGAGCGCCCACTCGTTGACGCCGATGTTCGACAGTTGATCGGCCTTCGTGATCCGAGTCTCTTCAGCAGGACTGGCCGTCTCTTCCGCCACCGTTACTGTCTGCAGATTCGCAACTGCGCGGGCCACCACCGAATCGGGCGCAAATGTTTTTGACTGGGTTTTGCCGGCTCGAGTCATGGCTTCCAGCCGCTGGTTGGCGAGATACCCGTACCAGTTTGCGTCGTAACGTCCGAGCATGGCCTGGTAAATTGCGCGGGCTTCCGAATACTTTCCAGCCCGTTCAGAATCACGAGCCGCCCAGTATCCAGCCCGACCTCGGTTGTCATTGTTCTTGTCAACGTAGTGGGCCAGGTGCTCGGTTAACAACCGGGACGATTCCGAGTAGTTCTTTCCTTCGTGCGCGAGCCACGCAAAATCGAATTGGGCTTGAACCACCTCGACCGAACCAGGAGCAGAGCTCACAGCCGTTCGCAGAAAATACGAGGCGTCAGTGAGATTCTTCGCGTCTTCAGCCGTTTGTCCCACACTGACGAGCACTCGCGGTGTAAACGGACTATTCGGAAAGGTGCGACGCAACTCTTCCACAGTCGCTCGGGCTTGTTCCCATTGACGTGCACGTGCGTAGTTCTGGGCCAGGTAGTAGAGAGCTTCGGCGCGCGCATCTCCAGCAGAGGAGGGAACTCTATTCAATGCCGCAACTGCTTCGGTGGTCTTCCTGGCGTTGGTAGCGGAAATGCCGCGTCTTAGTTCCGTTTGCGGCGTTGCTAATGCCGGAAACTTCGCGAACGCTTCGGTGTATGCCTGAAGTGCTTCGGCGGGCTTATTCAGCTCAAAGAGTTTATCCGCGCGCGCGACAGCTTCTTCGGCAGTCGCTGGAGATTGCGTCGAATTGAGTTGCGAAATCAGGGTTGCCGCCGTAATGCTTTCCGGAGTTCCGGGAGCAAAGAAATAGATGCGCCTATAAGCGGCCAGCGCCCGGGTCTTATCTGTTCCTCTGTATGCATCGCCGACTAGCATGAGAGCCGCCGGGTCGTCCCTGGCGGTCAAGTCACCTAGCAGACCTGGAACAGTTGAGGCTTGGCCGGACTTGATTGCGATATCAGCAATGCGCATCTTCGCTTCCCGAGCGCGATCCGAAGATGGGTAGTCTTTTGTTAACTGTTCATACACGATTCGTGCGTCGGCTGTGCGGCCGGTCTGCTCGAGCGCATTGCCTCGCATGAACAGCGCATAGTCACCTAGCGAGGTGTGCTCACGAATGACATTTGTGTCAAGCAGCACGGCCGCTCCCGCATAGTCGTTAGCCCGAATCCTGATCCTGGCCCGCACCATTCTTGCCAGGGCCGCCGCTTTGGTTTTGGGAAAGTCTGACTCTATTCGCGCCACTACGTCGTCGGCGGGCAGAGTGCCGCCGCGGGTCTGGCCGCGCAGGTTGTCGAGAGCCCTGACTTCGGCCGGGGTTTGCTGTCTGGTTAGACAGCTTGCGGTCATGAAGGTCGGGAGCGAGGCACCGACGACAACAGCGAGGCCAATCAGAATGAGGATAAGGCGATGCTTACTAAATTTCCTTGCCAACTTCAGTGCTCCTCCCGTGAGTTACCGGTTGCATGTTTATAGCTTGGGGAGGGGCTAAATGTTTTAGCGGCCGATTCAATTGGCCGGCCAGTTAGTGACACCTCACGCGGAAACAGTTGCCCCAGGGTATGCGCTCCCCAATTTCGAAGCGTCACCCACTGCCAGCGTGTAAACCAGCTCGTGGTGGAAGTAGTCATACTTCCGCGCCACCTCTGGTTTCACGCGTTTGTCGTACATATCGCGGGAACGATCAATATATTCACGCAGGCGCTCATAGAGATCATTCTGTTCGCGACCGTCTGCCACTTTCTGCTCGTTGTAGAGCTTGATCTCGGAAACCAGCAGTCGAGCAAAACGCTGAGCATCGATGTGCAAACGTTTTTCTTCTTCACCAGCAACCTCCACGGGCAGCTCCACATCAGTCCCGTAACGCCTGCGGGGGGCAGCGGGTTCGGTAACTGCCGCAGGTTGTGGCGGTGGTGGCGCGCTCGTAACCTGATCAAATTGTGCGTGGGTCTCGTGTAGCGCAGGCGGCATTTCAAATTGCGGCGCAGGTGTCTCAAAGTGCGCGGGCGGCTCTTCCGCGACTTGCGGCGCTTCTGGAACATAAGGCTTGGGCGCGACCTCGTATGGTGGCGGCGCAGCCTCTTCTGATGTATCTGCGGGGACTGGTTCCCAATACTCACGCTCCGGCACGTAAGCCGGTGCTGCTGTTTCCGGAACTGGTGCCCTGGCAGCGGGTGCCTCGGCAGCCGGCGCCTCCACAGCGGGTGCGGGCTCAGCCGCCGGTTGCTTTGCCGGAGCCTGACCAGCCAACAGTTCCACGGCCATTCCCGAAACTTTCGTTAGCGTCTCGAGAGCTTCGAGGTTGATGGCTTCAGAATCCAATCCGGCAGAGTCGGCATAAAGCACTGCTACCGTTCGGCTGCGCACGGTCAGCGGAATAGCGACTATTCGTTGAGGCGGCTCTTCGCCAAGTTTGTTAAGGATCAGATGATCCTCGGAATGAGAATGCGGACCGCCACTCCAGGTTGTTCGCGATCTGGCTACATCGCCGATGACGGTATCAGCCGAGACTGCGACGGAGATCTGTTGAATGGTGTGGTCGCCGACTGTGCCTTCAAATCCGCGTCCACGCCAGCCAATGGCTCGTTCGTTCTTGATCGCGAAGACAGCGACCCGCGGCGCGAACGACGCTGCTCGGTTAACCAGAATCTTAAGTACGTCTGCCTGTACGGATTGCTCGCTGATCTCGGAAACGCCTGCTTTCACAATGGCAATGTCGCTCGATGCTTTAGCCCGCGAGGATTCCGAGGCAGCGAGATCTATCCCCTCTTCGTGCGCGGCTCTGAGATGCTCGAGAATGGAAGCCGCCACGGATCCATCCAATGTAACTTCGCCCTGGCGATCGAGCAGTCGGGTAAGAGATTCATTTAGTTGGCTCTGGAGTTCAGAAATCTCCTGCCTGACTCCGCTCAAGCGCCCTTCGACATAGCTCTCAATCTCATGGCGCAAGCTTTCTTCCAGTTGTCCACTGACCACAGTTTCATTTCCTCCGTTGGTGCGTCGTTTGGATGACCACAGGTTTCTGGGTAAGGCCCTTTAGTTATCGCTAACCCCGAGAGACTCGCAGGGCGGAAGGTCTCAAAAGTAATTATGGACGTTCGAGATTCAGCGAGTCAAGAAATGGTTTGGGTGAGAGGGGTTCAGTTTGACCTGAACGCGGTGCCCACACTTAGTCTCAGAACCGCGGACCGGTAGCCACTGGGTCAGTGTGGGTGTCATTCAGGCCGTGTGTAACGGTGAATTGTTGATGCTTGATGCTGGCGCAACGTGACCCAGTTTACCGCTCCTCGGTTCTGTGCTCGCGTTTAATTGCCCGCTATTGAGCAACTTGAGCCAATGCCTTGGGTGAGGAGGGTCACAAAGTCATGACGCTACCTTCGAGCGAAGTCGATTTGACTCCCTCGATGGGCTAAGTTATAAGTCGCTCCATGCAATCGCGCGCCAAGCCCGCGACCTGACACACAATGCCAGCTAGCATTCTCATTGCTGACGACTACGAGGACAACCTGGAGCTTCTGCGGCTCTTGTTGGCTGCTGCCGATTATCAGGTCATCGAAGCAAGAAATGGCGAAGAATGTTTGAAGTTGGCCCGGCAGATGCGACCGGATCTGATTATGGTCGATCTATCTATGCCCGTCCTCGATGGCTGGGAAATGTTTCGAGCGTTGAGAGCTGATAAACTTACGGCTTCAATTCGCTGCATAGCCGTAACCGCTCATGGTGACGCCGACCGCGAACGCGCTCTTCGAGCCGGATTCAATGCCTATCTCTCAAAGCCATTCCGCGGCGCCGAGTTACTGGAGACGGTCGCCACACTGTTATCCTCCTCGCCGTCAGCCACCTATGCTGGCGAAGGTTTGCTCTCACGAGACATGATCAGCGAGCCAGTCCTGGAGTCGTAAGAACCGTTCATTTTCCATTTTCCATTTCTTCCAGATCCTCATTTATGGGCAATAACCACTTGTTGGATGGACGGTGGTAGCTGGTGAATCTCGCTGCGAGCGAAACCAGCTGCACCACACATCCGTTCCAGTTCCGGAAATGTATATGCGTCGCCTGCAGGTGTGCTGCCAAGCATCACGATGCCGAAACCCGCCGTTTCCGGTGGTGAGATGCGATCTTCGTTGGGCACAAACTCCAGTATCACCGCACGCCCATCGTCCGCCAGTGCAGCGTGAACCTTCCGCAAGAGCGTTTCGCAAGTTGGCGGATCGAAATGGTGCAGAAAGTTGGTTAACAGCACGAGGTCATAGCCTGTCCCGTAATCAACATCAAATGCACTGCCTGCGATTGTTTGGTAACGATCGGCGATGCCTGCCTTGCCTGCATTCTCCCTGGCCACCGCAAGCACATTTGGCCAATCGAGGGCGACGACTTCGGTTTGCGGATTCTTATTGGCGAAGGCAATTCCATAAAGGCCATGACCCGCAGCAATGTCCAGGACCCTCAACTTTCGATCGGCCTTTTCATCCACGAGATTCGCCATCAACTGTGCGGGCATAGCCATCATTCCCGTCATGGCGCGAGCGAACTTGACCCAGATTGGATGCTCCGGCGCGATCGTCCCTTCTTCCGAAGCAACTGTGCCACCCTTGCGCACGGCTCCAGTGAGATCCTTGAAACCCTCCCTAAGCATCGGTGACAGAAGAAACTCAAGACTGTCGCCTAGGTATGCCGGTGAACGTTTATCGAGGAATAGTGCCGACTCCGGGGTAAGCTTGTAACTCTGACCGTCCTTCGTTAGAAAACCCATAACACAGAGAAAATCGCAAAGAATTCGGATGCCGCGTTCAGCCGCGCTGCACCGGTCGGCAATCTCGAGAGCGCTTGTTTTGCCTTCGCCGATCGCCGTAAAGACTTCCAACTCTACAGCGGCCTTCAAAGCCTCAGTCCGCTGATACGCGTTCGCTGTTTGAAAGAATAAATGTGGTGTTGGTTGTTGAAGACCAGGACTGCTCATATTAGGTGCTCCTCATTGAAGGTAGGGGATTTGCTAACCAGTTCAGTATCGGATCAAAGGGGCATCTTTACGACAGAGAAGAAAACGGTCTCTGGTGGTTGGCCCATAGGCGATGGCTGTAACCATGCCATCCTGGACCTGGTACTCAATGCCGCTTCGTTTGTCATGATAGTAAGTTGCGCCGGAATCGCCGGTGTACCACTTGTGCTTTTCGATATTTCTTATCTTAAGATTCGCAACCGGGATTTCTTCGTGCAAGGTGATGCTGATGTTGACGACCGTATCGCGCGAAACTTTCCAATTGCCCCAGTCGGCAGGGAGTCCCTGCTCGCAAGGCTTAAGCGCGTACCTCACCTGTACGTGTCCTTGTTTTTTCTCGTAAAGCTCGACCGCCCCCTCGGCTCCGATCTTCGGCTTACCGAGCACTCGTCTCACATCCGTCCGCTTCGAACGCAGCGGCACAATGCCTCGCCAGGGCTTGGCCACGGCTGCATCAGCCATTCCCAGCAGCAAGGCACAGCAAATTAAAACAAACCTGCGCTTCTTTCTATCGCCAATCATCGATCACAAAAGCCCCGGGCCGGCTGTATCCGGGTTCGTTAGGCCGGTGCATCTCCACACCCTGAAAGTCAGTTCTAAAGCCCATTGCGAGCATCTGTTGAGGGTTCCACCAGATCTGCTTCTTGCAAGTTGTCCATTGAAACGTCGATTGCTTCGGTCGCAGCTTGTTGAGATGACATTAAGTTAATCCCTATTGCTTGGTTGCTGGGCATCTACGGCGTGAAGGTGCGATAAAAGTCGATGCCCGAGAAGTTTAAATGCATGGTCTTTCCATTTACTAATGTGTCAAAGGTCATGCGCTCAGCCGAATTGATGTCTCCTTGTGGCCGAAATATTCCAGGTTCCAAGGGAAGTAGAAGCTGCTGGTCATCGAGAATCAGCCGCCCTTTGCGAACAGACAGGCGGGAGCTTCCATACCACGGACTGTCGGACCGGTACGTTCCAGTGACACTGTCCCACTCTTTTGGATACTCGAACACCTTTGGTCCCGCGTATCGTTCGTTGGTCCACCAGTCCGGGCCATGAAACGCTTCAACCACTATGTCTTTATCTCGACCAAACCTCAAGGCGAACAGATCGTAATCTGGGTGCTTGACGATGAAGCGATCTCGGCCTGCTTGTTCCAGCACTATACGTTGACTGCCGTGCTGCAGTATCAGTTTCTCGCCTTGAGCGATCAGCACGAGCTTTTTTCCGTCGGGTGCAGAGAAGGTGCCGGCATAGTCGCCGGCATTGTTGACACTGTCCGGAGTCGCTTGAGGTGGGGGCAGAGCTGGCAACTCCTGATTGCGGGAAGCTGCGTACAACAGATCGAGAGCGTACCTGGTGACCGCCACCGGGCGGTAACCGCGCAAATTGGCATTCACCGACGCGAAGGCTGCAAAGCCGTCAGTCAGATCGGCATACATCGCCGAACTGAACGCAACCATACCGCCGGTGTGACGTACGAGCGTGCGGTTGCTGACATCGCTGTTCCATAGTCCATAACCGTAGCTCGCATCTTCCCCGCGAAAGGGTGCCTTGATGACGGGTTTGACCAATAGCTCAAAACTCTTCTCCGAGATCACCCGGCCGCGAGGGCCCAGGCCCCGATTCAGCAACATTTGCAGATACGGCACCATGTCGCCGGCCGTTGCCGCCACGCTGCCTGCAGCTTCAGGAACTTCTAACCAGGGTGCCTCGGTAATCTTACCTCTGAGCGGGAACGGTCGATCTTCGTGGAGAGGAACATAGCCAATGGCGAGTCTCTCCTTGATCGCGTTAGTAATCACCGGCGCACTGGAAGTCATTCCCAGCGGTTCCATAACGCGCTTGAGCAACACTTCCGGGAAGGGTCTTCTGTCGATGGCCTCCAGTAAAAAACCGAGCAGCACATATCCGATGTTGGAGTAAAGAAAGCGAGCCCCTGGTTCCGATCCGGTCGTTAGGGTGGTTGCGGCTACGCGCATCAGCAGTGGCACGGCGGAAAGGCCCGCGGTGTGGGTCAGGAGATGATGTGTGGTAAACGGCGCGTATTTGGATTCGATCTTCAACCACGGCAGGTATTCGATGACGGGTTTGTGCAGGTCGATCTTTCCCTCATCTGCCAGGCTCAAGATCGCGATAGCTACGAAAGACTTGGAGATCGATCCGATCTCAAATAAAGTCTGCGGACCAACCTTTACTCCCGCTTTTAGATCCGCAAAGCCATACTGGGAGGTGCGTAGAAGCCCATTGCGATCTGCAAGAGCGAGAGTCATTCCCGGCGCCCCGGTTTCGTTCATGTGTTGAGCTATGAATGCGTCGAGACGTTTGTAGGCTGGTTGAAATCGGTCGGCGGCACGTTGAAAACTCGCGGAGGCAGCCAGGATGGGTCGACCTATGCCTGGCAATCCACCGAAAACAGCAACACCTAGTCCGGCGTTGAATCCATTTCTCAGCAGTGCGCGTCTCGAAATCGTTGTCGACAACTTGTGTCTCCTTTAGATTCGACCCAGCCCACGTAGCGTGGTGAAAATCCAACTTAGGAATCAAAGCGCCGCCCTCAGGTTGGAGAGCGGCGCGTCGTTAACTTAAAACTAGGCAGCCTGAATGAGCAACGTCTTGGTTACCTGCTTTTTGGCTCGAGCACAATCTCACGAGCCAAACGGTCGCCCATCACCTCGCGAATCTCCAGCCGGTCTCTGTAACCTTGCCGCTGCTTCTCGTCATCACCTACATCCTTTTGAGCAAGGGCATCTGCCTTGTCCTCATTTGCCTCCATCGCTGCCAGGTTCTTATATTCTGTCATAAGCATGACGTTCCACTCACCCGGTGTGTGACCCTCAACAGTGAGGACTTTGTAGGAAAGAATTATCCCTTCCTTTTTCGAGGCTTCCTGATTAGCCTTCCAAGGGCCTGCGAGGTAATTCAGATAAGCCGTTTCCATTCCGGGTTTCATTCTGATGAACGCAATGTTCCAAACAGAACCGTTGTGGAACGGACGATTGACTTGAGCAAATACCGAAATGCCTATAATCAAAACAAGCAGTACTACCGAACCAACTAGGGTGCGTCGAAGTTTCATGCTGGGCTCCTTTTTCCGTAATGGGGGTTAAGTCGGGCGGGCTTTACGGGTAACGCCGTCCCAACCATGTTGACGCCAAACGAGCATCGCCGTGGGAATGTCGACAATTTATTGGCCTTGGTGGGGCGGACTTTAAGAGAAAAGTAAAAGGCTGTCAATATTTGCCACCGATATTGGCAACCGATACTAGGCAGGAAGGCCTTTCCGCGCAATTGTCTCCATCACGTTGCAGAACCGATCCAATTCGCCCAGAGTCGTATACACGTTGGGTGTGATGCGGATGCCCTGAAATTCGTCATGGATGATCGGCGTTGTGAAGATATGATGCTTGTCGAATAGATAGCTGCCGATGGCCGAAGGGTTTGTCCCTTCAATGTGAATATTAGCTATTGCGCATGACTGGTTGTCGTCAAATGACGTGTTGAAGCTGACCTTCGGCACCTCCTTAAGTTTGTTCATCCAGTATCGGGACAGATATCGCAACCGCGCTTCTTTGCGTTTACTTCCCAGCCCGTTGTGGAAAAGCAATGCTTCACCAATCGCCAGTCGGGGCGCGGCGGAATGCGTGCCAATCTCTTCAAACTTGCGGATGTCTGAGGCTTGCTTCGACTCGGCCGCCATCAAAGGCCATATCTTCGGTATCTTTTCGCGCTTGACGTAAAGCAGACCCGAACCCTTGGGCGCGAACAGCCACTTGTGCAAGCTGGTGCCGAAGTAGTCGCAGCCAAGGTCCTTCTGCTTGAAATCAAATTGCGCAAAGGAATGAGCACCATCAACTATGGCTTCGATTCCCTTGGCCCGCGCCATTTCACAGACGGCTTTGACCGGAGTGATCTGGCCGGTGATGTTGACCATGTGCGCCATCAGGATCAGACGTGTGCGGCTGGTAATCCCTGCCGCAAATGCCGCGGTGATTTCGTCAAGGTTCTTGGGTGGGATCGGAATCTTGATTAACTTCAAAACCAGACCTTCACGCCTTTCGCGCTGGCGCAAAGTAGTCACCATGCGTCCGTAATCCTGCGTAGTTGTAAGAATTTCGTCTCCAGGTTTGAAGTCCATGCCCATCAAAAGGATTTCCAGCGACTCGGAAGCATTTCGGGTGATCGCTATTTCTTCCCGATCGCAGCCGAAGAGTTCCGCCAGCCCGGTCCGGATCGTTTCCGATTGCGGCTCGAGAATCTGCCACATCGTGTAAGCCGTGGCATCCTCCTGTTGCCAGATGTAGCGCACCAGCGCTTCAGTAACGATACGCGGACTTGGTGAGACGCCGCCGTTGTTCAAGTTGATGATCCCGCGCGTGACTGAGAAGGATCTTTGAATAACAGCCCAGTAGTCTTCCTCCATTGCCGTTTGTTGCGGTGACAAATGCGCGACGCTTTTCGTCGCCGCCTGGATCTCTTTTAGAAGAGACGCGACGGTTGATGAAGACAGAGCTGCAAGACCGAGGCTCTTTCCAGTCACGGAGAGAAAGTTACGACGCGAGTACTTGTAGGCAATCGGATTCTTCATGTTTTCCTTCTAATTTAATAAACCATCTTCCCCTTACAACGCTTCATCTACCAATTGACCTTTGATCGGTTACCTTTTCCCGACAGAATTCTAATTGGGGCTGGTGAAGATTCTACTTCGCCTCGAAGACAATCTCACCATTGATCACCGTCATCACATTTCGCGTCTTCAGAATTTCCATCTCCGGAATCTTCATAATGTCGGCTGAGAGGATTGTGAAGTCGGCAAGTTTGCCCACCTCGATTGAGCCTCGAAGCTTTTCTTCAAAGGCAGCGAAGGCAGGCCAAATCGTGAACATCTTAATCGTCTGCTCGCGGGTAGCAGCCTCTTCGGGATGCCATCCTTCGCCGGAAAAGCCTTTCTGGTCCTTGCGGGCCACTGCTGCGTAGAACTCAATCATAGGCTCCCCACGCTCCACCGGAGCGTCCGAGCCTCCAGCCACTACGACGCCTGACTTGATGAACATCTGCCATACGTACGCCCCGGCCAGACGTGGGACTCCCAGTCTGCTGGGCGCAAAATGCAGGTCGCCTATTGCGTGCGAAGGCTGCATTGAAGGAATCACACCGAGGTTCGCAAAACGTGGGATGTCTGTAGCGTCGACTATCTGCGCGTGCTCAATCCGCCAACGCGGTTCGCCGATCTTGCGTTGTTCAGGAGGCACGGCTTTGAAAGCCTTCTCATATTCGTCGAGCGTGAAGCGATTGGCGCGATCGCCAATGGCGTGTGTCTCCACCTGGATCCCCTGCTTCAGCGCTGTCTGCAGCATGGGGCCCAGCTCTTCCTGCTTGACAGTTAGAAAGCCTGACGTGTCGGGCGCATCTGAGTAAGGTGCGAGCAACGCCGCACCACGCGAACCGAGCGCACCATCAGAAACAACCTTGATCGTCCGCAGTGTGAACCGGTTATCGAAACTCCCAATCGTTGGCCCTTCCGCCAGCAGACGTGCAGAGCTTGGACCCGGACCGTGCACGGCCTTGTAGATGCGCAACTTGATCTTGCCTTCGCTGTAAAGTTTTTTGTAAAGGTCGATCTCCTGGTAACCACCTCCGGCATCCTGAATCTGCGTCCACCCGAGTTCAACATTGCGCTTGACGCCCAACTCGATTGCGCGCTCAGCATCTGCCGGGGTGGTAGCAGGAATGTGACGTCGGACCAACCCCTGCGCGGCGTCCAATAACATGCCGTTTGGCTCGCCTGTCTGCTTGTCCTTGGAGATTTCGCCACCGAAAGGACTCGGTGTGTTTTTGTTGACTCCAGCAATCTTAAGGGCAGCGCTGTTGACTACCGAAGCATGTCCATCTGCGCGCGTAAGAACTACTGGGTTGTTTGGCGCAACTGTGTCGAGGTCTGCGCGAGTCGGAAAGACTGGCGGCTTCCAAAATGTTTCAATCCAGCCTCGACCGGTTACCCAATCGCCGGGTCGTGCCTGCTCAACGCGCGCTTTCACTTTGCTTAGAAAGTCTTCAAGGCTGGTGACGCCTTCGAGATTCAAGGTCATCTCGCGGAAGCCGACGCCGGTGAGGTGCTGATGAGCATCGGTCATTCCCGGCACCACGGTCTTACCCTGGAGATCTACAACTCTCGTGTTTTTGCCAACGTACTTCTGCGCTTCGGTATTTGATCCGACAAACACGATGCGATCTGCTTTTACAGCGACGGCTTCAGCCTTTGGTCTGTTGGAGTCGACGGTGTAGACATTTCCGTTCTTAAAAACTACATCGGCGCTGGTTTGAACCTGGGGCGTTGTCCCATTGACCGCCAACAGACCAAGCGCAGCCAGGGCAATCAACATGAACGTCTGCGTAAACAGTTTCATATGCATTCCTTGGGAAAACAATTGATTAGACGCGAGCAGAATTCTTCGGAGCGGCAGTTTTATACCATTGAAGCAGCCGTTTCATACAGCATTGGACGCCAAAGCTGCGAGGCGAAGTATTTTTTCTGATGCCTCTAACATATAATTCCCACATTCGCAGCAACTGTCCGATCGTGGCCAATTGTCGTAGGGGGTTAACTAAGATGAACGCTGAAACACTCAACCTGAACACTTCAAGAGGCCAAACCACCGCCGTCGTTGCGCGCCCAGATGGGGACGCCACCGCAACGGTGATTCTGATTCACGAATGGTGGGGTATTAATGATCACATTCGCGACCTTGCCGGCCGGTACGCCAACGAAGGTTATATCGGCGTGGCGCCGGATCTGTATCGCGGCAAAGTGGCCAAGGATTCAGAAGAGGCGTCCCGGTTTATGTACGAGCTCGACACCGTGGACGGGCTGGAAACGATCAGCCAGGCACTCATGGAAGCCAAACGCGCCTACGGAGTCCAGAAAATCGGCATTACCGGCTACTGTATGGGCGGCACCTTCGCGTTACGTGCGGCCTGCGAGATGAGCGAGCTAGCAGCTGCGGCTGCTTTTTACGGAGACATCCCAGAGGAAAAGGAGATCTCTAAACTGAAAGTGCCAACTATCTTCTTTGCAGGAAAGCGCGACAATTGGATCAACCCTGAAAAAGTCGCGATATTGAAAAAGGCGGCGCGCGAATACAGCCTACCGCTCGAAGTTGTGAGCTACGACGCAGACCACGCCTTCTTCAATGACACCAGGCCTGAAGTTTACGATGCGAATGCTGCAAAGGATGCGTGGCAGCGCGTGCTGACTCATTTCCGAAAGCACCTTTCTGAAGCCGCTCGACCAACTCGAGCGTGATGCAGGATTAGAATTCTTCTGTAAGGAAGTTGGTCGTTTCATTTTCCATATCTCATTTTTCATTTCTCATTGGTCATTGGCCGGACGGTGCTGGGCTTTCTTTCCAATGAAAAACGAGAAATGAAAAATGACATATGGAAAATGATCAGATGGGTGTGGCCGTCTTAAGGAACTCTTCCAACTCGACTCCTGTCGGTAGGGCCGTCCGCGCACCTAAAGCGCGACACTTCAAAGCGGCGGTTGCGTTCGCGAATCTCAAACTCGTTTCTATATCTTCTCCACGAAACAGTCCATATAAAAGGCCTCCATGGAATGCGTCTCCGGCTCCAGTGGTGTCGCGACAGGCGCCCGGCACTTCATAGGCAGGTGATTCGAAGAACTGGCCATCGCAGTATACCGTTGCGCCTCGCTTGCCCATGGTCATGCCCACCACTGCGCAGCCATAGCATGCTTTCAACTCGACCAGCGAGGCACGCTCGTCGCTGATGCCAGTTAGTCGGTGTGGAAATTCTCTTGAAGTAACCAGGACATCGATTAAGGGCAGCAGTTCGGGCAGTCCTTTGTAGATGTTGTCGATATCGGCAGTTACTATGGTCCCCGCTGCCCGCGCTGCTTGGGCCAGCCGGGTGCATGCCGGTGGATCATGGGCATCGATGTGCAAGACACGTCCCAACGAGGAGATTTTGACAGGTGCTTCGTCAGCGCCATATGCAAGGCGCTCATCGCGGTCCCAGACTATGGTTCGCTCACCAGAGCGCGCATCGATGATGATGAAAGCAACCTGATTGCGAGCGCCGGAAACCACTTCAGCAAGCTCAATGTCAACACCTTCACCCTTGAGCGAGCTGAGTCCAAATTGTCCTTCTGCGTCAGATCCGAAGCGACCTGCGTAAGCCGTTTGCAAGCCGAACCGCTGTAAAGCAACCATTGCGCTTGCGGTTTGACCACCAGGAGACTGGCGATGCTCTTTGAATCGCACCTTAGTATCAAAAGCTGGATATTCCGACACGACTATTAAATGATCGACTGCATTGACACCGAAACCGACAGCGTCGAATTGTCTTTGAGTCGGTAGTTTGAAAGGAAATAGCACTATGAGGTTCTCTTTTCGAAGCAGAAATGCATTCGTTATCCTTCTAAGCTAAAATGAATCGAGCAAATCCCCTGTAATTCCAAAGCAATTGCCGAAGTGACCTTAGACGAAAAACTAAAAGAAATTCCACGTTCTGCCGGTGTCTATCTCTACAAAGACAGCGCCGGTAAGACTATCTACATCGGCAAGGCGAAAAACCTGCGTAGCCGGGTCCGTTCCTACTTTCAAGCGCGACCCTTCGATCGTAAGACCGACGCCCTTCTCAGACAGATTGCTGATGTCGAGTTCATCGTCACTGACAATGAAGTCGAGGCATTGATACTCGAAGCAACGCTAACTAAAAAACATAAGCCTCGCTACAACGTCAATCTGAAAGATGATAAGTCGTATCCGCACCTTAAACTTACTATCAATGAACCGTTTCCGAAGGTCGTAATCACCAGACGAATACAAAATGATGGAGCGCTTTACTTCGGCCCCTTCTTGCCGGCCAGCCTCGCTCGCAAGACCATCGACCTGATTAATCGAACATTCCAACTGCGAACCTGCGATATCGAAATTGACGGTAAGGCCCCTCGACCGTGTCTTGAGTACCACATCAAACGCTGCCTTGGTCCATGCGTCAAGGGATTGTGCACCCCGCAGCAGTATCAGGAAGCGGTGAGAGATGTGCGCCTGTTGCTGGAAGGGCGGAACAAAGAGCTCGCCGATACACTTGCTGACCGCATGACGCAAGCTTCGACAGATCTTCGTTACGAAATGGCGGCTAAGTATCGCGATCTACGTAAGACTGTTATCAAGCTTTCGGAACAACAGAAGATGGCCACTTCGCCGGAGCGGGATGTGGACATCTTTGCCTACTACCGCGAAGGTCGCCGGCTGGCGCTGCAGCTATTCACAATGCGTGAAGGCCACATCGTCGGGCGGCGTGAGTTTTTCTGGGAAGATCTGCCGGAAGGCGATTTCGATCCGGCTTCATTCCTGAGTGATGTTCTAGCCCAGTACTACACGACCGACTACGTGCCCAAAGAGATTCACGTGCCGGTAGATTTCGAAGATCGCGAGTTGCTGGAACAGGCCTTGAGCTCGCGAAAGGGACGGCGCGTCAAGATTCAGCATACCCAACGAGGAGAGAAGCGCGACTTGATTGATCTAGGCGAGAAGAATGCAAAGCTGGCGTTTGAGCAGCGGTTTCGCGTGCTTAAGCCGGACATGAAACTCGTGCTCGAGGAGTTGCAGGAGACTCTGGAATTGCCTCGGTTTCCAACTCGTATTGAGTCTTTCGATATCTCAAACATTCAAGGCGCGGAGAATGTGGCCGGGATGGTGGTCTCGGAAAACGGAAAGATGAATCGCGCGGAATATCGTAAGTTTCGTATCCGGACGGTTGAAGGCTCAAACGATGTTGCGTCTATGCGCGAAGCAGTCTTTCGCCGCTACCGCCGGGTGCTGGATGAAGGAAAGCCCTTACCGGACTTGATCATGATTGATGGAGGCAAGGGTCAACTCAAGGCGGCTGCCGATGCCATGCGCGAACTTGATCTGGAGGCAGTGCCGATGGTTGGCGTCGTCAAACCTCCGTTCCGACACAACGATGTATCGCACCTACTGGTAAAAGGGCGAGAGGATGAACCAGTTTATCTCGACTCTCATTCACTGATTCTCCGCTTGTTGCAGATGATTCGCGACGAAACACATCGATACGCTGTCACCTATCATCGCAAACGCCGGGAGTTGCGCGACTTTACGTCCGAGCTGACCGCCATACCCGGGGTTGGTGCCAAGCGCAAGACTCGTTTGCTGAGGCAGTTCGGCTCGATTCAACGAGTCGCGCTGGCGAGCGTGTCGGAGCTGTCGCCTTTCGTGGGATTGAAAACCGCTACTGAGATTGTCGAGCACTTCGGTCGCCAACGCAGCCTCGCCGAAGGTGAAACGGCAATAGCGCACGACAGCACAAGCGGCTGAGAACTCGGACGGTTCAGTGACAGCGAAGCAAGAAGCCATCAAGCGTCGGTTAAACTCAAACTCTGTCACCTATATAAACCAAACAACCTGAGGAGGTTACTCATGGCGAGCAAAGCAAGTATCGCAGGTCATCCGATTCACCCGATGATCATTCCTTTTCCTCTCGCTCTATGGACCACCTCGTTCGTGGCTGATGTGATCTTCTATTTCTGGCGTGGCCAAAGTCTGCTTGTGATCTCAAAGTTTTTGCTTGCAGCAGGCTGCCTGGGCGCGGTTGCGGCAGCAATACCAGGCATTATTGATTGGTTAGCTATCAAGGATACGAAGGTGAAACGAATAGCTAACTGGCACGCGCGTTTGAATATTATTGCGCTGATAGTATTTGCGACGAGTCTCTACTTGCGAATGAAGGTTGGTGCGCCGTTAGTTAACTACGGCCTCAAGATCCCCTATCTGCTATCCCTTCTCGGCGTGATTCTGATTTCAATCTCGGGGTGGCTCGGTGGCGCCTTGTCTTTTGAACACGGCGTGGGAGTAGCGCCGCAACACGACTCGCCGGAAGAGGAAGTAGCAAAGGTCAGGTTTCCTGCTTGACCGCAGCCCTGACCTGGTTCCTCGACGTCCTTAAACACAACACCGCCCGGACTTCGCCTGAAATCCGGGCGGTAGTTTTTTCTCCGCAGCTTGATTAACCCTGGGGTTGTGGACCTCGCGTGCCGCTGAACTCATACGAGATGTGCATCTTGAGCGATCCATCCAACATCTCCGCTCGAACGTCTTTTACCCGGGCTTTCACCGCTCCATTACTCGCTCTTACCGGAATCATGAGTTGTAGTTGTGCGGCTCGGATTAACTCAAGCGGATTTACGCGCTGGTCGATAGCGTTGCGCACGAACACGGTCACGAAGTTGTTCGCCATGGGATTCACACCCTCCAGGGTGACGCCCTCAACGTTCACTTGTCCGTAGACGGTTTGGCTTCCTTCGTCGAAGCGGAGTTGGATGCTCGTCTGCGCCCAACCCTTAAACTGCATACAGTTGCCCAGCAGATTGTAGCTACCGCTAAAGGCGAGCGGAGCCGTGATCTTGCCGTTGGCAAATTGAACTTCGGTTTTGATGTTGCTGCCTTCCGGCGCCAACGTGATTGTATTGGTACAGCCTTGCTGGAAAGCGATGAGCTCCGTGCCGGCAGAGATCGGTGCTGGCTCGATTCCAGCGAGGTGAAACGATGGTGCACCCAGGTCCTGGAAGATCGTGGCCAGAAACTTTTGCACGAACCCGTTTGTGAGAGTGACAACTACCGTGCCCCCCGCATCGCCGCTCGCTTCAGGAGCTTGCACCTGCGTCCCCGGCGTCGACTTCGCGCGCGGTGTGCCGAGGAAGAACACTGCCGCTCCTGCTCCCACAACCAACCCCAGGAGAAGAATAATCAAGTATTTCATCAGAATGTCTAACCTCGCGGCGAAGGTGATGATGTTGCAGTTGGTGATGCGCCGGGCGTGGAACTACCCTGCGTAGCCATACTACTAAGCAGCGCCTTAACCAACGCGGCCGCCGCATTTGTCACGGCGTCTATTTGCTGCCTGACCTGCGCAGGTGGCACTTTACTGAATCCGGCAGGCACTTCAAACAGCGCATTGTCGACGTTCGTGTTGATGTCGCGCATCTCTGCGACTACCTTCGCGCCTTTAACGCCCTGGACATTGCCGCTGGCTTCCGTGAATAGTTCAGCTCGCAGGGGCAGACCAGTTTCCTTGTCTACAAAAACAAATGCTTCAGCGCTGACCTGGCCTGCTTGTGTGCCGGTGTTTCGGGTAGTCGCGTACCGATACTTATCGGCAGTTCGTCCTGTGATCGTCTCTTCGCCAACTCGTTCGACGCCTTTCAAGTTTTCCAGGCGCGAGACTAGTTGTCCCGGAGTCATCAGCTTGTGCAGTTGAAACCCGGTGGCTTCAGGAGTCAGCTCCGCATACTGCTTGCGGGCCGGTGCGATGACAATGTGCAGGCCAGCCTTTTCCAGGTAAATGAGATCCGAGCCGTCCGGCAGCTTGAATGAAACACGGCGATCGCCGCCACTGCGCGCCACTTCAGCGGATAAGGTTGGGATACCGATCGTCTTTTCGCCACCCTCAGTTTCCGCGCTAAGCACCAGCGTCGCGCGATATCGCTCGGGTTCGCGCGCGGCAATACCGGCGGCCGGCGCTGTAGAGACGTTGGCATTTACGTTAGCTGGTGCTGAGTTTGCGTTAGCAGTCAGGTTCGCATTGGAGTTTGTATTGGTAGCAGGCTGACAGGCGCTGCCTATTGCGATTAATGCGGCTGTCATAACAGAACAGATTAGTGCCGATGGCTTACCAGGTGTTTTCATGAGAGATCTCCGGAATTCAAGCGCCGCAGCGCTGTTTTAATCAGAGGGGGTGAAAGGGAAGTCGTAGGATACCATGCACGGCCCAGCAGGCAAACAGTCGATCATTGACTTAGATCCGGTTTTAGACTAGAAGCGGACTGCTTTTCCATTCCACTTGCGGGTTCAAACAATGAAACACATTCCACTCTTTCTGGTTTTGGGATTTGCTCTTTCACTATGCGGCTTGACCAATAAGCTAAAAAAAGAAGTAAGCAGCTCTGGCGACGCAAACAAATCTACTGCGAGCGATAACGACGCACCTGCCGAGCGCCCTGTGCCAACAGCAGGTCAGATTGCAGCAATTTCAGGTGGTCAAACCGTTACTTGGGATCAACAGGGGATGTCCTGGACCGTCCCGTCGAATTGGTCGAAGGCGTCCGAGGAGTCTAAAGAACTCTTGTGGCGTTCACCCGGCGGGTCCGACGCGGCCAACCTAATCGTGAGCATTTCACCGATGGATGAAAGCTTTCCCACCGACATCAGCATTAAGGCGTTCTATGATGGAGCCAAGACTCGCGCTAAGAACGGAGAAGTGGATGAATTGAAGTGGGTCGAGATTGACGGCCTCAAGGGTGTTCAGTTTCGCGAATCAAATCCCGAGAAGCCCGACGGTATCAGGCGGCTACAATGGCTGGCCTATCGCAAATACGCCGGGCAGGTGCAGATGATTAATCTGATGCTCTCCAGTAGCGGCAAGGGCTTTCCCCAGCACCAGGATGCAATGTATGGGATCCTTTACTCCACGAAGATCACTAAGTGACATAGACCGGTCCATTTTCCATATATCATTTGACATTTCCCATTGGTCATTTAAGAGTGTGTGCTCGCTTAAGTCGCCGGCTCTTGACTCGTTGGAGATCGTCCACGCTTACAAACGAAAACCTAGATCCGATTCTAGACAATGAGCAATGAGAAATGTCAAATGATATATGGAAAATGAACCGGGTCATTCCCCCGTAATCATCTACTCATCTACTTCCGAATATAGTTCCGGTGTATCCATCTCTTCTGAGATCGATCCTTGGTTTCGAAGAGAATGTTCTTGTCATCCTCGCGGGTCAGCAGGCTAATGCGCGCGGTCACTTCCTTTTCTGAAGCCTTGCTGCTTTCCGCCTCAGCCAGGAATGTCGTTACATTTTCTGCAGTCGCCGGCTCAAACTTCGAATCTTTCTCCAGCTCGGCGATTGCTTCGATCGCATTTGCCTTGAGCAGCTTGGGCCAGAGTTTTTTAAACAACGCGCTGGAAGCGTAGACGTCCGCGCTGTTGACCGCTCCGTTTATCGCGAAGACGTACCCAATCACATCGGCTTTGCCCCTGACCACTCCCGCCAGCGCCCTGGTGTAGCTCGCCGCGGTTTCCTGCACCTTTCGGTTTTCGACAGCAAGTTGCAAGCTCGATACAGATACTGTCGAATTAACGGTAGTGCTGAGATTCGCGCTAAGTTTGTCCTGAGCCACGGTCACGTTTGCCCAAACGGCGTCTTGCGATTTTGCACTCTTGGCCGCCAACTTCAGATCCTTCGTCGCGACGGCGTCCCCCGCACTGCTGAACACCTCAGCCCGCTCACCCTCGCGCTTGTTCCACCTCCCGGACTCAACGCAAAAGGCCTCGATCGGCATTCTGCCCGATCTAGGTGGCACAATGAGATCAACAGCCAACACGCGGTCTTGTTGCCCGCCTTTTACAATTTCCCCAGCTTGGACGTAGATATCCTGATTTGAGCGATTCTGGATGGAGAGTTCGTTTACGTCATTTGTTTCGTAAACCACCACCTTCTTTTGCTCGAGCGCCTCCTGCAGCGTCAGGAACGATCTGCCTTCGATCATATTTTTTCCGTGAATGAGAAAGATTGTGAGGTTCTTGTGCGTGTACGGACCAGAAAGGCGGTAATCATTCGCTTGCATGCTCGGGTTTTGCGCCGGCTGGGCTTGCCCCGACTCTTTTTCGGCAGGCCCGCCTTTGTCGTTGCCTGACGACTCACTCCGCACCTGAGCACTAATAAGCACCCCTAACGGGACCGCAACAGCTAGCAAGACCATCGCGATGGTCATGACAAATGTATTTTTCATAGTCGTACTCCTCGGGTAGAGCCGAAGCTGAACGAACAGCGTGTGCAAAGGACCAACGGCGTGTCCGTGTGGGTTGGTATCAGAACATGCTGCAGTACCAGCGCTCAGCAAATATGTAGACGCGGGGAAACCACCTATTTGTCGCGGAGAGACCACTGGTTCGGACGGGGAGAGCACTTAACAGACGCAGGGGAGATTCGAGCGATTGACACGGCATCTACATCATCGGCCTTATTGAAGCAGGTTCTTTGCACACGAAGGCCCTGACTTCCACAGACAAAGCCCTGAGTGGACGAAGCCCTGCGAACGAAACCTCGCTAATGAACCTCTGCTGGTTTCGGGGAGACCAATTGTCTTGCAGTCTTAGAACGATGATGGGGAGTCTTCTTGCGTTTGGACGGGCCACTGGCCCAAACCGTTGCCAGACTTTTGTACTTTATGACGAATGATTGTTCTGCGCGTCCGCTTACGGACCGAGAGCGCTGGAGCGCTTCTTCCAGCATGAACTGGTCAGGTCTCCCAAGTCCGACAGTGGTCTCGTTGCTGATTCCGACTAGGAATGCTTTGTCGGGGCGTCGGCGTGGGGTACAAAACACCTGCGGCAGCGGGCTTCGTACATGCCGACGGCGCCGACGGCGACGCGCTCTTCTGATTCGAAGATGCGTTGTGAGTAGTTGGCGGGCTGGCCACATTTCATGCAGATGGCGTGAGTTTTGGTGATGTACTCGGCGATGGCGAGGAGTTGCGGCATCGGCTCCCAGGGTTTGCCGGTGTAGTCCTGGTCCAGTCCGGCGATTATTACCCGCACACCTCTCTTAGCTAGCTCGTTGGCTACGTCAACGAGTGCGTTGTCGAAAAACTGACCTTCGTCGATTCCTACAACTTCGGTATCAGTCTCGACCGCGGCAAGCAGTTCCGCTGCCGTGCGGATCTTTGAAGACTCGTGG
>JAMQPH010000690.1 GCA_023717605.1 Pyrinomonadaceae bacterium
CACCCTAGGCTTTATGCTGTCGCCCGCTTCGCGGGCTGAAAACTATTCGCTTCGCGGGCTGCAAGACAGTTGCTGATCAAACGTAACGTTCATCGAATTCAATTTCGTTTGCTTTCAAAAACGTGATGAACTCATCCCTAAAAGAAACTTCTTGATGATGCTCCTTTTGGTTTGCGAGATAACGTTGCACCTTTTGCACATTTGATTGACTCACCGTAAAGGCTCCGAAACCGCGTTGCCAGGAAAACTCCGACAGTCTGGGAAATACATCGTGCATCCATCCACTCGCATTGGCTTTGAGGTCTCGAAGCACGTCGGAGAGTGCTTTATCAGGACGAAGCTTAGCCAAAACATGAACGTGATCCTCGACTCCATTGATGCCAAGTGAGATGCCACCGGTGTTGCGAAGTATTCCACCGATGTAGTCGTACAAGCGTGGTTGATAATCGAGCGTGATCAGGGGTCTTCGATCTTTTGTCGAAAAGATAATGTGATAGAGAAGGTTTGTGAACGATTGAGACATTGTGAGGTTCTCGATTCTTTGTGAGGTTAGATAAAGCACGAAAAGATTACCTTGAAGCCCGTGCGCTTGCCAGTCCATCAAGCGCACGTCCGGAGGACGACGGGAGTAGATAATAAATCAGCCCGCGAAGCGGGCGACAGCGCAAACGCGAATCGGCATCGATGTTGGTCGACGTGTTGAGTGAATCGACGGTCTGTCGCCCGCTTCGCGGGCTGGAATGTTTTCAAATATCTGTCCCTAGGGTTCCGCTCGCAAAGCCTCGCTCCACCCTAGGCTTTATGCTTGCGCCCGCTCCGCGGGCTCGTTTGCCAGAAAAGTCTGTCGCCAGAAAAGTCTTGTCCTGCGCTTCCGTTCGGTATATATATGGCGCCACCATATATGGAGACGGCTCGTATGGCTTATTGGGCCAAATGCCGCACCAAGGGCATAGCCCAAGATGTAAAAGGCACCTGTACGGCGGGGCACAGCCACCGCCTCACATCCGGCGGCAAAGCCGAAGCCGCATCAAAGGATAACTTTTAGGGGAAAGCCACCATCATGCCTGATTGGAAGAAGGAGATCAGAGAGCGTCTCGCGGGGTTGCGGCTGGCGCCCACGCGCGAGGCCGAGATCGTCGAAGAATTGGCACAGTATCTTGAGGATTGCTACGAGGAGCTGCTAGCCAATGGTACGACACAGGAAGACGCCTGGCGGGCAACGTTGACGGGGTTGGACGGGTTGAATGAGAGTGACCTGTTAACGCGAGAACTGAGCAAGGTCGAACGCCCGGTAACCCAGGAGCCGGTGGTATTTGGAGCAAGGGGGGCGAGGAGCACCAATATGGTGAGGGATCTGTTGCGAGACTTGCGTTTCGGGATACGAATCCTCTTCAAGAGCAAAGGCTTCACGATTGTCACAGTGCTTTCACTGGCACTGGGCATCGGCGCGAACACGGCACTGTTCAGTGTGGTGGATGCCGTGCTGCTCAAGACGTTGCCGGTCAAAGAGCCAGAGCGGTTGGTGCTCTTTGAATGGCAAGCCGGACGCCCGTTCAGGGTTAATGGTATGAGCGGCACCTCGAACGTGCCCGCGCTGCCAGGCACAAGGGCGCTTTCGTTGTTTCGCTACGAGGTTTTTGAAAGGATGAACCAGGCGCGCGTCGCTGCGCCTGACAGTCCGCTCACCGATTTCTTTGCCTTCGCTCCGATTCGTGAATTGACGGCGGTGGTGGACCAACAGGCAGAGATCATCAAGGGGCAAGCCGTGTCCGGCGGCTATCACGTTGGCCTCGGAGTGCAACTGAGCTTAGGCCGCGGAATCACTGACCAGGATGACAAGCCAGGTGGCGCACCAGTAGTCGTGCTCAGCCATCAATTTTGGCAGGAACGGTTCGGCGCCAATCCCGCGGTCATCGGCAAGCCGCTCAAACTCAACAAGCAATCATTCACTATCATCGGTGTCACGCCTCCTGCCTTCACTGGGACCTTGCAAGTGGACTATCACCCCGCTGTCACCATCCCACTTGCCTCCGAGCCATTGCTAAAGGGTGAGAATAGCAACTTGGGCACGGCGGAAACGCCTGGCGTCTGGTGGCTGAATTTGATGGGGCGACTCAAACCGGGCGCCACTTACGAACAGGCGCGTGACAGCTTGAACGGCACTTTCCAAACCGCTGCATTGGAAGTCAGGCCGCCGCCGCGCAAAGCGAGTGAACCAGCGCAACTCGATCCGAAAGATTACCCGCGCCTGATCGTGGAATCCGGCAGCCGTGGGATGTTGGACATCCGCAGAGAGTATTCATCCACAATTTACGGCTTGTTCATCGTGGTGGCGCTGGTACTGCTGATTGCATGTGCCAACGTTGCGAACCTGTTGCTGGCGCGAGCGGCCTTGCGCGGCTCAGAGATCAGCGTGCGGCTGGCGGTCGGCGCGGGGCGCTGGCGTTTGATCAGGCAACTGCTGACCGAAAGTGTGTTGCTCGCGGCGTTGGGCGGAGCGGTCGGCGTGCTCTTCGCCTTCTGGGGCAAGACCGCACTGGTAGCACTCACCAACAAAGATACAGGGCTCTTACCCAGCGGCGTTGACATCAGTTTGAATTGGCGCGTGCTGGCATTCACCCTCGTTGTATCGCTGCTGACCGGCGTCCTGTTTGGCCTCGTGCCCGCGTGGCGCTCGACGAGGTTGGATTTGGCGGCGGCGCTCAAACAGAGCCGCCGCACAACGAGCGCCGTGTCGCGTTTGAGCAAAGGGCTGATCGTCGCGCAGGTCGCGCTATCGTTGCTGTTATTGGTCGGCGCGGGTTTGTTCATCCGCACCCTCTACAATCTGCAACGCGTTAATCTCGGCTTCAATCAGGAAAACCTCCTGCTCTTCACCTTGCAACCGGAGCAGAGTGGGTACAAGGATGAACGGCTGTTGCAGTTCTATCAACAACTGTTTGCGCAGCTGGATCACCAGCCCGGCGTGCGCGCGGCAACCTTCGGGAAAGTCGCGCTCATCGCGGATGACAATTGGTTCCATGACTTCCTGCTGCCCGGCGAGACGGAAAAGACTGCCGTTGAACACGACACTATGCGGCAGGTGGTGCGCGAGAACTATTTTGCGACGATGGAAATCCCTTTGCTGCGTGGACGCGGCTTCACAGCGCAAGATGACCAGCGTGCGCCCAAAGTCGCCATCGTCAGTCAAACCTTCGCTCACAAATTCTTCCCCAACGATGACGTGCTCGGCCAGCATGTCACAATCATCGACAACACGAATGAAGTTGAGATCGTCGGGGTCGTCGCCGACACCAAATACCGGAGCCAGCGTGAAGAGATCCAACCGCTGCTCTACACGCCGTGGCAACAGGAAGGCGCAGCAATCGGCGAGATGCATTTCGCCCTGCGCAGCACGGGTGAACCGACCGCGCTTGCCGCCACAGTGCGGCAAGTCGTGCGCGGGTTGGACAGTAATCTGCCGGTCACGGACATCACTACGCAGTCCGCGCGCGCACAGTTGACCCTGGGGCGAGAACAATTGTACGCGTGCCTGCTTGGTTTTTTCGGTGGTCTGGCGCTTCTGCTCGCGGCCATCGGACTGTCCGGCGTGTTGGCCTATTCGGTGGCCCAACGAACCAATGAGATGGGCATCCGTATGGCGCTTGGCGCGCAAGCGGCAAACGTCTTGCGGCTAGTCATCTGGCAGGGAATGAGATTGGTGCTGCTCGGACTGGCGGTGGGAGCGGTAACTGGGTATGGGTTGAAACGCCTGCTGGGGAGTCAGTATTTCGGAGAGGACGCGTGGCAGCGCCAGATGGCCGAGCAGCTTTACGGTGTGAATGGGACTGACCCATTGACCTTCTTTGTGATCGCGGCGTTGCTTGCGTTGGTGGCGTTGTTTGCTTGCTGGCTGCCCGCACGCAAGGCGGCGCAAGTAGACCCGCTTGAGGCGCTGCGGTACGAGTAGTTGCCTAGCCCAAAAGTGACCCCACGGGCAGATTCACGATCGGACAACGCGTCTTGCGCAGTACTCTTTCTGAAGTGGTGCCTCGCAAGCCATCCAGAAAACCTTCCGGTCCGTCCGTGGTCATCACGATCAAGTCAGCGTCTAGCGAGTCGGCGGTCGTCAGGATTACTTCCGTTGGTTCGCCTTCTTGCGCCAGATGGTTCCAAGTCCAGCCAGTATCGTCGGGTATTCTGACGCCGGGTGAATCGCTGGCCCGTCCAGCATGAAGCAGTGTGACTGTCCCCGACGACAATTGGAGATTGCGAATCAAACGGAGGGCAGCTTCAACAGCAGGCTGGGGCCGCGGCTTGGTGGTAATCGGAACAACTATGTTTCGCAGCGACACCGATCCATCTTGCAGTGAAACAAATCCGTCGATGCCGTGGGGGATGAACAGAGTCATCTGGCCTGAACCTTCCGCAATGGGTTGGCCAACACTCTTCCGCAACCACTGCATGCGCCCCTCATGCTGATGGACAGCAAGCACAGTCAAGTCAGTGCGGTGCCTTTCAAGATAGCCGAGGCAGGCTTTTACAGGATCGCCACCCAGCACGACTTTCTCGACCATGATGCCGAGGTCTGCTACGGCACTTTTCGGACTGCCCTTGGGAATGAGATTCCAGCGCTCGAGGGTAGTCCGGACACCGGGAAAGTCATCCCATTGGACATTCGGCCCCGCTGAAACGTGAAGCATGCTCAATCGGGTTTTAGCGACGAGGGCAATTTTCAAAGCATGAGCAAATGCTACCTCGCTGGCGGCAGAGAAATCCGAGGGGTGAAAAATGGATTCAAGCTTCATAAGTTTGGAGAGAATGAATCCACAAAGCCTCGAAGTCAACTGCTGCGACTTCAAAAACTTAGCTTTAACCCAACTCGACCGGAATAGCCGCAGTCACACACTCTCTTAAGCAGGTAGTTTCCGCCGGTCATGATGTGTATATTTGCGAGCACTCGAACGACTTCCCTGGCCAAGAATGCTTTCGCTACTGAACATATCAAACATCGCCCTGATTGATGAGCTACGCGTTGAGTTTGGCTGGGGCCTCAATCTGCTAACCGGCGAGACTGGCTCTGGAAAGTCGATCATTGTAGATGCATTGGGTATCCTGATCGGCGGAAGGTTCACTTCTGATCTCCTCAAGACGGGCGCAGAACGAGGCTTTATCGAAGGCCTGTTTTCTGTAACGCCTAGTCCACCCCTCCGAGCGGCCCTCGCTGCCGCCGGGATTGGAGGGGAGATTGGCCATGGGGCAGAGGGGCGACGTGAGGAAGCCACGCCGGAAATGGATATCATCATCCGGCGCGAACTATCTGCCTCTGGTCGCAACAAGATCTTCATCAACAATCAACTGGCCACGCAATCACTTCTTCGTGAGCTGCGCCCATTTCTTGTCGACATACATGGCCAGGGTGATCAGCAGACGCTTTTCAGTCCAGAAACCCATCTCGAGTTACTCGATGCTTTCACAGCTAATGCGGCGCGGCTCGCTGAAGTGGGCGAGGCCTACCACTATTGGCTCGGTCGCAAACGAGAGCTCGACCAATTGCAACGAGACGAAGCGGAAAGGTTTCAGCTGGTAGATATTCTCGAGTTTCAGATCAGCGAGCTCGAACGCGCGCAGTTGGCCATTGGCGAAGACGCAACGTTGGAGGAAGAGCGTCGACTACTGCTTAACTTCGAGAAACTGAAAGCGCTTTCTGATGAGAGCTACCGTCTGATTTACGAGGACAATGAGGCGGCGCTCACTCGCCTGCGACAGGCAATGAAGCGTGTCGCGGAACTTGCGGAATATGAATCTAGCTTCGCTGACTACCGCGAGGCACTCGAAGCCGCCAGTGCTGTCCTGGAAGACCTCGCTTTTTCGTTGCGTGGCTTCTCAGACAAGCTCGAATTCTCCCCTGCCCGCCTGGCGGAAATAGAGGACCGACTCGTCGAGATATCTCGCCTCAAGCGGAAGTACGGCGGCTCAATAGAGAGCTCACTCGAACATCTGGCGCGCTCGGAAGACCGTTTGCGACAGGTTGAGCATTCTGCCGAACGCGAACTACAGTTGCGAACCGAGCTGTCTTCGGCGCGGGTGAACTACCTGGAACGGGCCGGCAAACTCCACACCGAACGAATGCGCGCGGCGAAAACATTTGAACAGGCAGTTGAACGAGGTCTGGTCGAACTTGCGATGGAGAGTGCCAGGTTTCAGGTCCAAATCACCGCACCCGCGGCGGCGGAGTTATCAGACGAAACGGCGTTCTCTTTTTTCGCTGTTCGCGGCATCGATCAAGTGGAGTTTTATTTTTCGGCCAACGTTGGAGAAGGTGTCAAGCCGCTGGCAAAAGTAGCCTCCGGTGGCGAGGCTTCTCGCCTCATGCTGGTGCTGAAAACAGTAGCAAACGCCTCGGAGTTTCCGCGCACAATCGTCTTTGACGAGATAGATACAGGTATTGGCGGTCGAGTCAGCGAAGCAGTAGGGGTAAAGCTCAAGAAGTTGGCCCAATCTAATCAGGTGTTATGCGTCACACATCAGCCGCAAATCGCGCGTTTTGCGGACAATCATCTGCTGGTCCATAAGCAGGTAGTCCGCGGGCAGACCAAGATCGAAGTTGCTCAGTTGGATCGGCAGGCACAAATTGAGGAACTCGCACGGATGCTGACCGGCGCTGAAATCACAGCGAGCGCCCGGCGTCACGCAAAAGAATTGCTGAAGGGTTAGCCGCCGGTCTGATCATTCCGATCCACCTTGTGGTTGTAGCGCGAATGGCCATTGCCGGGTGCGCCAGGACCAAATGAAGAAGGACAGTAGACCCAGGACGAGTGTCCCCATGCCAAAGAGAATAATAGTAAGGTCGGTGGTACTGAAGACGAATATCCAGCCGGCAATGGCGATCAGGTTAGGGAGTGGATATAGCCAGATGCGATAAGGACGATTCATGTTCGGCTCGTTTCTTCTCAATAGAGAGACAGCCAGAATCTGACCGACAAACTGTACCAGAATCCTGGTAGTAATCAGCGCGTCAATCACCATACCCAGCGAGAAAAAGCTGAAAATGATCGCGATCACGCCCATGACGAGAAGAGAAACGTGCGGGAAATTCTTTGTTCGATGTAGACGGCTGAAGACTTTGAAGAAATAGCCGTCGACCGCCGCTGCGTAGGGCACACGTGAATAACCGAGGAGCAGCGCGAAGACTGACCCAAACGCGGTCCATAACACCATCGCAGTGAACACTGTGGCAATTCCGGCCCCGTAAACTTTCTCCATAAAGATCGAGACGATGAATGCCGACTCGGGGTGCTGGTCCGCTGGGACGAATTGTCGCCAGGGTATTACGCCGATGATCGAAAAATTAATCGCAACGTATATCAGTGCGACCACGATCACGCTAATGATGATTGAGCGCGGGATGGTGCGGCCTGGGTCGCGCACTTCTTCGCCGATATAACAAATATCGTAGTACCCAAGATAATCGAATATCCCGATGCGAGTTGCCGCACCCAGCCCAAAGAAAAAGCCGAGCGAGAAGTTGAACGCCCCGGGCGGAAAATCAAACGCCAACCGACGGTCGAAATTCAAGGCGCCGGTAGCAATCACGGCGAGGGCCGTGAGGATCGTTCCGATCCATAGACTAACGGTGAGTCTGCCGATAGAGGTGATCTTGCGATAAAGAAGGGTGATGTTTAAGAGTCCCAGGCACGTAATTACGACGATTGACTGGGCTCTAGTAATTCCTGTCCAGAGGTAACCGAGATAAAGGGTGAAGCCGATGTAGCCGGACGCGATCTCGAGCGGTCCGCTCAGAATAAACTGCCAGATAAAAAGGAAGCCCATTAAGCGGCCGAACCTTTCGCGGCCGTAACCTTCGCGCAGATAAACGTAACTGCCTCCTGATCCCGGCATCGCAGCGCCGAGTTCACTCCAAATCATACCGTCGCAAATTGTGATCAGTAGGGCTACGAGCCAACCGAGCATGGCCTGCGGGCCGCCAAGGGTTGATAGCAGCAACGGAATAGTAATGAAAGGCCCGATGCCGATCATGTTCGTCATGTTGAGGGCGGTGGCTTCAAGCGAGCCAAAGCGTCGCAACAGACGTGGCTGATTATCCTCGCTGGTAGGTTCGTCTTCAGTTTTCATTTTCAGGTAAGTAGTGTGTCGAATAATAGGGCCATTATGCAGCAGCAACCAGCCGGAGTGTGGCCCGTGAAAAAGGTTGACGGCCGGCTGATTGCGTGTTGTGCTGTTTATGGGTTCCATCGTAGACCCAGAATAGTTATCTAGATCCACCCCACCCCCTATGTAAGTTCGGCGGTGCCAGGTCTTTGATCGTGCGCGCAGCCACCCAGAGTGGGTGCTTCTCACCAGGTTGTTAGACTTGTTAGACTCAGCCGCATGACTGTACTGGACTGGCTGCTCGATTCGGACCCCGCCATCCGCTGGCAGGTGTTGCGCGATCTTGTCCATGCGCCGGCTGAGGTCGTCGCGGCGGAGCGCGCGCGGGTGGCCACCGAGGGCTGGGGTGCCAGACTGCTGGCGTTACAGGGTGAAGACGGC
>JAMQPH010000752.1 GCA_023717605.1 Pyrinomonadaceae bacterium
ACTAAGCTAGTAAAATAGGCGAGATGTTTCATCATCTTCCTCGGGGATAAACTTCTAGACCACGGCGGTCTTAACACAAACCACAGCCGGCAGTCCTTTCATGATCGCGCTCCAGGACTCTCCCCCATCATTGGTGCCAAAGAGTTTGCCGTTGCGCGTACCAAAATAGAGACCGGCCGGATTGAGCGTATCGCCCGCCATCCCGTCGCGCAACACAGTCTCGAATGCATTTTCCTGCGGCAGGCCGTTTGTAAGCGGCTCCCACGACTCGCCGGCATTGCGTGTGCGATAGACACGTAGCTTGGCCTCCGGTGTGCAACGAAACTCGTCGGACTCAAGCGGAATGATGTAGGCGGTGTTCGGATCGTGATGATCAATTTCCAGCGCAAAGCCAAAATCCGAAGGCACACCATTGGCGATGTCCTGCCAGGAATCGCCACCATCGTCACTCCGGTAAAGTCCCCAGTGGTTCTGCAGGAAAAGACGTTGGGGATTTGACGGATGACTGACGATCTTGTGTACACACTGGCCAAATTCCGGATACCATTGTTCAGGCGGCAGAAACTGAGCGCGCACGCCCTTGTTGCGAACCTCCCAGGTCTGTCCGCCGTCATCGGTGCGATAGACGCCACCCGTGGAAATCGCAATGTGCATGCGGTCCTTATTAGCAGGATCAGGCAGGACAGTATGCAGACATAACCCACCACCACCCGGCTGCCATTGCGGCCGATGCGGGTGGTCGTAAAGACCTTTTACGAGCGACCAGGTCTCGCCGGCGTCATCCGATCTAAACAAAGCAGCGGGCTCTACGCCACAGTAGAGTGTGTTTGGCTCGGCGGCGTTTCCGGGCACAATCTGCCAGATCTGTTTGACCGAATTCTCGGCGTCTTCGGGAAACTTAACGCCGTATGTTTCAGGCTCGGTCCAGGTCTTGCCAAAATCGTTGGAAGTACTCAAATAGGAACCCCAGTAGGAGCTATTCACTGCAGCCCAGAGACGATTGCGTCCGTCACGGGAGTCGTAAGTCATGGCATAGATCGCTCGACCGGGAAAATATGGTCCGCCCACTTCCCAGTTTTTCCTGGAAGCGTCGGAGCGAAGGACAAACGCACCCTTCATTGTGCCGACGAGCAGTAACGGATCGCCGGCTTTGGGACTAACGTGATTTGCCTCAGGCATATGGGAACTCCGGAGAAATTTTTGGTTGTGATCGAGTCCGAGTTTATGGGAAACCTCTGTGTCACGCAAAGTGGTAACTTTAGTTCGAAAAGCTTCTTGTCGCCTCTATGAGTTAGTCGAACGGCGCGCATTCGAATCGACACCTGCCAGCTATTTTTTGGACGGCAGCTTTGAGAACTGAAGCATTGGTCAAGCCGGCCGGCTTAGGTAGGATCGCAGTACAGGCGGCGTTGTCTTCCGCAGTAGAGCGCTCTTCGCTTTCCATTCCATTGCCCGGCTGAGTTCAACGAGAAACTTCGTCTCGCCGGATTCGAGCATCGCCACCGCAATCCCGTCGCGATAGAGTATGCGGTTGGAGGTGTGGGCAGTGATGCGCGCTCCGGGGGTAATGATGCCAACCAGGTTCAAAGGATCGGCAGCGCTCACCGAAATCATGTTGTCGTTGGCCGGCGCGCGGCGGATTGCCCTCATCATCCCAACTGCTTCCGGCAGCGCAAACTGTTCACCGGAGATTCCGCCGACAAACCTTCCGCCGCGAATCTCACCGCGTGCTTCGAGCCTATGATAGATCCGCAGCAACACTCGCCAGGGCACGGTCAGCCCTTCGCGTTCAAGCAAGCGCTTGAAAACAACTCCATAACGCTTGAGCAGGATGCGAGCAACTTTCTCGGCGGATTCGGGATCGATTACGGCGCCGGACCCGCTCGCTACCGCTCGCGGTTCTGACACAACAGAACGGTTGACTATGGACCAGCGTCCGGCACTCGACATTTCATAAACCGCTTCGCGACGTTTTCTTCTGGCGGCCGCTTGAGTCTTGCGATGTGAAGGCGTCAGCAATGCGCGCAGGCCCGTAAAGCTATCTGACACCACCAGTCCGTTGGCTACCAGGTCAGCCAGAGCTTCCTCGACCTGACTGCGCAGAAGTTTAGTGCCCTCAACGATGTCGGAGAAGAACGAAGCACCGCGAGTTTTCAAATAGTCGTAGACCTGCTGTGTGACCGTTGAGAATGTCATCTCCTCAACCACTGGGCGCGGAAACACCGAGTTCCAGACGGAAAAGTCTCTACGCCTCAGGAGCGCAATTGGAGTGCTCCTTACGGGCCCTGACCGCGACTTTTCAAGCCCATTCTTAGAAGGAGCGCCGGGAGTAAGTCGCGCCCAAACAACCTCGCCTGACAAACATAAAGCATCGAGCCAGGCTGGATTGTATTCGACCAACCGGTTTGGAAAGATCTCACCTTCCCAGGCAGCCGCCGGCGCTTCAAAGCCTTCGAGTTGTTCGATCAACGTTAACAAACTCTGCGGGCCTTCCATCTGGTGATCGGGAGCAACCTTCTGCCAGGACAAGAGGAAGCGAATGAAATCGGCACTCGAAACCGGCTCAATTTCCTGTCGCAAGCGATTCAATGTATAGCTATGAATCCTCGCCAGCAGTCGCCGGGCGCACCACTCAGTTTCTTCAGTCCCGGGTGTGAATAGGCCTCGGAGGACAAACCCCTCGGCCTCAAGTTTCAGTAGAGCACGGTCAACGTCGCTGATCGGCAGTCCTGCTGAGGCTGCAAGGCCCTTCGCTGTTACCGGTCCCAGGCCTTCGAGACGCCCGCGCATCAGTTCGACCAGGGCGTCGTCAAATGACCACGTGGTTTCAGCCAACGAAGCAGGTGCGGCGATCAAAGGTTGCAAGGTGGCCGAGGGAAATACCGCCTGCAGCTGCAGCAGCCGCTCCGCTGCAACCCAAAGACGCGTTGGCGACGTCGCGGCTTTGCCGCCTTCCATTGCGGAAAGGCTCTGCCTTTCCGGCGACTCCCCCTCTCGGTTATCGGCGAGGCTGCGCCTCGCCGTTTCAGGAGTGACGCCTGCGCTCCCCGTATTCCCTTGAAGCACCGCGGCGCGGCGATCGCCCTCCAATACTTTCAGAAAATCTTTCCATTCGGGGACAGCTTCCGCCACCTCACCCAAGCGTGGATGTGAATCACCAGCGCCATCTATCGCAAACACACCCAGGATGCCTTCCGCTTCAGTAATGAATCCCAATTCCACCAGCGCATCGTGAAGCTCGTCCGGATTCTGAACTTGCGGCCAGGCTTCTCCACGCACACGATCGATTGCAGCCTGGTCCAGTTTCCCGATATCCGCTGCCGTTGCCGGATCTAGCCATCTTCGTTGAGATACGGCGCGGGTGCGTCGCTCCTCCAAAGGGGCATCGTCAAGGTAAGCGTAAGGCCTGGCGTTGAGTATTTCCGCGGCCAGCGGTGATGGTTCCAGCAGGTCGCGCGCAAATAGGTTTTTTTCGTTGCGTTCGATTGACATCAGCAGTGTTTCGAGGCTGTCGACATCCATGGCCTCTTCGAGACAATCGCGCACCGTTTGGCTCACCAGTGGATGTTCGGGAATCTCGCGTTGACCGGTAAGATTCTCCGCGCATGCAACTTGATCCGGGAAGACGGCGGTCAGCAAGTCCTCTGCGTTCATCCGCTGCAACTGGGCGGGAATCTTCTTGCCGCCACGTCTTCGGAGCACAGCCAGAGCGCGAGTCACGTTCCAACGCCAGCGGATGTTCCACATCGGCGCATCAAGCAAAGCCTGACACAGCAGTTCGCGAACGGTTTTTGAATTCAGGTAATGGAAAACGTCATCAAGAGGAAAACTGTGTGTCGGTCCAAGTGAAAGCACTATGGCATCTTCTGTTGCTGCAGCCTGCAGCTCAAAATTGAACTGGCGGCAGAACCGCTTGCGCAACGCCAGGCCCCAGGCGCGGTTCAAGCGGCTACCAAACGGAGAATGCAACACGAGTTGCATGCTGCCACTGTCGTCGAAGAAGCGTTCGAGAACGATGTTGTCGAGCGTCGGCATCACACCCAACGCGGCTTTGGCCGCAGCAAGATACTCAACCATCTGTTCGGCTGCGGATCGCGAGATTCCGACTTCGTCCACCAGCCAATCCACTGCGGCACCGAGTTCAACCCCTGGCCTTTCACCGTTCTCATTGCTATGCAACTCACTGGAACCGCTGGCATCGTCCGCCGGGTCTGGAATTTCTGGAGTCTGAACTTTACCGTTACCGTTGGCGTGAAAAGTCACTCGCTCGGCAATTTCCTCCCTGAGCCGAGAAACAGCGGCCGAAAGTTCCTGTGTACGCGAAGGAGCCTCGCCCAGCCAGAAAGGAATGGATGGCGGTTGTCCCGCCGCGTCTTCAACCCGCACCTTGCCCTGTTCCACACGAAGCACCCGCCACGACGTGTTTCCCAACTGAAAGATGTCGCCTTGCAAGCTCTCGATGGCGAAATCTTCATTGACCGAACCGATCACGAGTCCGCTGGGTTCAAGCACGACGGCGTAATCCGCGGTGTCGGGAATCGCTCCTCCGGAAGTGATGGCTGCCAGCTTCGCGCCACGGCGACCTCGCAAACGTTGGTTGACGGCATCGTGATGTAAATAGGTTGAACGGCGGCCACGCTTTGTCGAAAATCCATCGGCCAGCATGCGCACGATGGCGTCGAAATCCTTCCGCTCGAGATTCCGATACGGAAACGCTCGTCGCACCATCGCGAAAAGCGCGTCTTCTGTCCATTCTTCCGCTGACACCGTGGCCACAATCTGCTGTGCCAGGATGTCCAGCGGCTGTTCGGGAATGGAGAGTCGATCCAACTCGCCTCTCCGCACCGCATCAATCAAACTGGCGCATTCCACCAGCTCATCGCGCGACAGAGGAAAGATCCTGCCTTTGGGGAAACCGGCAACCGTATGATTTGACCGTCCGACGCGTTGCAGGAAACTGGCAATCGAACGAGTGGAGCCAATCTGGCAGACCAGGTTGACGTCGCCAATATCGATCCCCAGCTCCAGCGACGCGGTGGCTACCAGTGCACTTAACTCCCCAGCTTTCAGTCTCTGCTCAGCCGCGAGCCGCTGCTCGCGCGCGAGGCTGCCATGATGGGCAGCAATGTTCTCATCGCCAAGGCGCTCCCCGAGATGACGCGCCACGCGCTCCGCAAGTCTGCGGGTGTTTACGAATACCAGCGTGGTCTTATGTTCTCTGATGAGCTGCGCCAGCCGGTCATACACTTCATCCCACACGTCGCCGGACATCACGGCCTGCAAAGGCGACTCCGGGACCTCAATTGCCAGTTCAAGTTTGCGCGTGTGTCCCGTGTCGATAATCGCGCAGTTGGGCCTACCGTCAGAATCGATTTCAGCCGCACCTACGAGAAAGCGCGCAACCTCTTCGATGGGTCGCTGCGTTGCCGACAAACCTACGCGAATGAGATGGGAATTTCGGATTTCGGATTTCGGATTTCGGATTTCGTCGAAGTCAACTTGCCCTTGGATGAGTTGTTCGAGGCGTTCTACTGAGAGAGCCAGATGCGAACCACGCTTGTCTCCCACGACCGCGTGAATTTCGTCGAGAATCAGTGTTCGGGTCGTCTGCAACATTCTGCGGCCACCGTCACTGGTCAGCAGAATGTAGAGCGACTCAGGTGTCGTTACCACGATATGCGGCGGGCGCTTGGTCATCGCGGTGCGTTCGGCGGCAGGCGTGTCGCCGGTGCGCACCAAAGTACGAATGGCGATCTCCGGCAGACCCATCTCTCGCATTTCCTGCTGAATTCCTTCCAGCGGAATCTGCAGGTTTCGCTGAACGTCGTTACTCAGAGCTTTTAAGGGCGAGACGTAGACGACGTGAGTGGTGTCGTCGAGGTTTCCTTCGATGCCCAATCGAACCAGATCATCGATAGCTGCGAGAAATGCTGCCAGTGTCTTACCCGAACCAGTGGGTGCCGCGATAAGAGTGTTGCGGTGCGCTTTGATTGCCGGCCAGGCGAGCTCCTGCGACGCCGTGGCTGAGGGAAAACTCTTCTGAAACCAGCGTGCGACGGCTGGGTGAAAAATCTCGAAATTCATGGAAGCGGGATTATAACGCGGAGAGTCGGAAATTGCACGCATGAAACACTGGCCTAGGCGTGGAATTCAGCTATTGAAGCGGTCCGGGCTCTAGGATGCAGACGGCAGGAGCAGGAGGCAGGGAAGAAAATGCAATTTTTCATTTATGATTTCTCATTTCTCGTTCCGTCATTTTTCTGATCTCATTTCGTGGTGCTTCGTGTTTTTTCGTGGATCGCTTTTGCTCGTTCGATGAATCAGAACGATCCACGAAACCACACGAACGTACACGAACAAGGAGTAAACAATTCGCCAATCCCAAATGAGAAATGAAAACTTCCCCTGTGCTCCTGCCGTCTGCCTCCTGCCATCTGCCTCCTTCGACCAATCATCCTTCGCAGACCGACTTGAGCTTGTCGAGCGCTTCAGCCCAGGCTGCACGCAGTCCGTCAGCTTCAGCTCGCGTTTGAAGCCTCGTGTGATTCACAAGCAGACCCGTTTTGCCTTTCCCTTTATCCTGAAACTGCACATCAACGAGTGTGGGCGCCGAGAGACCTTTGTTTTCGAAAGTCATGCGGATGTCTTTGTTTTCGCGCACGCGCAGGAACTTGCCGCGGTCGCCGTCCTTACTTTCAAAAACGCCACCATCTTTCACTTCCGCCTTAGTCGCAGCTCCAAACCACTTGCTAAGCTCTGGCCCGTTTGACCAGGCAGCAAATACTTCGCTGGGTGGGGCGGCAATCGTCTTTGTGGCGCACACAAAGTAGCCTTCGAATAGTCCGTCTTTCTTGCGCACATCGTGGTGCTTTTCGTATTCGACAGCAATCGTGGCGCACCACCACGGATCAACTTTCTGTTCGTAGAGGTGGTTATTGATCACGCGTCGTCCCTGCTTCAAACCATCCATCTTGTCCAGTACGGCGAACCATTGATCGAGTGTCTTCCCTGTCGCCGCCTTAGCCCCCTCGTTAGTGACTGGGTGATCTGATTTAAAGGTACTTTTCATTGAAGTCGCTCCTTTCTATCCACAGATTACGCAGATTACGCAGATTAGACAGAATCACTAAGTTAGAACTTTGGTCTTAGGTTCTTTGTAACTTTGAACCTTGCTCTGTTGATGTTGAATCTGGATCGATGGAAACACAAACAAAGTACAAAGAACCAAGTTCAAAACTTCAGAGACCAAAGGCCAAACACCAAAGTCCCTGGCGTTTCTATGTAATCGGCGTAATCTGCGGATTAACGCCAGGCGCCGATTATCGCGCCCATGACTACGAAGGCAATGGTCATGTACCCGCCGTTGATCGCAATGTACTTCCAGGACTTGTTTTCAAAGAGACCGACGATGGCGATTGCCATCGCTACCCAACCGAATCCAGCAAGCCCGCCCGCAGCCATACCCCAGGTAAGATTAGTCGTGGGGCCCGAGAGAAACATTGCCAGGTTGAGCGCCATTACCAACGAAAAGAAAATCGACCAGCCAAACATGCGCGCCTTGCTAAAGGTCTGCAAGTCAGCTTCCGAAAAGCCGTTTGCTCGCATCCATGCTTTACCAAAAAGCAGTGGTGAATACCAGAGGCCTCCCAGCACAAAAGTCGATACGGCCGCCGCCAGCACCGCAAGATAGTTGATGGTTGAAAAGTCCATGGTGACTACTCCTTTGAATCTAACCGTCCGATCGTGAAAAGCTGCAGGGTTCGGAACAAAGACAATTGGCCGCGGATTTACGCGGAACACGCGGATCTGAAGTAGTACACGTCTGGAACGCAGCTCGATGGAAGCGCGGCAATTCGGATCGTCAGACAGTAATTAGTTCTTTTGCAGATCCGCGTTTGTCCGCGTAAATCTGCGGTCAATTCTTCTTCTGCAACCAGTCTTACCGCGACGAGCAGGAATGTATTGTAAAAAATTAACCTTGGCAGGTATCTGGCTAAGCGATGGGGATGAAGTTTAAGTAGTCGCCACGTTGGTTGACGTAATCGGAAGGATTTAGACCAGAGAACGCTTGAAACTCTTTGATGAAGTGGGCCTGATCATAATAGCCACACTCCAGTGCGAGCGCCGACCATTCGATCTGTTTTTGTTGTTCTAGCCGGTTGACCACCTTCTGGAACTTGCAGACGCGAGCGAAACTCTTCGGGCGCAACCCGACCATCTTTTCGAACTGCGAGATTAAGTGTTGCTGCGAGATCCCAACCATGCTCGCCAAATCCCGGATGGCCAGGAATTGCGGCGAGTGCTGCAATTGATGCCCGGCAAACGTAATCGAACGGTTTGGCTCCAGAGTGCGCTGAACCTGACGCAGTAGAAGGGACTCCAGCCGTCCCAACCTGGCGTCCGGTGAATCGATCGCCTGAAGTTGATCCCGAATCTCATCCACCAAGCTTCCCCAAATCAGGTCCAACTCAGTTACCCATTCGCTTAGTTCCGAAATGGGGAAACGGAAGAAGGGATAGGCGCCACCCGGGCGAAAGCGAACCCCGACCATTGATTGATTCCTGGCGGCGCCGATGACGATGTACCGAGTTCGTTCGCCGGAAATCCAGGCCTTCTTAACTGTGCGGAATCCTGCTGAAACTTCATCTTCAAAAATTCTCTTTGGCTCGGGGTCTAAATCAAAGATTAGCTCGATCGCGCCATCGGGAAGGATCTTTTCGCGTGTGTAGTCTGCAGAAAAGCCCTGGACGAGCCACATGTTTTCGACGAACTGCGAAAGCGGGGGTTGGGGGAAGCGTAGTCTGTGAATCATGGGTCGGTGGTTATTCAAACTGCTTCTTGAATTCCTCAAACTGCTGTTGCAGGATTTGAAATTCTGCCTTCAAACCCTCGATCTCCTGTTCCAGCTTCTCAACTCTGCCCGGTTCGCCGTGCCTGGGTTGACCGGTCTTCGAATGGGCCTCCACTTCCGCCAGAAACTCAGGGCTTAAAGGTCCGGAAAGAAGATGGACGTACCGTGCGTCCTTCTGCCCCGGCTGACGCGGCAGCCGCACAACCATAGGCTCGGGCTCTCTTGAGATTAACGCATTTAGTGTCGCTTCCACTTCCTCTAATCCGGAAAACGTATGAAACCTCGAAGCGTTCCCGCGCAGTTCGCCCACCGTCTGGGGACCGCGTAACATTAGTGCCCCAATCACCGCCAGCTCAGGTGGGTTTAGGTGCATCACTTCGGTCATCACGTGCTTGTACTTGGGCACCCGACTGCTGCTGCCATGAAAAACGTAAGAAAGATTCTTTTCACGCAGACTCTCCAAAGCCTGTGCGACTGTGTTTTCATCGTATGCAGTTACCGGATTACGGTTGTTCTTCTGATTACAGGCAACGGTCAGCGCGTGGAGTGTCAATGGATAGTACTCCGGCGTGGTGAGCTGCTTCTCAACCAGCGAGCCGAGCACCCGTATCTCTACATCGTTCAGTATCGTGGGCATGAACTGTTCAGCTAGCTCTAGCAGGTCTGAGAAAGTAAAGAAGCAGCAGTAAAGTTCGCACAGTTAAACATCTTTCGCACAGCGGAAGCCGGAGATCATCCAACGCTCGTGCGCGTGAAAGAAATTGCGATAAGTTGATCGAATGTGAAGCTGGGGCGTTGCGTATGAACCGCCACGCAGAACCTTTTGATTAACAAACCATTTGTCGTTGTATTCGTCGAACTCCGATTTGAATCCGGGATAAGGAACGTA
>JAMQPH010000778.1 GCA_023717605.1 Pyrinomonadaceae bacterium
TTCGCAGTCTCGCAACGGTTGCTCGTCCTATTGATGGTCCTGATCATGACCGGCGCTGGCCTTTACAGCCTTATCAACCTGCCCATTGACGCGGTGCCTGACGTTACTAATGTGCAGGTCCAGGTATTGACTGCTGCACCATCACTCGCGCCTTTGGAAATTGAGAGGCAGATCACTTTTCCGGTAGAGGTGGCAATGTCCGGACTTCCGGACATCGAGGAGATCCGCTCAGTCTCGAAGTTTGGTCTTTCTGCCGTCACCATCGTTTTTCATGATTCCGTAGACACTTATTTTGCTCGACAGCTTGTGCTCGAACGTCTATCGCAGGCCCGCGAGCAGATCCCTGGGAATATTGGATCTCCTGAGATGGGCCCCATCTCGACAGGCTTAGGCGAGATCTACCAGTACGAACTGAAAGCGGCGAAGGGCAGTGGGTATGACGCTACGGCACTGAGGACCATTCAGGACTGGAGTGTGAGACGGCAGTTGCTCGGTGTGCCAGGCGTGACCGAAGTTAACAGCTTTGGCGGTTACGAGAAGCAATACCAGGTAAGACTGGATCCTTCAAAGTTGCAATCCTACGACTTGTCTTTGCGAAATGTCGTTCAGGCGGTCACGCAGAACAATGCAAATGTCGGTGGGGCCTATATCGAGCATGGATCCGAGCAGTATCTCCTGCGCGGAATCGGCCTGGTCGAATCCCCGGAAGATATCGCCAACATCATCGTCAAAACCGGGAAGGAAGGAATACCGGTTTACATTCGGGATCTCGGAGAGATCGTCACTGGCGCCACAGTGCGGCAGGGTGCGGTAACGGCTGACGGCGAAGGCGAGATAGTAGCGGGGATAGCGATGATGCTTAAAGGTGCGAACTCACGCACTGTAGTTGACCACGTGAAGGAGCGAGTTGAACAGGTCAAGAAGACTCTGCCGCAAGGAGTTGAGCTCATTCCTTTCTATGATCGCACGGAGCTGGTCGACCGCACGATCTGGACTGTAGCCAAGAACCTGATTGAAGGAGCCCTCCTCGTGGTCATTGTCCTTATTCTCCTGCTCGGAAACTGGCGCGGCAGTTTGCTGGTTGCCACGATTATTCCACTGTCGATGCTGTTCGCCGCGATCTTAATGCGGGTCTTCAATGTCTCGGGCAATCTGATGAGCCTCGGGGCACTCGATTTTGGCTTGATCGTGGATGGTGCGGTAGTGATGGTCGAGAACACTGTTCGGCGCCGTGCAGAGGCGCAGCATCAGGGTTCGCATGAACGACCCGAGCGGACGATTCTTGAGGCGTGCACCGAGGTCGGCCGTCCCGTGGTCTTCGCCGTTGCCATCATCATGATCGTCTACCTGCCGATTCTCAGTCTCACCGGTATCGAAGGCAAGATGTTCAAGCCAATGGCCCTGACTGTTATATTCGCACTTCTCGGTTCGCTCATCCTTTCACTCACTTACGTGCCGGCGGCAATGACCTTCCTGCTGCGTGGGCATGTATCCGAGAAAGAGAGCTTCCTGATCCGCCTCGCCAGACGCTGGTATCGTCCAGCCCTTTCGTTCATGACTGCGCAACGCAAGCCTGCTATTGCGGTGGCATTAGTCCTGATAGTCGCTAGCGCGGTCCTTTTCCCATTTCTTGGCTCAGAGTTTATCCCGCGTCTGGACGAAGGCTCACTGGCTGTGCAGGTGCAACAACTCCCTAGCGTGTCGCTAACGCAGTCAGTTAAAACCACGACCGACGTGGAGAAGGTGTTGATGCGTTTCCCGGAGGTAACGAAGGTGGTTTCCAAGACCGGGCGAGCGGAAGTCGCGACCGATCCTATGAGCATTGACTTCAGCGATCTTTACATAGAGTTAAAGCCACCTTCCGAGTGGACCACTACACACTCGAAGGTCGAACTCGTCGAGAAGATGTCCAAAGCACTGGAAGATGGTGTACCCAACGCTTCGGTCAGTTTCTCTCAGCCGATTGAACTACGCGTCGCCGAACTTATCTCTGGAGTTCGGTCGGACATCGCTATCAAGCTTTTCGGCGACGACCTCGACACCCTGAAGAAATCAGCAGACGAAATCGCTCGCGCCGTTATGCAGGTGCGCGGGGCGGAAGACGTAAAGGTTGAAGCCACGACCGGACTACCACAACTTCAAATCAAGCCTAATCGTGCCGCAATCGCCCGTTACGGTATCAACGTCGAGGATGTGAACGAACTGGTTGAATCAATCGTCGCTGGAAAAGAGGCAGGTATCGTCTATGAAGGTGAGCAGCGGTTCAATGTGGTGGTTCGGCTGCGTGACGACACCAGCCGCGATGTTGAGACTATTAAGAACCTCCTGGTGCCTGCACCGAACGGCGCCCAAGTTCCGCTCTCACAACTTGCAGATATCCAACTCGTGGAAGGCCCGGCTCAGATCTCGCGCGAAGACACGCGTCGCCGCATCGGGGTTGAACTCAACGTACGTGGCCGCGACATCGGCAGCTTCGTTCAGGAAGCACAAGCCAAGATCGATCAGGAAGTAAAACTGCCTCCCGGTTATTACCTGACTTGGGGCGGAACGTTTGAGAACCTTCAACGCGCTTCAGCAAGACTACTCATCGTTGTCCCGCTGGCCCTTTTCCTCATCTTCGTCCTCCTGTTCACCACTTTCGGATCGGTCAAACAGGCGCTGCTCATCTACACGGGAATTCCTTTTGCCGTTGTGGGCGGCGTGTTCGCTCTCTTTCTGCGCGGCATGCCATTCTCGATCTCGGCCGGTGTCGGGTTCATCGCGCTGTTTGGAGTAGCAGTGCTCAACGGCGTAGTGATGGTCAGTTACATCAACAAGCTGCGCGAAGAGGGAAAGTCAGTTGCAGATGCGGTCCGAGAGGGTGCAGAAACGCGGCTGCGACCGGTGCTTATGACTGCGTTAGTGGCCAGCCTGGGGTTCATACCGATGGCGCTTGCCACTTCAGCCGGTGCTGAAGTGCAGCGTCCATTGGCGACGGTGGTTATCGGAGGACTCATTACGTCAACGCTCTTGACGTTGCTGATTCTACCCACACTTTACAATTGGTTTCAGCGCGACAGGATTGAGTTTTGATTGCTCAACAAGCCTGCACCTGGAGTCATGTTAGTCGAAACTTTATCAGACGAGTTGTTGGAAGGGCGGATGAAATTCGGTGTCTTTGCACTCATTCTGGCGTTCGTTTTCGGGTTGGTGCTCTTACTTATGAAGGTTTCGGCGTGGAGGGAAAAGTCTGGTAGCCACAAGCGGCGGGCAACTGGATTAAATCGCAAGCAGCGTCGGCATGAGCAGGCAAGTAAACGCAAGCGCGGCCGCGGATGAGTGTTTTGGAGGTATTGAGAACTTATGAAAATGATTACCGCAATGGTGCAACCATTCATGTTGAGCAAAGTTACGAGCGCACTTGAAGAAATTGACGACTTTCCTGGCATGACTGTCACCGACGTGCGCGGCTTCGGCCGCGAGAAGGCCAGCCATGCCAGAGGGGCACCGCACCGTGTCATTGAGGACTTCGTTGAGTATGTCAAGAAGGAGCGCCTCGAAATCGTTGCCCGCGATGAAATGGCAGATCTGATCGTTGAGACTATTGTGCGTGCCGCTCATACAGGCAATCCGGGCGACGGCAAAGTATTCGTCTGGTCAGTTGATCAGGCTGTGCGTATTCAGACCAGCGAGTCAAACGACGCGGCGCTGTAAGTCTGCGTAGGAGAGAGTCGAATGGGCCGCGGACACAGTCATACCCCAGCAGGTAAGAATAAGAAGCGCCTCGTTATCGTGTTGGCGCTCACTACGACATACCTGGTTGCAGAGGTTGTAGGCGGGTTGTTGACTCACAGTCTTGCTTTGTTAGCGGATGCGGGCCACATGCTCACAGACGTTGCCGGATTGGGTTTGGCGCTAATGGCCATCCGGTTCGCCGAACGACCGGCCACTCCTGAGCGAACCTATGGGTATTATCGCGTCGAGATATTGGCTGCGTTAGCTAACTCCGTCGTGTTCATTGGAATCTCCGTTTACATTCTTTATGAAGCCTACCAGAGGTTTCGCAATCCGCCCGAAGTCCAGAGCACTGCGATGCTCGCCGTAGCATCAGTCGGCCGCTTACGAAACTCATCTTTAATTCCATCCCTGTGAAGAGCAGCCACCCACGAAAAAACGGGCAGCGCTTGACTCCCCAATAGTCGCCATGTAATCTCCCTATATGTGAATGACTGTTCATATATTCAGGCGAGGTGATAGTGGCAAAACCAGCTAAACAAATCGTAGCCGACACTTGCGAGGTCGATTTTGTAGACGCGCGTAAGGTTAAGCGCGTTCAGCGGGCGATGAAGTCAGCTGCGGCTGTGAGCGCCCTTGCCGAAACATTCAAGTTACTAGGTGGCCCAACTCGGATCAGAATTGCCTTCGCACTCTCTCGGGAAGAATTGTGCGTCTGCGATCTCGCGTATCTCGTTGGGGCCTCGCAATCAGCAGTCTCCCACTCCTTGCGTGCTCTCAGACAGATGAAACTCGTAAAGTTTCGCAAAGAAGGCAAAATCGCCTATTACAAACTTGATGATGACCATATCGCTCATCTATTGGCTGAAGGATTCGGTCACATTGAGGAATTGTTATGAAGCTGAACCGCATTGAGAAAGCGCTAATGAATAATCCGGTGCGAGCTTTCTTGCAGAGGCACTATGAAGCGGGCCTGCTGCAGCGACTCGGAGGCCGTGCCGAACAGGAGCGCGTACTTGAAATCGGATGCGGGCGCGGCGTTGGCACTGAGATCATCTTCAAGCGTTTCGGCGCGCATGAAGTTCACGCGTTCGATATAGATCCTGACATGGTCGATCAAGCGCGGCGCCGACTATCCAATTATCCTGCTGACCGTCTGAAATTATGCGTTGGGGATGCGGCCGCAATTGACGAGGATGACGAATCATTCGATGCCGTCTTCGACTTTGGAATAATCCATCATGTTCCTGAATGGAAGAGAGCTGTCTCTGAAGTTGCTCGCGTGCTTCGCCCTGGCGGGCGCTTCTTTTTCGAGGAGGTCACTAGTCACGCGCTAGACCGCTGGTCGTACAGGAGGTTTTTGGAGCACCCCACGAAGGACCGCTTTACCAGGGAGGAATTCGTCGCGGAATTGGAGAGACAAGGTGTTGTAAGCGGCCGAAATGTTGTTGAGCGATTCTTCGGCGACTTTGTTTTCGGGGTAGGCCACAAAGCTCAACCACGGAATCATTAAGAAGAAAGTCCTTAAAGCAACAATGAGTCAAGAAGTCTTGACAGGAAGAGACATTAATCGGTCTAGCGTGGTTAAGCGCGGACGCTATCTCGAATACTTCACCATTGGCTATAACAGCCTCGAGGGTCTGATCGCCGTTGTCGCGGGCGTTATTGCCGGAAGTATTGCGCTCGTTGGTTTTGGTTTCGACAGTCTGATTGAGGTGACTTCGGGTGCAGTCTTGCTTTGGCGATTGCAAGCGGACGTCGAT
>JAMQPH010000842.1 GCA_023717605.1 Pyrinomonadaceae bacterium
GTGCCGCTTGCCGACTTTGGACTTTGGACTTTGGACTTTGGACTGGTTTGGTGGTCGGAGTTGGAATCGAACCAACCTCTATTCCTTTTCAGGGAATCGCTAATCCGTCTCAGCTATCCGACCCGAGAGATTGATGATTGCCAATTTCCGATTGCCGATTGCCGACTGTGATTGGCCCTGGTAGCCGCGGCTTGGGTCGGCATCACAGATCGGCAATCGTCAATTAGCGTAACGGCTTCTTGAAAAGCCTGCGTTCTGGTGGGCTAGGCACGCTGCTCATAACGTCACGATCATCGTGCACGTCCATGAACAAGTACTTGCGCCACTCAGCACGCGCCTCGGCATAGTGGCAAAGCACCACGCGCTCTAGTTTCACGCGCAAGGCTGACTGCGAAGTGAGCAAAGGCATGCGTGCTTCTTGCGGTGTGCGGTTACTCTTCCGGTTATTGCAAGAAATGCACGCAGTGACGATGTTCACTGGCGAGTTATCACCACCACGCGAACGCGGCAGAATGTGATCGAGCGTTAGTTCGGCCACACCCTTTTTCTCGCTGCAGTACTGGCAGCGAAACTTGTCGCGCATGTAAATGCGTAGGCGCTTCATTCCCGACGCTTCACGGCGACGACGCACGTTGATGTAAGTGCGGCGACGAATGACCGATGGCACTGGGAACTCCTCGCGTGCCGAGCGCAGAACGCGATCGCCATCCAACTCTTCGATGGTAACGGTGTTCTTGAACGTCATGATTATCGCTCGCGCCACACTGACGGTGCCGAGCGGTTCGTAAGTTTGATTGAGCAGTAATACTCGGCCATTGAGTGCCATTGCCCGGCACCTCCTTTCGTTTGAATTTGAGTGGCACAGACTTCAGTCTGTGTTGGTAGGGTCCACAGCAGCCGGCAAACGCTGGCGATACTGACAGAATGGGGGTGAGAACTAGCATCACAGACTGAAGTCTGTGCCACTCAGGAGTTGGAGCGCGCGGTGAGACTCGAACTCACGAATACCGGATTTGCAATCCGGAGCCTTAGCCGCTTGGCGACGCGCGCGGGAAACATTTGAGCCGCGGATTAACGCGGATACACGCGGATAAGAACAGAAGAACAGCGGGCAGTAAGACCGGCTGATTACTGTGGTGTTGCTTCCTATTTTTGGGTTCTTTTCAGATCCGCGTTTATCTGCGTTCATCCGCGGCTAATTGTTTGTGTTGGAACGGGAGGAGAGATTCGAACTCTCGAAGCGAGTTTGGAAGACTCGCATGTTTCCAACTACATCACTCCCGCAAAGCATTGGAACTCCTGGCAGGGACTCGAACCCGCAACCTCGACGTTCGAAGCGTCGCACTCTTCCGGTTGAGCTACAGGAGCAAAAAAGAATTTGAAGAAAGGTGGGAATGGCCGCGGAAGGGCTGACCTCAACTTGGCATTCCGGAAATTCGAAATTCGCAATTCGAAATCCGAAATTCCCGGCTCAGCCCTTCACACAGACCACTTGCTTAATCTCGGCGACGATTTCGACCAGGTCTTCCTGGTTCCTCATCACCGCTTCGATTGACTTGTAAGCGCCGGGAATTTCATCCAGTACACCCACATCTTTGCGGCATTCAACGCCCGAAGTCTGGCGTGCCAGATCGTCCTTGGTGAAAGCTCGCTTGGCCGCACCACGCGACAACCTTCGACCCGCACCGTGCGAACAGGAGTCGAAACTCTCTGCCAGACCACGTCCCTTAACGATGAACGATTTTGCACCCATTGAACCCGGGATGATGCCGTAGGCACCCGCGGCCGCGTTGATTGCGCCCTTGCGCGTCACAAAAACCTCTTCCCCGTAGTGCTGCTCGAGCGCTACGTAGTTGTGGTGACAATTGACCGCAAGCTCAGGTTTAAACGGCTGGCGATGATTGAACATCTTGTTGAAGACCTTCAACAGCCGGGCCATCATGATTTCGCGATTCTTCATCGCATAGGTTTGCGCCCACTTCAGGTCTTTCCAGTACGCCGCGAATTCCGGCGTGCCCTGAATGAAGTAAGCGAGGTCGGGAGCAGGAAGTTCCGACAAACGCCACAAGCTTTTTGCCGTTGTGATGTGACGCTCAGCGAGTTCCTTGCCGATGTTGCGCGAGCCGGAGTGCAGCATCAACCAAACGAAGTTTTCCGTGTCCAGACAAACTTCGATGAAGTGGTTGCCGCCGCCCAGCGTGCCCAACTGCTTCATCGCTTTCGCCTTGCGGTCGTGCACGCCTTTGTGCAGTTTGCTGAAGTCCTCCCAGCCGTCCCAGTACGAAGACTCGTCAACCGATTCTTTGTAGGCATTGAATCCTACCGGAATCGCTTCTTCGATTTGCAAGCGCAATTGTTTGAGCTTGCCGTCGAGGATGCCGCTCTTGAACGGCGTCTTCACGGCCATCATGCCGCAGCCGATATCGACGCCCACCGTCGCTGGAATCACGGCATCTTTTGTTGCGACCACCGAGCCGACCATACTGCCTTTGCCCAGGTGGGCGTCAGGCATCAAGGCGACGTGCTTGAACAAACATGGCAAGCGCGAGACGTTGCGCAGCATTGATTGCTCTTCAATGCTAAATTCGTGATTGGCCCAGGACAGGATTTCCTGCTGGGCGCCTCCTATTGTTAGCTTTTCGTAAGCCATTTGCATCCTCCTTTCTAAGGATAGTTGAATCCTGATATTTGCGTTAGACCGACTGGCTGTGGAGTGCGCCGCCGGAGCGCAGCGGCGACGGCGCTTTGGATTAGCTTCCGTTGAGGATCTGGATTGGTTTTCTTATTGTCTCGACAAGAGCATCCGATCCAAAGCGGCGTCGCGCTTTGCCGCCGCGCTCCAAAGATGGTGTGCCAGGTGAGACTTGAACTCACAGTCCCCTGCCCTTATCGACTCTGACATCATTGCTCTGCTACCAGCGGCTTCTTGGACGAGGACCAGCTAATCGCCAATCGGCAATTGGCAGTCGGAAATGTTTTGGTGCGCGTGGAGAGATTTGAACTCATCACTAAGCTGGGTTTAGGTCAGCCGCCTCTTCCAATTGGGCTACACGCGCGGAAGAATTTCGGATTGCGAATTGCGGATTTCGGATTGTGTTCAACTCTTACCTCGGAAGTAATCACGAAAGCGAAAGTTCACTTGGCATTTCCTTAAATCCGAAATCCGCAAAATCAAAAATTTGAAATCAAAAATCATTTGGTGCATGCGGTAGGACTCGCACCTACGAAGTCAAGGACGCCTGATTTACAATCAGGTGCTTTTGCTGCTCAGCCACGCATGCCCGAAGACAATTTCAGATCTCAAATTTTGAGATCTCAGATTTCAGATCTGGAATCGCTTGTGATAAAAAACAGATGAAGGCAGCAGAGCAGTAGCCGCGAACACACTTCGAGGCACACTTCTACTGAGGATGGCGACGCTCGTGACTCTCGCAAAGCAACAGCGTTGTCATCCAGAAGGCTCCCTGCCTTCATCTCATAAGTGGCATAGACTTCAGTCTGTGAATCCTGACAAACATGCAACTCTAGTTTGCAAGTTCCAACTACAACCTCTCTCCATTGCAAACACGGACTAAAGTGCGTGCCACCTCGCAAAAAAGGTATTTCGATTGTCAAAAAACAAAAGGAGCGGGCTTTATGCCTCCAAGGGAAGCTGCCCGCTCCTAACAATTCTCGCGATTTTCTTTGAGATTTGGGAGCGGGAGTCCGCTCCCGCGAATTAATGTCTGATATGCCGGCTATCTATGGACGTCGTTCTTTGTCCGAGGCCGTCGCCAAAGGTATTGATGGGTGACAAGCTCAGACTTAAGAGACACGCGGCGCCACGCATGCCGACCAACGTTTGAAGTTTGGCGGTGTATTCTGTATATGTCCAAGTCGTCATCATTTGATCTTCTCCCTCACGCATCATCGCGCGAGCGTTCTTGTATAAAGTAGGACCACCGATCCTGTCAAGCTCTTTTTTGCAAAGCGGACTAACTACTTCGATAACGACGGGCCGATGTGAGTTGCCCAGCCATGAAATAGTTCTTACGTTGCCCTCTGACGTTCTGTTCCCACGTTTTGCAAGCTCTTTATCATCGTGAGTGAACCGCCATTGATACTCACCTGCTCAAAACCCACGCGTTTGTACAATCGCACCGCTGGATTGTCAGCAGATACGCTGAGGCTGACCGAGTAATAAACTGTCGCGGCGGATTCAAGCAAGTGTATGAGCAGAGACGACCCCACTCCTTGTCCCCGTTGGTGCGGCATGACTGCCATGCCTAGCTCAGGTGTGTGATCGTTGACATAGCCGTACCCTGGCTCATCTTCCGTGAACATGCGTAACCAAGCAGCGCCCACAACTTCGCCACCGCTCTTTTCTGTAGCAGCAAACCCCAGATCGCCTGGACGACCCCATCCCTCAACATACCTCCTGAGTTCAGGGCTGTAGATGACTTCGCGAGCAAAAGCTTGCTCACCCTCAGCTACATGAAGAGACTGATAAAGCATTTCCCAGAGAATCGACTGGTCTGAATGTGAAAGCTGCCGGATAGAGTGGTTCATAGGTACCGTCTAAGCTGAGTGCAAAAAAGTCTTCATTGAGCCGAAGCAGCTTGAACGGCTCTCCGGTCGCTTCAAGGCATTAGCCTTTTGAGAACGAGATGTGTGGGCAGATAAATGAAAAGGGGTAGCCCTAACATTAGCAAGGCCAGGTAAAGGCGTTTGGGCATCCATTGCTGCGGGTCACTGCGGTCGCCGCGGAGGCCGCGGACCCAATTGATGTTCTCGCTCTCTTCCGTCACGACCCAATAACTAACGGGCAAGACCACCCATGCCAGGATTGTCTGCGCCGCTAATGCCCGTTCGTCGTACCCGAGCCGATAAACCATCCATAGCAACAACATTGGGAACCAGATGTGAAATAGCGATACCAGACGGACTGGCAGGGGTATCGTCTCATCGAACATATATTTACCAAGTCCCAGCAGACTGCGACCAAAAAGCAAACCTCCAAAGAAATCAACAGCCCAGGCCACATCAAGAATCACAATTGATAGAGCCATCATGCTCGCCAGCAATCCGTTCTCTAACCAAAGTGCCGGGACCGTGCCGATTAACGCGATGTCTGAAAACCATAAAAAATTCCTGAGACCATAGTTACGCCAGTAGACAGCGATTACGACACAAACGAAGAGTGTGTAAGCGATTTTGAGCCAGAGCGGAAACATTCAAGATTGAGATTGTAACGAAATCATTTAGCCGATACACGCGGACCAACGCGGATCAGAGGGAAGCAAAATAGCCGCCCCAGGCGCCCTTAAATTTTTTTGAGCCGTCGTCGCCAATTTTCTTGCTAAAGAAAGATAAAAGGTCCTAATATTGGCCTGCACCAGACAAGCCAAACTAGCCAAGAAAGATTCTGCACTCGTCTCTCGTGTCGCAACTTGGCTCTTGATACCTCAGACAGATGTACTTTAAGGGGGGAAAACCAATGTCTCCAATCAATAAACTCGTACTTGCATTAACGATGTTCGTCTATTTCGGCCTCGCGGCTCCGCTCGCGCGGGCCGACCTGGTGTCAATCGCAGTGACCGGGCCGGTGGCCTTCAACGTCATCCAAGGCAATATGGTCGGCGTGCAGCCCGGCGACCCCGTGGTGATGAGTTTCACCGTCGATTCCGATGTCTTCGTCAACAGCCCGAACTTCCCGACCCGCGGCTATGTGGTCAATCTCACGTCGTTCGTGATGACGGTCGGTGGTCGGCCCGTCCCAATCGTCAACCCGCAGCCTGGCGGCCAGACAGCATACTTCGTCCTGCGGAACAACGATCCGGCGGTTGACGGCTTCTTTCTGTCGACGAATCTCGACTTCCCGTTCCCGGTCGCTGTGAATATCGTCGGGCTGACTCCGATTCACGAGCTGGATTTTCTGGTCACGTACAACAACGGCAACGTGCTGTCGTCGCTCAACATTCTGGACGCACTCGGCACCTACGGCACCAGCGACCTCAGTGTCTTCAACTGGTCGATTGGCCGCTTCGGCAACCACGGCGCGGAGTATAACTACCAGAGCATCACCCTGTCGCGTGTGGGCGGGGCACCCGTGCCCGAGCCGGCCTCTCTGAGCTTGCTGGCGGTCGGCGCCCTCGGGCTGCTGGCCCGCGCCCGCCGCCGCCGGGCGAACAAGGCCGGGGTTCGGACTTCCGATGCGTGAAGTTAAACCTGACTTCGGCGTGATACCTGAGTGCGCACTTTGTATCGTTACCTGGCCATCCTGCTTCTGCTAACTACTGCCGCAAGCTTACCGGGACCTTCCGGCGAGGGATTCTCTCGCCCGAACGTTGCCAGGATTAAGCCACTTGAGTCTCAACTGCTGCAGACGATTCGTCCTGAAAACTGTCGTCGCGAGCATCGCATCTTTACCGAGAAGCCCCACATGGCCGGGTCACTGCGTAATTACGAGTTGGCCCAATACATGGCTAAGCAATGGCAAGCTTATGGACTGGAAGACGTTAAGCTGATCGAGCACCCGGTTTACCTTCCGTGGCCCATCCGTTATGAGGCAACGCTCGTAGGAGCAACGGAAGAAAAACTTTCCTTAAAAGAAGAAGCGATTCCTCAGGACAAAGACTCGTACGCCACCGACGTGGGCATCCCTTACTGCGCATACTCTGCGAATGTTGATGTGACTGCGCCCGTCGTCTATGTGAACAGTGGTAATCCCGAAGACTATGATCTCCTCGAGCGGGAGGGCGTAGACGTGCGAGGGAAGATCGCCCTGGCGCGTTACTCCGTGCCTTACAGCTATCGCGGCTTTAAGGCCCAGACGGCACAAAGGCGCGGCGTGGCGGCTCTGCTTCTTTACTCCGACCCGGCGGATGATGGTTTCAAAAAAGGAGAGGTCTTCCCATGGGGACCGTGGGGTCCGGAGAGTCATCTGCAAAGAGGCGGTATTGTTTATGACTTCAACCTGCCCGGCGATCCACGCACACCCGGCTGGGCATCCGTTCCTGGAGGTCGTTTCCTTCCCGCCGAGACCGCCGTCTCGATGCCTACGGTTGCGGCAGCACCAATGTCTTACAAGGATGCCCGCAAGATTCTGGAAAGGATGACTGGTCCAGCGGCGCCGCCGGCATGGCAAGGCGGGATTCCACTTAGCTACCGGCTTGGGCCAAGCTCGGACAAGCTTCATCTGATAATTGAAAACGACAAGGAAGTGCGTTCGATCTGGAACGTCGTCGGTCGTTTGCGCGGATCAGAACTGCCTGACGAGTGGGTGATTCTCGGAAACCACCGCGACGCCTGGGTCTATGGCGGCGTCGATCCGAGCAGCGGCAGCGCGAGTCTTATGGAAACTGCCCGGGCATTTGGAGAACTCAAGCGAACCGGCTGGAAACCGCGTCGCACCCTCATCTTTGCTTCCTGGGACGCAGAGGAATTTACCCTGACCGGCAGCACCGAATGGGGCGAACTGGAGGCCGAACGACTCAAGGCGGGCGCCCTCGCCTACCTGAATGTGGACAGCTCATCCTCCGGCAACGCCTTTACTGCCGCTGCCGTGCCCGCGCTGGCAGAATTCCTGCGGCAGGTGGCCCGCGATGTCCCAGACCCGAGCGGCGGATCCATCTACGAGTCGTGGTTGCGAAACGAAGAAAGGAAAGACGCCAGGGAACCGACCGTCACTACTCGGTTGGGATCAGGTTCGGACTACACAGTCTTTCTCAACTTCCTGGGAGTACCAGTCGCAGACCTGACCTTCGATGGTCCATACGGCGTCTATCATTCCGTTTACGATAGTTTTGCCTGGGTCGATCGCATCGGTGATCCGGGCTACTACTATCACGCGGCGATGGCCCGCTACTGGTCTGTCGCCGCTCTGCGACTGGCCGAATGCGACTACGTGCCGCTCGATTATGCGACTTACGCGCAGGAGGTGCAGACCTATCTCGACGAGACAGAGCGCCTGGCCCGCGAACGAAAGCTTGAAGTTGATTTCACTCCGGCTCTCGAAGCATCGCAGCGTTGGGAGAAAAGTGGTCGTGAGGCTCTGGAGTCTGCGCGCCAGGCGGTGGAGAGCGGCAATCGGCCCCGCGCCGAGCGGATACACAAGTCGCTTATGAAAGTTGAGCGCGCACTTCTTGATCCTGAGGGTCTCGCCGGCCGCCCCTGGTTCAAGCATCTCATCTACGCACCGAGACCAACATACAAGCCGCTTGTTCTTCCCGCGCTGACCGAAGCCATCGAAGCCGGTGATCGCAAACTAGCGAATGCAGAAGTCCATCGCCTCGCTCGCGCCCTGAACCGTGCCGCCGCAGCCCTGCAATCCGGGCGCTAGCTTAAAGCTCACTAAATTTGCAGGTTGGGAAGGAGCGCATTTTCCATTTGTCATTTCTCATTTTTCATTTGGCCATTCTCTGAATCTTATTTCGTGATGTTTCGTGCTATTTCGTGGATCGTTTGCTTGGCCGAAAGATGAGAACGATCCACGAAATCACACGAACGGACACGAAAAATGTTTAGTGATGTTTGGTGTTATTTCGTGGATCGTTTGCTTGGCTCGAAAGATGAGAACGAAATCACACGAACGAACACGAACAAGTTTTGAGTGGGGTCTCAATTCAATTCCACTATCACCTCATAAAGAAACTGCAGAGCGAAACCAACGTTTTCCACCGACAGACGTTCGTCGTCACCATGTGAGCGATCCAATTCGCCGTCGTCCATCTTGAAAGGCTCAAAGCCGTAAGCCGTGATCCCGACGGTGCGAAACTTCGAGCTATCGGTAGAACTGGTGAGCATAGTCGGAATGACTGGAACGCCTGGGTCGCGCCGGGCGGCAACGGCGCGGATAGCACTCATTAGCGCCGTGTTCGCACTTGAACTCGTTGGAGTGGAACCTTCGATGATCTCAATTTCAAGTCCCGGATCTGACAGCACACCGCGCAGCTTCGCGATGAAACCTGCTGGAGTCTCGCCAGGCAACAGCCGGGCATCAATCTGGGCCCATGCCCTCCCCGGAATGACGTTTACTTTGTCGCTGCCATGCAGGCCAGTGATTGTGAGCGTGTTTCTGACCTCCGCATTAAGTGTGCTATCGGTCAGTAGTTTCTGGCGCAGGGCAGGATTCCTGAGCGACTTCTCAAGATTCGCATATGCGGTTCTTAGCAGCGGGTCAGACTGCAGGGCGGCCCGGATCCGGTAGCCCTCCGCCACCGCAGGAGGAACGCTTATTGGAGTTTCCCAGACTCTCAAACGATTGAGTGCCTTGAGCAGACGATTAACAGAAGAGTCTTCCAGAGGGATCGAACCGTGTCCGGCTGGGCCTTTGGCTGTGATGCGAAGCCAAAGCGCAGCCTTTTCCATAACATCAACGCCGTATTGCTGAAGCTCTCCATTCTTGACATACGCCACGTCTCCTTCGTTCAAGAGAAACTCCGCGCCTCGAATTAGCTCAGGATGGTTTTCAATGATCGAGCGTGCACCGGCTCCGCCTGCTTCTTCGTCGGCGACCGCCAGCAGTATCACATCACGTTTGAGTGGAATATTGAGCCGCTTTAGCAGACGCATGAGCGTCACATGCACTGCTGCGGTGCCTTTCATATCGCTGGCGCCCCGCCCGTAGACAAAGCCATCACGAATCTCACCGCTGAAGGGCGGCACTGACCAGCGCTCCGGTTCGGCCATGACCACGTCCGTGTGGCTGAGCAGGATCACGGGACGGCGACTACCATCACCTTTGATACGCGCGTAAAGGTTGGCCCTTGCCGGCGCGACCTCAAGCAATTTGGTCTCGATGCCTTCCGCTTCCAGCAGTTTTTGAATGTGCAGCGCCGCAGCACGTTCATTGCCAGGAGGATTGGAGGTGTCGATACGAATCAGCTCCTGGAGCAACTGCACCGCTTCGGCTCGAGCTTTGGTCCAGTCAATATCCGCAGCCGGACAAGTACCAGCACAACAGAGCAGAACAATAACCACGACGGGATAGTGGATACGCATTCTACCTCCAGGGGAACTGAAGAAAGCAGATTTGCATGGGAAAGGGCGACCATTTTCCATTTCTCATTTGGCATTTCTCATTTGTCATGGCAAGGCGAGAACCTACTGAACCCATCTACACTGCGTGAGTTCCTTTTTGCTACTGTCTTTGGTTCTAAGATTTCTGAAATGGCAAATGAAAATTGACAAATGACAAATGGAAAGGGACCCCTTCCCAACCTACGAATTAATCAGGCTTGTCAGTCACTAATGTCAACGGCGCCGGCGGCTTTTGCGTCGAAGCCTTTGGGCCAACTCGTCGAAAAGTCGTATCGCGCCGACTTGAACCGGGCGCCTGCCAAAGTCTCAAGCCATCCTTGCGCCGCCGTTCGGGCATTGTTTCTCGCCACATTCACGTTGAGGCTTGCTCTCGCCGGTATGCCACTGCTGAAGTTGCTTTTTACTAATATCGTGTCAGAAAGATCTGCGCCGCTTAGGTTTGCTCCCCGCAGGTCTGTCCCGAACAAGTCGCAAGACGTGAGATCAACATCCGAGAGATCGGCAAACTGAAGATCGCTATCGCGAATTGAGGAATGTGGCAGCTTGCAGCCGTGCAGATTTACCCCTCGCAATGAGACACCTGCAAGCGAAACAGCCACGCCTTGCATACCTGAAAAGTCAGCTGAGTTGAGCGACAGCAGTGGGTCACTCGCCGAGATCAGTTTCGAGCCCGCCAGAAATCGCAGCACGGTCGCTTTCTGATCTCCATCAAGACGCGGAAGCAGACTAAGAGTCCTTGCCTGAGCGATAACTGCAACTTTTTCGCCGCTCATATTGTGGTCCACCAATAGACTGGTCATCGCTGACAGATATGCTTGCAGCGCATTTTCGCGCTCGCGATTGAGCGCAATTTGAGAATCACTGCTCCGGCGCTCGTCCGCTATCTTCAGGTCCTGTTCGCGCTGGGCACGCGCGATCTCGCGATCCTCTTGCCGCTGTGTGTTGCTCAATAAGTAGGCGATGAGGGCCAATGAAATGGGGACGATGATCAGTTGAGCAGCGTCCCAGAGTGTCTTTCCGGCAAATCCGGTCCAGGCAGGCCAGTGGCGGCCGGTTGCTCCCGATATCGCAACCAGGAGCACCACTACGGTGAAAACTGCGACGCTCAAAGTGATCGGAAGATGTCTCTTGAGTTTCATCAAAACCGATTCAATGCCTGGCGACTTGGTTCCTCGAGTTGGAGGCGCTCCACTTATTCTTTCTGGCCGGAACTTCGAAGATGTTTGGTCGTTTCCTCAGTGACGCTGAAGCCGGAAGGGATGAATTCAGTGGTGTCAGCGCTAGGTAAGGAATTGGGAGGCGTTTCTGGATGTCCAGGTGATGAGGGTAACTCTCCCGTCCTCCTAGCAGCTTCGAGCATCTTTTTGCTAACGACCAAACCGTTTACTATGAGCGCTATCCCAACGAACAGAGGTATTACACCGGCAATCCACAGCCGGCTAAGGATCTCGGCAGTGTCTGCTGAGACTCTGCCGCTTAAGATCAGGCCCTGCATGAAAACGAAGACAACTATCCCTAGAGCCAGACCGGCGCTGGCAGTGATCACGCCGGCTTTGATCTCCATGAAGCGTTTGATCTCCGGCGTGAGGCCGCGCTGGCGGTCGAGCTCCGCCTTTCGCCTTTGGGCCTCCTCTGCAGATTGAAACATCTCGGCGACCCAGGTTTTACTCCAATCAAATTTCTCCTCCGTGTCGCGAGTGGCTAGTACCTGGCGCAACGCGGACAGATTCGCACCGCATGATTTGCAGAATTTCAACTCCTCGCTTTGACTAGAGCCGCACCGTGGGCAAATCATAAGTTACTCCTGACACCTGGTAGATCCGTGAATGATACGACAATTATAAGCTCTGTGTTCTAAGATCGGCCAGTGGAACACTGTCAAAGCACTGATGCGGTCTGCCAGTCGAGGAACGTCACTCCACTACAGAACCGCGAGCGGTAGCGACCGGATCCGACACTCGACGAACAATAGAACGCCATCAGTGCGATGAGTCTAGCATCCGGTCGCTACCGCTCGCAGTTCTGTAGGAGTGCTAGAAACTTCATCAGCGATTTTGAAACTGCACCGGTACCACCTTCACCACTAGTTAAGAAAGGCTTAACTCAAGAGATGAACATTCAAGACGCTTACACCGATTGGTCTATCACTTACGACTCTGATCGCAATCTAACCCGCGATCTCGATCAGGCCGTAACCAAAGAGATTCTCGCCAATCGACGCTATCACACTGTTTTCGAGATTGGCTGCGGCACAGGCAAGAATACTGCCCTATTGACCCAGCTTGGTGAGCGAGTTTGTGCACTTGATTTGTCAACGGCTATGCTCGAGCAGGCTAAACGCAAGACACAGTCAGACCGTGTATTGTTCGCCATCGCCGATCTCACAAAAGCCTGGCCCTGCAAAACTGAATCCGTCGATCTGATTGTGTGCAACCTGGTACTTGAACACATTAGCGACCTGTCCGTCATTTTTTCCGAGGCCCATCGCTCGCTTGTGTCCGGGGGTCAGTTTTTCGTTAGCGAACTTCATCCCTTCCGACAATATCAAGGGACCAAAGCCAAGTTCCAACGCGGGCAGGAAACGATTGAGATTCCAGCGTTCGTGCATCACCTCTCTGACTTCACAGAAAGCGCGGCTAAGAATGGCTTCTCAATCCACAGTTTCAGGGAGTGGTGGCACGAGGCCGATCAAAACAAGCTTCCCAGGCTGGTATCGTTCTTGTTTGAGAAGCGATATGTAGCATAGACTTCAGTCTGTGTGCTGGTTGAGTTGCTTAGGTCATTGTGAGAACCACGCTGGCTTGAGATCACAGACTGAAGTCTATGCCACGGCCACTTTGCGTCTTTTGCGTATTCTTAACTCATCGACAGTGCCTTACGACCAGCCTCTTTCAAAGCCTCTATCACGAGACGATATGGACCCGGGCCAAAACTAATGCGCGCCACTCCCAACGCTGCGAGTTGTTTTGACGAAGGAACATCCGGCATTACCAGGATGTTGACTGGTAACGCCGAAGCCTTACATAGTCTTTCAATGAATTTGGCGTTCCTTAGGCCCGGCGCAAAGAACCCACTTGCTCCGGCTTCTGCATAGACTTTGGCCCGCCGTATTGCTTCTTCAAGGTGTTCTTCAGCATGGCTAGAGGGATCGGCCTTAAGAAAAATATCAGTGCGCGCATTGATGAACAGGGGAAGGCGTGCCTGCTCTGCCGCGTCACGGATCGCTTCAATACGAGCGCGCTGACCTTCCATTGAATAGAGGCCCGTCCCGCCAACAATCTGATCCTCGAAATTTATTCCCACGGCGCCGGCCTCGATAACTCTCGTCACCGACTCTTGTAGTTCATTTGAACTGTCCCCGTAGCCACCCTCTAAATCAATCGTCACCGGGAGATCAACAGTCGCAATAATCCGTTTGAGATTTGCCAGCGCCATGTCAAGTGGGAGCTCTTGACCATCGCCATAACCGTGAGCAGCCGCAACCGACAAGCTGCCAGTGGCAATCGCTTTGGCCCCAATCTCTTCTATGGCCCGGGCGCTGCCGGCATCCCAAACATTGAAGAGAATCAGAGGTTCTCCCTTGGTGTGGAGACTCTTGAATAAATTAGCGCGCTCTGATTGAGCTGTTGTCATCTTGTAAACTCCCGCAAATGTTTAGCCGAGCTTTCTCGCCTCGCTCCCGAACACGTTATCGTTTGATATTCCAATTGAGCATTCGTGTCAGATCTTCAAGTTCCGGGGATCGCTCCATAGGTTAACTTCCCAATCATGCAGTAAACAATTTCTTCCATTACTTCCGCAAGCTGGCTTTGTTTGCTAAGTTTAGCCCTGGACTACATCACATCCTTTGGAGGAACCAATGTCCCGTTATTCCCCGTTTGACGAACGTACTTATGAATACCTGCTCAATACGTCTATTCGCGAACCGGAGGTAGCTCGTCGACTGCGTGAAGAGACGCAGCAAATGAAAACCGCGCAAATGCAGATCGGCCCCGACCAGGGCCAGTTCATGCAGCTCCTGGTTCAGTTGCTGCGCGCTAGCAAAACGCTCGAGGTGGGAGTTTTCACCGGATATAGTGCCCTGTGGGTCGCGTTGGGTTTGCCGGATACAGGTCGCATCGTGGCGTGTGACATCAGTGAGGAATACACAAACGTCGGCAGGCGTTACTGGAAGGAAGCGGGTGTGGATAAAAAGATCGACCTTCGGCTCGGTCCAGCATTAGAGACATTGGACTCAATGCTCGAGGCAGGCCAGGCGAGAACCTTTGACTTCGCGTTCATCGATGCCGACAAGACCAACTACCAGAATTATTATGAACGCGCCTTGCAGCTACTCCGCGCTGGAGGTTTAATCGCCATCGACAACACGCTATGGTCGGGCAGAGTCGCCAACCCTAAGGAAAACGATGCAGACACGGTGGCGATCCGTCAGTTGAACCAGAAACTGCACGGCGACGAGCGAGTGACGCTCAGTATGCTCACCATCGGCGACGGATTGACCCTGGCGATGAAACGCTGAACAGCAGGAGTGTGCTCTCATTCACACCGCGGCTTTAGCCCGGTGCTAGAGTTCTGCCCCCGATGTTCTTTAACCGTTTTAACGGTTTGGAGATTGCGGGTGCTTGTCGCCTTTGGGAAAACCGTTAAAACGGTTCCGAGTTTCGGATCGCGCTTTGACACCGGGCTAAAGCCGCGGTGTGAATGAGATGCTTACGAAAAGCGTTTCGCGTGATTGATTCTCCAAGAAACAAACTCGACATCGGCACACGGTTTGGACTCCCGAACCTAATAGCCTGGG
>JAMQPH010000845.1 GCA_023717605.1 Pyrinomonadaceae bacterium
TAGCCTTTCCGCAAGGGAGGGGGCAAAGCCACATAGCACAATTGAGGAGGATCATGAGAACGTCTCAGATCCAACCTCCCAATCACTCCTTATCAATCAACCCAGTGCTTGGCACAGGCTGTGCCGTCAATGGCGGAATCAGCGGCTGATGTGCGTCAGCTGCAAGCACCTCTGCCTCGGGTACATTTACATCGGCTACGTCGCGAACAATGGTTACGAATGCAGCGGCGATTAACATGAACACACCACCGGCGATCACCATATAAAGCGGAGCGGCGGTGCTGTTCTCTCCAAAGATCGCGCGAATGATGCGTCCAAAGAAAATCGAAGCAATGATTTCCGGGATCACGATAAAGAAATTGAAGATGCCCATGTAGACGCCCATTCGCGCCGCCGGCAGGGCGCCCGAAAGAATGGCGTAAGGCATCGACAGAATCGAAGCCCAGGCGATTCCCACGCCGACCATCGTCACGAGCAGCACCCACTTATCCTGAATGAAGTACACCGAGACGAGGCCCAGCCCGCCGCAAATCAGAGAGAATGTGTGCACGGTCTTACGGCTGGTAGCTGCAGCGATCTTCGGCAGCAGAAAAGCGATAGCGAAACAGACAATAGAGTAAATGGCAAAGGCGTTACCGCCCCACTCCTGGCCCAGCGCGAAGCGGGTATCGTCACTGTTGCTGGCTCCAAAAACGTGGTAGGAGGTCGTCAGACCGAAGAACATCCACATACAGAAGAGTCCCAGCCAGGTGAAGAATTGTACGACTGCCAGCTGCTTCATCGTCTTGGGCATATTACCGAAGGCGCTGGAAATCTCGCGCAGGAGTTCAGCAACAACGCGGAATACTTTTGCGATGCCGGTGGCGTTGCCGTAAGTCGCCCGACGAGTGCGCTCAAACTCCTCAAGGTTCTCCGGTGGATATTCTCTAGTGGTGAAGACCGTCCAGAGCACCGAGAGCAGAAATACAACCGCTCCAATCTTGAATGAGTATTGCACCGTAAGGGGGATGCCGCTGGGGGTCGTACCAGTCACACCGTACTGCCGAAACAGCCAGGGCAGAGCATTTGCCAGCGAGGCGCCGATGCCGATGAAAAAACTCTGCATTACGAAACCAGCAGTGCGTTGGTTGACGTTTAGCTTGTCGGCGACGAAAGCGCGAAAGGGTTCCATGCTGACATTGATACTAGCGTCCAGAATCCAAAGGAGACTCGCGGCCATCCAGAGCGCTGAGGAATCGGGCATGAAGAAGAGAGCGATACTGGCCAGGATAGCTCCCACAAGGAAGTACGGCCTGCGACGGCCCAGCCTGTTCCACGTGCGGTCGCTCATCGAGCCGATGATTGGTTGAACCAGCAGCCCGGTCATTGGTCCAGCGAGCCAAAGCAACGGCACGTCGTCCGGACTCGCGCCGAGGTAGGTGTAAATGCCGCTCATGTTGGCCAGCTGTAGTCCCCAGCCAAACTGGATGCCCATAAAACCGAAACTCATGTTCCAGATCTGCCAGAAACTCAAACGTGGCTTTTGCATTTGCATTCCTCCATTAACAGCATTTGGAACCCGCAACGTGCAGGCCGTGTCAAAATCCAAGAGCTGCTAACGTTAATTCGCAGGTCGGGAAGGCGGACCCTGTCCCCGCTCTTACGCTGAGTGGCCTTCAGACCTGAGGCGGGGACAGGGTCCGCCTTCCCGACCTGCAAATTACCCAGGCCGATCTCTTGGACTCTCACGCAGTCGCTACTGCTCGCGCTTTGCATCGACTACACCGCACATCAGGCCCGAGCCGTTCACACTGGTTATCTCGCGTAGATATTCATATCTTCCAGCACAACATTTCGATCGAGCGACAACACATACATCAAAGTTCTCGCCATGTTCGCCACATGAATGAAGCCTGCGCGCGGCTGTTGTTCTGGCTTCGTGTTTTCTACATCGACCAGTCCGGGACACAAGTTGAAGACGCGAATGTTCGCGCCGGTCTTTCGCACATGATCGCGCAGCGCTTCGGCGTACCCCAGCAGTCCAAACTTGGAGGCGCAGTAAGAAGGCACATCCGCATAGCCGTGCTTGCCGGCCTGGGACGAAACGTTCACGATGTCGCCAAAGTCATTCTTCGTCATATGCGGCAGGACACTACGCACCAGTTGCATGACACCGCGCAGGTTCGTGTCCATCACTTTGTCCCAACCTTCTTCCGTAATCGCGTCTGCAGTTTCGGGCACTGCCAGGCCTGAGTTGTTTATTAGCAAATCGATCGTTTGCCAGTGTTCAATAACCTGGCTGACCAGCGATTCGATTTGTCCGCGGTCACGGATGTCAAACGCGTAAGGAAAGACAAGCTCAGCAGCTAACGCTCGATTAATCTCGTCAGCCGCTGCCTGCAACACAGCTTCCCGGCGCGACGCAATAACGACCCTAACCCCCGCTGCGGCAAGCGCCTCAGAAAACCCACGTCCGATCCCGGTGCCACCACCCGTGACGATTGCCAGCTGTTGGGAAAGCGGCTTGTTGGTCATGGCACGTTCTTCACCTGGGCACCAGGATTGCCGCCGAACGTTCAGGCAGCACGACTCTCAGCTTGCCATCACTTACACGGACTTCCTTGATGACTCCCAACCGATCAATCAACACAAGATCATTCGCCCATTTGAGGGGCGACGCATCAAACTCGATCTGCGCAGTCTTAGTGTCGTTGTTGATTACGGTAACGACGGTCACACTCTTGGTAGTCCGCGCATATGCATACTGCTGATCAGTGACGTGAAGGTTGACCAGGCGACCGCGTCGGAGCGGCTCGAGTTCGCGGCGCAAGCGTGTCAGTGTTTTGATGTGCTCAAAGACTTCCTGTTCTTCTTTGGTGCGACCGGTGCGAGTGAACGCATTGCGTTGGTCTCCGGGAAAGCCGCCCGGAAAATCCTTGCGAGTTGTGGGTTCATCGGGACCTGTCATCGCAATCTCGTCGCCGTAATAAAGTTGAGGCACTCCGCGGGTGGTTAGCAAAAAGGTGTTTGCGAGTTTCAAGCCGGCAATCGTTGCACCCTTCTCACTCATGAACCGGCCGTCATCGTGTCCGCCCAGCAACGTCACCAGAATCTCCGGGTTGGTATAGAGATAGTCCGCCGCCAGTATCTTCGGAATGGCGTCAAGGTGCTTGCTCTCGGCGAACGCGTGGCGAATCGGATAGAAGAGTGGAAAGTCGAGCAGAGAATCGAGACCGGAATCCACACCATCAAAGCGAATTTTGCCACCTTGAAAAAAAGAGACGTGGACCACGTCTCCGTCCTTCACTTCGCCCACGACCCTGAACTTGGGAAATTCGCGCTTGATTGCGGCAGTCCATTTTTGCCAGAAAGAGTTTGGCACGTATTGCCAGGTGTCCATGCGCATGCCGTCGAGTCCGGTGGTCCCAATCCACCACAACGTGTTTTGAATAAGGTAACGCTCGACTTCCTTGTCGTGCTGGTTTAGATCAGGCAGAAAGTCGAGGAACCAGCCTTCCATAGTTTCGCGTTTCAAATGCTCAACCGGACGCGGATCGTGCAGCACCCAGGTTTGAAACACATTCTTAAGGTGTCGGTCCCTGGTCCCATTGAACCAGGTGGGCGTAGGCGGATCGTCAACCCAGGGGTGATAAGGGCCGGTGTGATTGACGACCTGGTCCTGAATAGTTTTGATGCCCGACTGGTGCGCGGCCGTGACTAGTTGTTGCAACTTCTGATGCGTCCCGAAGTGCTCTTCGACAGCATAGAAATCCTGCGGGTTATAGCCATGAAAGCCAGTGCTCGGTTTGCCTTCTTTATACTCGATTTGATTTGGGAGATCGTAGTTGTCGTACCAGGGAGTGAGCCAGAGCGCGGTTACTCCAAGTTCCTTGAGGTAAGGGAGTCGGTCAATTATTCCCTGAAGGTCGCCGCCGTGATACGAGAACTTGTTTTCGCGGTCATAGATTCCGGGCGACTGCGGGGGATCATTGTTAGTCGCGTCTCCATCTGCGAAGCGATCGATCATGACGAGATACATGACATCGTCAGGACTGAACCCCTGAAACGTTCCGGTGCGGTTCAGAGCGGGAAGAATCTCGAAGGAAGAGTTCGTAAGACCGGCAGGTGTTGTGATTCTCAGACTGCGTTTTCCCGGCTGCGCGTTTGACGCGATTGCCAGATCGACAAAGAGATAACCGCCGCGTTCGTTTACTTTCGGAAGTCCTACCACGCTAAGGCCGCGGCCGACGGGTTGTACTCGCGCACCTTTCAGATTCGACCCGCGAACCAGGATCCGAACTGGATTTAGAGAACTTCCTTTCCACCAGCTTTGAGGTTCAACCTTGGAAACAGTGGGTGTGCCCTGCGCCGAACATGAGATCGCCGCTACGAAGACGATGAGAAGAGTAGAGAATAAATGATGCCAGCCGCTAAGAGGCTGTTTCAAACCTCTAAGCCTGACGTTAGCGAAAGTCGAGCGGGGGTAAACCGCCCTTCCTAACCTGAGAGATTTTCTGACCTGAGTGATCATTCTTGTTGCATGAGAGCTGCAAAAACCTTTCATTTAAGAAGCTTTCAAGAGTGAGAAGCCTTCAATGATGCCGAGGTGTATCAAATGTGAGAGTCTCGAGGTCGGGAAGGGCGGTTTACCCCCGCTCAACCTTCCTTAGGCGCCGGACTATCTTGATCACACACTGTCGGTACTTTCTGTTGCCCGTCCGTAAAGCTCTGTCAATTCTTTGAGTCGGGCGGCGAGATCAGCTGTCAGTGCGCCCTTCTTAAATCGCCACGACCAATTACCCTCGGTGCTGTTGGGAAGATTCATACGCGCTTCTGTTCCGAGTCCCAGCAGATCCTGCAAGGGAACCACAGCTGTGTTCGCGACCGAGGCCAACACTCCGCGAATGAAGTCCCAGTGGATCTCCTTGCCCGTGGTATTCAAATAGCGAAGGCAAAAATTTCGTTCCCGTTCGATCTGCTCAGCTGTTCTGGTCGAGCCTTCACCAGGCACACTGCTAAACCAGCCAACCGTCGTATCGTTGTCGTGAGTGCCGGTGTAGGCCACAACATTGCTTATGTAGTTATGCGGCAGATCGATGTTCTTCGTGTCACCGCCAAAAGCAAACTGCAGGATACGCATTCCGGGAAAACCAAATCCGTCCCGCAGGGCAACCACGTCCGGGGTTATGACGCCCAGGTCTTCGGCGATAATCGGCAGCTGGCCCAACGCTGCGCGAATTGCTGTGAATAATACTTTGCCGGGTGCTTCCACCCAACGCCCGCGCTCCGCCGTCTTGTCGCCGCACGGAATCTCCCAACAAGCTGCAAAACCACGAAAGTGGTCTACCCTCACGATGTCCACAACTTTCAAGGTCGAATCTACTCGCTTGATCCACCACTTGAATCCGTCGGCAAGCATGTGGTCCCAGTTGTACAACGGGTTCCCCCAAAGCTGTCCCGTGGAGCTGAAGTAGTCAGGAGGAACGCCGGCTACCACGGTCGGAGTCCCGTTCTTGTCTAACTTGAACTGGTCTGGGTTGGTCCAGACATCGGCCGAGTCCTGGGCCACAAAAATGGGAATGTCGCCCACAACCTTGATTCCACGTTCGTTGCAGTAGGCTTTAAGAGCAAACCACTGTCTGAAGAAAAGAAACTGGTAGAACTTTTGCGCTTCAATATGATTGTCAAACTTCTGTGCGGCGCTCGCGAGTGCGGCCGGCTCGCGACGAACATATGCCGCATCCCATTCATTCCAGGCCACGCCACCATGTGCATCTTTGAGAGTTCGAAACAGCGCATAGTCGTCGAGCCAGGAGATGTTGCGCCGGCAAAATTCTTCAAACGCCATGCGCAGGCTCGGATCGGGATTTTGAGCAAAACGTGCAAACGCCTTACCCAGAATTGCATCCTTGAACTTATGAACGGCTTCGAAATCAACGCTTTCCTCGCGCCCAGTTGCTATTGGCGTCAAATCCTCCTGCGCCAGTAGCCCATCTTCGACCAGTTTCTCCGAACTTATCAGGAGCGTGTTGCCCGCAAAAGCTGAGTAGCAAGCATACGGCGAGTCTCCATAGCCCGTTGGTCCAAGCGGGAGCACTTGCCACAGGCTCTGTTTGCCGGCGACCAGAAAATCAGCAAAGGCATAGGCCTGTGGACCAAGGTCACCAATGCCGAACGGCCCTGGCAAAGATGTCGGGTGAAGCAGGACGCCGCTCGATCTGGGAAAGTTCATCTGGTTGAAGAGTTCTACGCCAACGCGTTCGGGAATTTGTTATCGATTACCAACGTTCACTCCGTAGGCGCGAGATATCTCTAGATTCGAACGCCACTTCTCACCAACGCCGTTCGGAGGAGCGGAGTGCAACTGGACTGATAAGCTTCAAGATACTTTCCGCTCCTCCGAACGGCGCCGGATGGTAGTAGAGCAACCGTTGCTATAGACATCTCACCCCGACGGGGTGAAAACCCGTCCCTCCCTGAATGCCTCATCGCACCAAGTATGCAGCTGCCGTCTTGGGTGGCAGAGTCAAAGTCACAGTTCCGTCAGCAATAGAGGCTGTTTCTTTGCTTCCGAGTGTTCCCACGACCGTCGAATTGTCTTTCAATCCTATTGCCCCGGCCGGTAGAGCAATCTGTTTCTCCTGGGCCATACGGTTGAACCCAATGATCACCGTTTCACTTCTATTCTGCCGCGCGAACACGTACGACTCATTGTCATAGAACAGATCTATAAGGCGCCCATTTCTGATTGCTGAATGTTCTGCTCGCAAACGTATCCAGGCACGAGTCCAGTCAAACATTCGGCGCTCTTTCTCGGTGCGCCCTTGCGCAGTAAACGCGCTGCGCGGATCGCCGGGGAAGCCGCCGGGAAAGTCGCGCCGGTTATCCGGATCTTCCTTGCCCTCCATGGCGACCTCTTCGCCGTAGTAGAGTTGGGGAATACCTCGAACGCTGATCGTGAACGCCGTGTGCATCAGCGCCCCCTCAAGACTGGCTCCTTCGAGCGAGAGGAAGCGCGGCGCATCGTGACTATTGATGAGCATCGTCACTTTGGATGCGTCCGGGTAAAGGGCGTCATACTTCAGTTGGTCGCGCATGGCCCGCATGGGGAGTTTGTTTGTGAACGCGAGCAGGGAAGCATTCCAAACAGCGAAATCAAAAACCGAGTCGAGCTTCGTGTCGATGCCATCCCATCCCACGTGCCCGCCGATGAAGAAGGCAGTTTGAGCCGCATCACGTTCGAACACCTCTCCTACCATCCACATCTTTGGATACTGTTGATGCAAAGAATTTGAGAGCTCGCGAATAAAACTGCGAGGCATGTACTGAATCGTATCCTGCCGAATCCCATCAATTCCCGTAATCCCCACCCACCAGAGCGCGTTTTGTATTTCATAGCGAGCTACCTCGGGTTGCTCCTGATTCATATCCGGCAGGTCGTCGTTGAACCAACCGGCAAGCGTATTGCGAACCTCAAGCTGATTCCCGTGAGGAGATAGCAGGGTGCTGTTCTGAAATTTGTTTAGGGTGTATCTCCACCCCAGCGCTGCGGCGCTGGTAGCTCCGGAGCGCTCCACACGAGTGCCGTGAAACCAATCGTCGAGAGGTGGATCGGCGACCCAGGGATGGCGTGAGCCGACGTGATTGGCAACCTGATCCTGAATCACTTTTAGTCCCAGTCGATGTGCCTTGTTGACTAACTCCTGCAGCGTTGCCATATCTCCAAAGCGATCTTCCACGGCGTAATAGTCGATAGGGTGGTAGCCATGGTAGTAAGTGTTTGGACACCAGGGTTTCT
>JAMQPH010000868.1 GCA_023717605.1 Pyrinomonadaceae bacterium
AAGCCCGCATAAACCAAAGGCTCATTTTCGTACCAGGTACGACTTTATGCGGCACCGAGCATCACCCCGTGGTAACTGAAATGACCATCGACAAAGACGCGATCAAAGCTCTGGCCACAGACGCCGCGAATGCCCGTCTCCACGACAACCCGCCGGACGGGATTGTGATGCGAGCGATCGAGCTAGGACTGGGAACCCGTCGCGAGCTGAAAGAAGCGACCGGCTTCAGCTATGACGTGATCGAAAGGTGTCTGGAGCGCAATGCTGGCGACATTCGAACTACGACGGTCGGACAGATCGAGCGGTTCGTCCCTGTCTCACAACTGTTTGACGCCACGAAAGTTGAATACATCTGCGTTGACTGCGGAGGCCCACGGTCGTACGGATCGGGGCAGCGATGCAAAAAGTGCTATGACGCCAAGGGCAAAGCCAGCCATCGACTGCCCCGCGTGGAATTTGATGCGCACGATCTTCCGCACCGAGAAGGCGCGGCAAGAAAGGATAATTCAGTGATTCACGAATCCGAGAAGTCGAACTATGAGGCTGTTCCTATACCTCTGTGCGGATGTGGCCGCGCGAACAATCACGGATACGCGGGTAACGTTCACTCCCAGAACGGTGAGGACGGAATCATTGCTGAGTGCTTGAAGCGCATGAAGATCGAAATCGGCTACTCCGTGGAGGTTGGCGGGAATGACGGACTCTGGCTGTCGAACACCCGGAACCTGTTGGAGAAGGGGTGGTCTGGTCTATTCGTCGAAGCTGATTTCGGCTTGTGGCAACAGTGCTGGGATGCGTGGAAGCAGAGGCCGGACGTAAGATGCGCGTGCTCGCGCGTCGACCAGTACAACGTCAACGCCTTCGTTGACGACTCGTGCGATGTGCTTTCACTGGACACTGACGGGTCTGACTACAAGATTTTCAAGGGGCTGCAAGCCGCACCGAGGATTGTGATTGTCGAGATAGACAGCTCAATTCCTCCTGACGAGTTGGGGTTCAACTCTGATGGAGGGGCAGGCTATCGGGAGATGCTCGATCTTGCGTACGTAAAGAACTATCATCTGATTGCGCACACGGGGAATATGGTGTTTGTGGAATCACGACTCAGACATCTATTTCCGGATATCAGTGCCGATCCGCGCGAAGACGTGGATTTGTATTTCAATCGAGGGTGGTTGAAGGCAGCATGAAGGGCTACTGCACCATGCTTGCGCTTGGCAATTACGGTCGGTTCGCAAATGGAGCCTACCAGGTGGCCGGAGTTCTGGGCGTTGCGCGCCGGAATGGGCTAACGCCGGTATTCCCTTTGTGGCAGAACCTGGACCATCGAGACGGATTCGGGAGTTTAGAAGATATCGACATATATAAGCACTTTATCAACCCTCTCCCGTTGATACCTGAAGGGGTTACGTTCAGCGATCGGCCCGTGGAATGGGGCTACCACGACGTTGACCTGCCGGCGGGAAACTGGAACATCTCAGGCCACTTTCAGAGCGCGCGCTACTTTGAGCACTGCTTTGATGAAGTGAAGTGGTATCTCAGAATGAAAGACGAGCCTCCGCAAAATGATTTTGTGGCAATCCATGTTCGGCTGACTGATTACGACAATGCCTACCATCCTAGACTGGGAATGGAATACTACGCGCCCGCGATGGCTATGTTCCATGGCGCCCGGTTTCTGGTGTTCAGCGACGATATTCCTGCAGCGCGAAGGATGATGGAGGAAACTTTCAACTCCACGCTTTCGGTCGGCAGTCATGTAAGCTACTCGGAGGGTCGGGACTACATTACCGATTTTCGTTTAATGAAATCCTGTCGCCACTTCATCATTGGAAACAGCTCATACTCGGCCATGGCAGCGCTTTTGGGCGAGGCTGGGGACAAAAGGGTCATTGCTCCGCGGCCCTGGTTTGGCCATCAGTACGCCGCAATAACAGGCGAGGATATCTACGGTTCGGACTGGGAAGTAATTAACTGGAAGCTGGTGGCGTGAACGTAAACTTCATAATTCACTTAGACTTAATTCAGTGCCGCACGTATGGGAACAGATCGATCAAGGTTCCGCGCATTGCATTCATTGCCCTGCTACAAGCCAGTGGGGCGACGGTGAGTGTATGAATGTAAACGTATGACCAGAGTCGAAACCCGCGGAACCTAAACCGGCTCCCGATGTTAGAGTTGAATTGCAAAGGATACGCCGCGAACTCCTAACTCTCGCGGCTCGCGTTGAAAAGATAGTAAGGGGTCAAGAGACAGCCTAGCCAACGCTAAGGACTTCTACCGCCCACTGGATCGGCCAAGCAGCAATGCTCGCCGATTTGGTGGGCATTTTCTTTGGATCACGCCATGAAACCTGAGCGCAAATTTATCGAACTCAAAGACCTGAAGGTCTCCAATGATGGCGCCGGGTCGATCGAGGGATACAGAAGCGTTTTTGGAGAAGTGGATGACGGTGGCAACATCATCGTCAAGGGCGCATTCGAAGCCTGCATCCCTGAATACAACTTGATTCCGGTCGCGGAGGAATTTGCGGATCAAGTTCGTGTGTTGGTGTCAAGGTTTTCGCCGTGATTGGACCATTTGTATATGACTCGATATTGAGACTCTCTAGACCAGGCTTAAGTCTTTAAACGTGAGCCGTGTGCTGAGCGTCCGCCTTAATCACTGTAGTAAAAAATGTAGTAAACACCTGCATTCACAGAAGGCCAAGGAAGAACAGCAAAAAATTTAAATTGTTGTCTTTGTACGTCCTTGGCCTTCGGTGTTCTTCTGTGAAGGGTGCTAGTAAATTTCTGCAAAACCTTTATTCATCGGTTCGATTCCGATCGCCGCCTCCAATAACTCTCACAATCAATGGTTACAGCTACCGCACTTTGATGACTATGAAGCATCCAGGCGTGATGTAGTGAAAAGTGTAGTGACCTTTCACCACTTCGAGGACTTCAAAGCAATCAACACAGAGTGGGTTAGTTTTAGGTGGTTCTTAACCTAAAGAATTCTAAATGCTCGGTCCATACATATATCCATACATATATAGGACCGAGAAAACCGAGAAAATAAGAAAGTATGACAGCCGACGAAAAGACTGGCACTCGCCCCGTTCAACTTTCCGAACATGGCCAGCGTTGATCGCATCGCCTTTGCGATCTTCCATGCCTATAAACAAAAACACAGGCTGCGTGACACCAACTGCTCCGCTTTTGCCTTGACGGCCCGTGGCCTGTGCGGATAGTATTCCGCCCCTTTCCAGAATAGCTCGCCGCCACAAGGGAATCGTGCGGCATCCCAGTGGCCAATATCGATTTTGCGGAGGCTGAACTCCGTTGAGCCCGCGCTCCTCGCGGATCTCTCACGGACAGGTTCCTGTCAATGGAACGCCGCGACTCGGCGCGTCACTTCCAAGAGGTGAACACGATGTCTAATCTCAAAAGAAACGTTTTGGCCGTAATAGTCCTTGCTTTAGTGTGCTGCGGAGCCAGCATCCAGGTGCGCGCCGACACTCTGAACATCACCGGTGCCGCCTCCTTCATCCCGACCGGAGTTGACTTCTTTCCCATAGGAACCGGGGTCGGTGGTTTTACAGTGGATGCCTTAGGTCAAACCGGCATCTTTGTCCCGCTTGCGGGAACGAACGGCACGTCCAGGGACCTGAATTTCGTGGTGGGGCAACCATTGAACTCGCCGTTTTTTCTCGCCAGCTTTCTAACGTTCGCGGCCAACCCAAACCTGATACTGAACCTTGGGTTTATTAACCTAGGCGCTTTCGGTCAGGCCCAATGTGGCGCTGCAGCTGCGGCAGGTCAGACATGTACCCCCTTCGTCCCCGCTTTGGTTTCGCCGGCGAATCCGGCTGGCCTGGCCGCTTTCAATCTGACGAACGTGACGGCGACGAGTTCGACGCTGAGCTTCGCTGTAGCAGGAACCGTCGAAAACACTGCAACCTTGGAATTTACACCGTTCACGGGGACGTTCTCCGCCCAGTTCACAAGCCTGAGCTACCAGGATGTTTTGGCTGTCTGGGCCGCCGGGGGCACAGTGCAGGCTACCTACTCCGGGACCTTCGTGACCAATCCCGTCCCAGAGCCGGCGACAATGGTCCTTCTGGGTGCTGGCTTGGCTGGCGTGGGCGCGGTTGTTCGCAAGCGCCGCCGAGCTTCATGAGACCCCCTTGCTCGCCTAAACCCCGACCCAACTTGACTGCCCTCGCGCGCGTGCGGGGCGATGTAGTGAATAATGTAGTGGCCACCTGCATACATGGAGCGCTACTGAGTGAACACCGAGCGGCTGTAGTCCAGTGTTTATTATGTGAGTGTTACTCGGTAGTACTCTGTGAGGCAGGGCCTTAACGGTCTGCAAAACTCTTTATTCATCGGTTCGATTCCGATCGCCGCCTCCAATAGATTCAACGAGTTGGCTTCCTCGATTTAGACGCGCTTCGCTATTTGGTCTGCCAATGGTCTGCCAAACTTTCAAAAATGGATCCGACGAAGGGCTTTGTCGCTGTGGTAACGGCTTATTTTGATGCTACCTATAACCATCCGAAAGCAGAATCAACTGCTCCTCTGGTTCATACTGTCGCTGCTTACATCGCAACCCGAAGCCACTGGGAAAAGTGGTTGTGGCACACCGCGTTACTCACGTCGCGACTGTCGGGCTAACCTGTCCAAACCAGCCCCGACTGCGGGCGAACCGCGAGAACCACAGTAGCGCCGCTGCGAAGACAATGACCAGCGAGGGCGCGACGAGTCCTGATGGTCCCATGGCCTGTAGCCCGCCGCCAATGATCATGGTGTAGACCATTTGCACAATCACCGCCACGAGGCAGATTGCGAACATCAGGGTGGTCCAGCCCTTTCGCAGGAACAGGCCAATGCTCCCCGCCACCCCGGTTGTCACGGCCAGGCCGTAGACGAAATAAATCCAGCCTGGGATGGATCGGGCCCACTCCTTCTGAGGCTCCGTCATGGATTGCATCAGTGCTTCCTGGGCGAAAAGCTCCATCCCGAAGAAGGCACACCCGGTCAGGTTCCACAAGAGCGCCACAGCCGCGATCACCCAGTACCAGAGAGGAACCGCTGATTCTGTTGGTTGGTTCATTTTCTTCTTTCTGCGATTTCGGATTGTCACTTACCGAAGCGGTTGAGGGACCGGCGACACCTTCATCTCAAAAAACGTCGACACTGTACACCTGTGCAAAAAGGGAAATCAATGGTCTGCCAAAATTCGAGAAACATCCTGAAACGGATAGGTACAAATAAAGACCCACAAAAACAGAAACCAAAAAGCCTTCGGACGTCGTTGGCATTGGAACTGTCTGCCCGAGCTTTCAGCCCCGAGCATTTCGAGATCTGACGCTATTGCCTGTTGAACTTATACTTGACTTGACACTGCGAGTTGATGATACGAATCACTCCGGTCGAATCTTCAAACATCATGAAGCTGTACCCCTGAGCGCCGACGGTCGTAAAACCCTTAAGAGATCCGTTTATAGTTGATATTGAGCAATTCACAGGCAACTGCCCCTGTTCACTCTCAGCCGGACTCGCGCTTGCGCTAGCACGGCCAAGAAGAAAGCCCACAGTCGAAACTGCAACAGCCACTAAAATGAGAATCATCTTTTTCATACCACCCTCCGTTACTGAAAAGAAATAGCCGGGTACAGTAATCAGCCGAAAGCTCGACGGGCGAAGCCTTCACCGCGCCCGCCTCGATCGGTATTTTGTTCCGGCGACGAAGTTGTGAGCCCACTTCATCACATTGAATCGATGACCGCCGCCGGGATTAGTGTTGCCATATTAGCAGCCTAACCATGCCACTCGAGCCTGTGACGACGGTGCGACGCTTCACGCTTCAGCTCAGCGTTAATACGTCTCCGGTTTCTTTGGGCAATGACGTAAGAGCAGACGATCAAAACTGAAATGGCTAAAAGGCCAAAGCCAAATAAAAGTTCAAACAAGTATGACAAGGTTCTGTGAGCCTTCCCGGGCAGGTGGAGGAAATGTAAGGGGCCTACGTGCTTAATATCACCAGCCCGCGGCAAAGGGAAGGCGGCGAAACGCAACAGTCGAAAGACTGTGGGTTGCTCCGATCACACTGCTTTCTTATCTCCGAGGTGACTCCGTGCACTTCGCACACCTGCAGCCGATCGGCTTGATATGAATGTCAAAATACTCCTTGCCGTAGTTGTAGCTCAGTTCCTCCCCGGCCTTGATTGCTCTCTTTGACCATATCCATACGCGACGGCCAGAAATTATTGCTTCGGCATTCGGTCTGCAAGAGTGGTTTATGTAGCGGGCGAGGTTGCTGCGTGGAGTGCCGTCAACGGACCATTTGGAATTGACGCCAAAGAAATACTTACCGGTGGGCCTCTTATCCACCTCTTCGTTTGAGATGAGTGGGCCGGTGTACTCGATAATCCGGGTTCCTGCTCGTATGGGTTCTAAGGTAAATAAACCTAGTCCATGCGCCGTGCGCTTGATAACGTAACGCCTTTTTTCTTTCGTCATTGTTCTGGTTTTATCATGTCGTCCAGAATTGCGTCGCGTACGGCCAGCCGATCGGCAGCAGGGAGTTGTCGATACTCCTCGACAACCGGATGAACGACGAGGTCGGTTTCGTCTTTCCCTGCAAATGCCAGCAGGATCAATCCCGCGACGTAAAGAGTAAGTGTAAAGAAAGAGATGTAGCCGGTGGCCGGCGCAAAGCTTGGCGCGTCAAGCGTGCCGAGCGAAACTCCCTGTAACAGTGTTCCTGCCACACGCTTTAGCCATCCCCCTTCAGAACTGTACAGACTCGCCAGCAGCATATGCTTGAGCACGAAAGCTGTGCCGAACAGTATCGCGAGGCTGCGCAAAAGCCTGCGCGCGTCGAACGAAGAAAACTGATTGTTCCAGAGTGTCCAAAGAAAGAAGAACGAGAACAACCAGTGAAGCAGCCCGCGCTCGGGCAGCACAGAGTTGAAAGCCTGCGCCGAGGCGAAGAAGACTGTGACGAACATCCAGATGTGTGCAACGTTCGTGAGGGGCGGAAGTTCATTTCCAACCCATTGATGAAATCTAATTAGACTGCCACGTACGAGGAGCAGCATCAATAGGACGGCGAGCAGAAGCGTGACCAGTGGCGGCGCAACGAAAATGAAGGTACGGCTCTCGGCACCCACTCGCAGCCCGCCCAGAAGCGCCACCGTTAGAAAGAGTATTGGCAGCACGGCAAAATCCACCAGCGCGCGGTTCCTGGAACGATTGGTCAATTCCCCTCACTTCCTTGTGCGTAGCACTTTGAGCGGATTGGCGTCGCTCCAACTACTCTCTGTGCCTTGTTCAAGTTCGGCCTTCAACTCCGCAGCCGTATGCACCCGCAAGTTCGAATCATCGACGGTGAGCGGGCTGGTTGAGGCAAGGGCGATTGCTCGGTTAACTGCTTCCAGACCTTGCTTGAACAACTCCTGATCGAAATAAACTCGGCCCCAGCCCTCTCGGTAAAACGAATAAGCGATATAGAACTGTGTGCGCGCATCGCCTTGCGCCGGATCTGCTCGCTGCCATTCGTCGCGAGCCGCACGAAATTGTTCGCGGCGGAAGAGATCGAGAGCGGAATTGAACTTTTCCTGGTTGACCTGGTAAGTGCCCGCAGCGACCTCAGCGCTGGTAGCCACTTCTTTGAAGGTGCGCGGCTCGGTAGCATAGATCCATACAATGAACGCGGCGTAAGCGATCGTAAAAGCGAGGCCCGCAACTTGAATAACTTTGGATTGCATCGTATGCGTCGAAGCTAGAGGATGCTTCCAGCTTGTGTCAAATGGGATGGCAGCGTAATGGCACGAACGACGGTTAGGCATCAGCCGCGCGCGCGAAGAAATCGGGCCCTGGGCTATCCCGCGCATACCCGAAGACCTCCGTTGAAAACCGATTTCTCAATGACAGCAGTCACTCAACACACAGAACCATTTTGCGGTAGCCAATGGATCCCAGCGTCAACTCAAGCATACAGGCTCAATTAGATCGCTACAGGTACTAATTTGAGCACCATTGCTTGTGTTGAGTGCTGGGATCCATTGGCTACTCGCAAATGGTTCTGTGTGTTGGTAGATCTTTGGTTCCCCAGTAGAGTGTAAGACCTAATGCATCTTGAACGGTCCACCATGCGGCTCCGGTTCTATATCTGGACGACTGGAGTCCTGGACCACCTCGTGCATCTCCAACACATTCGACTGGAAAAATGCTTCCTTAGGCAGCGTGCCGGACTGCGCGTGTCCCTTCACAAACGCATCAGAGCGCACCCAGTTTAGGAAATCCTGGCGGCTATTCCAGATAGTAAAAACCACATACGGGTCGCCCTCATTGACCGGGCGCAGGACC
>JAMQPH010000873.1 GCA_023717605.1 Pyrinomonadaceae bacterium
GGACAATGCCGAGGATGATAGCTTGAAAGAGAGTCATGAGATTTTAGATTTGTAATTTTGGATTTTAGATTGTTGATTTGCGATTTAAGCCGATGTCTTCAAGTGATCTAAGGACGTCAAACCAAAATCTAAAATCACAAATCTAAAATCAAAATTGCTCCTATTCTCTGAACGAGTTCCTTCTCGAGATCCAATCGTAAAGCGAAGTGGGCATGATCATTCCGGCGCGCACAATACTTGCGAGCTGCCATGGAAATGCGTATGACTTCTTCCTCTTCTCAATTGCTCGCACAATCTTCTCCACGGCCACATCGAGCTCCATCAGAAAAGGCATCTGAGCGTCACGACCGGCGGTAAGTGGAGTCTTGATAAAGCCGGGATGAATTATCGTCACATCAATTCCCCGCGGCTCTAAGTCCAGCCTCAAACTTTCAAAGAACGCAGAAACTGCGGCCTTGCTGGCACAGTAGGCCGCTGACTTTGGCAGGCCGCGATAAGCTGCCAGACTCGAAATCACTACCAGTTGCCCGTGGCCATTCGCCACCATCTCGGGAACAACCGCGGCGACACTGTTCGCCGCTCCGATCACATTTACATTGATCACACCTGCTACTTCGGTGGCTCGCAGCTCCGCGGCATCGTTTGTCGAGCCAATTCCCGCATTTGCAATGAGTACATCGATAACCCCAAACTTTTCACGCAAGTGATCCGCGGCGTTGCGAATAGCATTCGCATCCTGAACGTCACCCGGCAAAGCGAGCGCTTGCCCACCGAGGGTTTCAATCTCGCTGACAATCTCCTGCAGCGTCTCGGTCCGCCGCGCAACCAACCCCAGCCGAGCGCCACGCCGGGCGAGTTCAACCGCGACTCCGCGTCCGATGCCTGACGAGGCCCCGGTCACCATTACCACTTTATCTTGCCAGTAACTCACTTGTTCCATCCCACAGGGATTGGGTTAACAAAGCTCCTTCACCTGCTCACTCAAGACGCGTAAAGCCCTTGCCAGATCATCCTGCTTAACTAAGAGATGGTCCCTCGAAAAGGACGAAAGCGCGCCTACTGGAATTCCGCTGGCCGCCAAAATCTCAGTCACGCGCGCGAGATAACCTACCACATTCCACGGCAGCTCAATATCAAGCGTAACCAGCCTAAACCCGCGTTCAATTTTGGCGTCGCGAACAAGATGCCGGATACGCTGCCAGTCGTTCTCCTCGAGTAGCAAGGTCACTTCGCGGCCGTCGCGAAAGACCAGGAAAGGCGACTCAGCGCGCGGACTGAGTTCCGGGTTTTCCAGGAGGCGAGTCCAATTCTGGTCACTCAGACCAAGGAGCACGAAAGTCGCCGGGTGTACTTCGATCCTGGTTTCACGCAACAGATCGGAGACCGTCTTCTGTGCCTTAGAATCCACGCCAGTGTTCTAGCCTGTAGGTTTTTTTAATCCGAAGTCTGGGAATCTGCGGACTAGACCTGCAGCACAACCGGCATGATCACCGGCCGGGCCCCTGTCAGCTTCTGGATGAAGCGCTTTAATTCAACCCGAATGTGTTCCTTAAGAAGTGACGGGTCCGACAGTGTCTCGCGTGAGGCGCCGGCAATCGCCGCCGCAACAACGCGCTGCGCGTCCTTCAGGTTGCCGTTCGAGGAATCGAATCCGCGCACCCCGCGCGTGACAATTTCCGGATCGCCATGCAGCACTCCAGTGTCAGCATTGAGGGTGACGATCAGCGTAATCATGCCATCGTAGGCCATCTGCTTGCGCTGGCGCACGGTCTCGCTCTCAATCTCTTCAAACCCCGAATCATCGATGAAGGTGCGGCCAATTTCTCGCTTATTCACCACTGCCGCTCGCTCGCCATCAAGTTCGAGCACGTCTCCGTTCTCGATCAGAATGATGTTCTCTTCCGCGTAGCCAAGATGATTTTTGACAAATTCCTTATGGCGAAACAGCATCCGATACTCGCCGTGAATCGGCACCACAAACTTCGGCCGCACGGCTTCAGTCATGATGCGAATGTCCTCCTGCGAGGCATGGCCACTAACGTGGACCAGGCGCCGCTTCTCTTCGATGATATTCGCGCCTCGTTTGTAAATGAAGCCAATCATCCGCGAAATCGTGCGTTCATTGCCGGGAATAATGCGCGCCGAGAGCACCACCGTGTCACCCTCTTCGATAGTCATTCCCTTATAGCTCTGGGTCGCCATCTGCGATAGGGCAGCACGCGATTCACCCTGCGAACCTGTGACGAGAAACACGGTCTCATGGTCGCGCATCTGCTTTGCCTGATTGAAAGAGACCAGCAAACCGTCAGGGACATCCAGATAACCCAGACGATCCGCGATCTCTACATTCTTCAACATCGACCGGCCCAGCACGCAAACCTTGCGGTTAAACTGTTGCGAAATATCAAGGACGATCTGCAACCGATGAATTGAGGAGGCAAACGCAGCGACGATGATCCTGCCCCTGGCTTCGGCAAAGATCTCTTCAAAGGCGGGGATAACGGCCCGTTCTGACGGCGTGCGGCCCGGCACGGTAGCGTTGGTTGAATCCGAAAGCAACGCGAGCACGCCTTCCTGCCCGTAACGGCGGAAGGACCGCAGATCGATCGGTTCGCCAATCACCGGTGTCTCGTCGACCTTGTAGTCGCCGGTATGAATAATCGTGCCGACTGGAGTCTTAATCGCAACCGAGAAGCAATCGACCAGCGAATGAGATACGCGAATGAATTCAACGGTAAATATGCCGATCTCAACCACATCGCGCGGGTTGACTCGATGGACCAGCGTGTCGCCCACCAGCTCGTGCTCTTCGAGTTTGCTTTCCGCCAGGCCGGCGGTGAAATGCGAACAGTAGACAGGAACGTTGAATTTCTTGAGTATGTAAGGCAGCGCACCCAAGTGGTCCTCGTGACCGTGGGTGAGCACTATCGCAGTGATGTGGTCGCGATACTCTTCGAGGAAGTCAAAATCAGGAATGCAAACGTCAACACCGTAAGCAGTCTCTTCGGGAAAGCCCATACCGGCGTCGAGAATGATCATCTCATCCCCGTAACGCACAGCCATGCAATTCATTCCAAACTCGCCGATACCGCCGAGGGGAATGATCTCTATGACACTACTCACTTTTCGTGTTTACTCTACTCTCCGGGTGAAGCTCAAAGGCTTAAAGTCTCTCTCAGAATCGGGGCCACAACCAATTAGGGAGTATAGCACACGGTCTCCAGGACTTTACTTCGCTCGAGCGGTCTTTTGGAGTTAGCAATAAAGCGGGACAAGTCTGATGAATACTCTCGAATACGCTTGCTCTGAAGCAAGAGATCCGAGTAGCCTTCAAGCGGCTTCGATTGAGCTTAGTTTCCGGTTTATCCTTCCATGCCCGACATGCTCGTAAATCTTTTGAGGTTGCCACCGTTGGACCTGCAGATCCAGCGAATGGCAAAGGGCGGAATCATCCTTCGCCGGGCGCAGCCATTTGAGATCACAATAGTACGTTCCTTTGTCGAGGAACATTTTTCCGTGGCTTGGGCCGATGAAATCTCGGTTGGGTTTGCTAACAAGCCGGTATCGATATACATCGCAGTTCTTGAAAAGCAGATAGTGGGCTTCGCCGCTTACGAATGCACTCGCAAGACTCTCTTTGGGCCTACCGGTGTGGCGGAAACAGCGCGAGGGCGTGGTGTAGGTAGGGCGCTGCTAATCGCTTCTCTCTGGGGACTCAAGGAGTTGGGCTATGTTTACGGCATCATCGGTGGAGCCGGCCCGGTTGAGTTCTATGAAAAGTCGGTTGGCGCCATTGCAATTCCAAATAGCGACCCCGGGATTTATACGAATCTCTTGAATTGATGCCGGTCCGGTACTTGCTCTTGCCAACATTTGTGATCCTTTGCTGGCATTGCCTTTAGAGTTCGGTGAACACTCATTTGGACTATGAACAACGAACAAGGCCTACCACTAGGGCAGACCAAGACGCTTGGCAAAACTCTTCCACCCGGTCCCAAGGGCCACCCAATTCTGGGTGTGATGCCCGAGTTCAATCGCGACACGCTGGGCTTCATCACTCGCTGCCGTGATTACGGAGATGTCGTGCGCGCACGCTTTTTCTACGTTACGGCTTACTTCCTCTATCACCCCGATGACATTGAGTATGTCGTTTCGACCAACGCCAGAAATTTCCACAAGTCGATGTCGTTGCGGTCTAACTTTTTTCAACGGTTAGTGGGTAATGGGCTGCTAACCAGTGAAGGTGAAATGTGGAAGCGCCAAAGACGTCTGGCGCAACCTGCATTTCACCGTCAACGAATCAGTGCTTATGGCGATGTTATGGTCGACTATGCCCAACGCACTATCACACGGTGGCGCGCCGGCGAGGTCCGCGACATTCATCGCGACATGATGTGGCTTACGCTGGAGATCGTCGTTAGGACACTTTTCAATGCGGACGTGTCACAGGATGCAGAGAAAGTTGGTCGATCACTTTCGGAGATCGTGAAACCCTTTGCTTCGCAAGCAACAATCAAGTGGATTTTGGATAATCGGCTGCCGACCGCAGCTCACCGAAGATTTCATCGAGAGGCACAGAATCTAGACGACATCGTTTATCGAATCATCGCCGATCGACGCGCCAGCGGCCTCGACCAGGGCGATCTCCTTTCCATGCTGCTTGGAGCTCAGGACGAAGATGGCAGTCAAATGACTGACAAACAACTTCGCGACGAAGTGATGACACTCTTCCTCGCGGGCCATGAAACGACTGCGTTAACTCTTTCCTGGACCTGGTACCTGCTTGCCCAAAACCCACTGGCTGAAAAGAAGTTTCATGCCGAGCTCGATGACGTGCTCGGAGGACAACTGCCAACACTGGAAGATCTCCCGCGTCTGAAATTTACAGATATGATCGCCAGGGAAGCGATGCGACTCTATCCACCAGCCTACGGACTAGGCCGCGAAGCAATTGAGGAGTGTGAGATCGGTGGATTTAGAGTACCTCAGAAAACGCAGGTTTTCATGTTTCAGTGGGCGACGCAGCGCGACCCGCGTTTCTTCACTGAACCGGAAGTCTTCCACCCGGAGCGTTGGACCGAAGAATTCACCGCCAGCCTGCCGAAGTACGCCTATTTCCCTTTCGGGGGTGGGCCGCGCTTCTGCATCGGCAACACCTTCGCGATGATGGAAATAGTGTTGGTGCTTGCGACCATCGGCCAACGATTCAGACTTCCCATCGTACCGGATCATCCAGTGTCAATCCTTCCCGCCATGTCGCTGCGACCAAAGGATGGCATTCGCGTCGTAGTAGAGAATCGATAAGCTTAGGACTTGCTTGTCAAAACTGGCGAGCTGCATAAACTCGCAGGTTAGGAAGGGTG
>JAMQPH010000880.1 GCA_023717605.1 Pyrinomonadaceae bacterium
CTACTAATTTCTCTTTCATTGCGTTGTACGAAAGACTTGTGACGGCAATTGGCGACCGCTTCGCTTTCCTGCGCACCGCCCCTGCCCGATTCACAGCCTGGCGTCAGACCCGACGCGAACAACGGCGCTTGCGCAAGGAAAAGAAATTAGCGCTGAAAGCGGAACAGGAAGCCGCACGCAACGCCCTGAAAGCTGGCCGGGACTTGAGTCCAGCCGATCGCGTTGCCGAGTTTATGAAGCAACCGAACGGGACGAGCATTGCCGGCGCTCCAGGAGTAGTCAGAGGCGAGACGAGTATGACTCCGCTAGGCTCTATTGCCGCCACCAGCGAACCTGCAAGAGCTGCGGCTGTAGCTGCGGGTCTGCCTGGCGCGACGGTTGTGGAGAGTCGGTCCGGTAGACGTTCGATTTTCCCGACTAAAGGCCGCGATGATGTCGTGGATGAGGAGTCGGATCTTGAAGAGATGGTTAGGGGCGTGTCGGTCGTGCGTACTAAAGCCGAGGCTCCCGCGGCTGGTAAGTTACCCTTCGACGCCGATCGTGCCAGGCGCGTTAGTTATACAGACTACGGTCTGCCCCCGCTGGAATTCCTGAATGAGGCGCCCCCGCCGAGCGAGCAGGCAGACAAGGAGTTACTAGACCTGGCCACACGGCTGGCAGAAAAGTGCAAAGAGTTTAACGTGACCGGACAGATCAAACACATATGTCCCGGTCCAGTGGTCACTACGTATGAGTTCAAGCCGGACCCGGGAGTGAAATATTCACGCGTCGTTTCCCTGGTAGACGATCTTTGTTTGGCGCTGAAAGCGGAGTCGATTCGCATAGATAGGATGCCTGGCAAACCTCACGTTGGCATTGAGGTTCCCAATCCCAGGCGCGAGACAATCTTTCTGCGTGAGGTAATCGAATCGCGCGCATTTCGCGAGTCGGGCTCGAAACTAACCATCGCGCTGGGCAAGACCATAGACGGTTTGAACTACGTCGCCGACCTGGCAAAGATGCCCCACTTGCTAATTGCCGGAACCACTGGAGCCGGCAAGTCGGTGGGCGTCAATGCTCTCATCGTTTCCATCCTTTACCGCGCTCGTCCGGATGAAGTTAAGTTCATTCTGATTGATCCGAAACGTCTTGAGCTGGGGCTCTATGAGGACATTCCTCATCTCGCGGCTGAGATTATTACAGACCCGAAGAAGGCTGCGCGCTCGCTTAAATGGGCTGTCTCGGAGATGGAAAAGCGTTACAAAGACCTGGCGGGCTGGGGTGTGCGAAACATCGATGGATACAATACCGAGATAATGCGGCGCAATCTCGTCAAGGAATACGACGAAAAGGGTGAGCCGTGGAAGCCGCTGCCATACATCGTAATCATTATTGATGAGCTGGCCGATCTGATGATGACCTCGGGTCGTGAAGTGGAAGAATCAATCACCAGACTGGCTCAGATGGCCCGGGCCGTCGGTATTCATCTCGTGCTGGCGACACAGCGACCGTCGGTCGATGTGATTACAGGCTTGATCAAAGCCAATTTTCCATCGCGCATTTCTTTCCGCGTCTCATCCAAAGTTGATTCTCGCACCATTATCGATACCAATGGAGCCGAACACTTGCTCGGACGCGGCGACATGCTTTTCCTGCCTCCCGGCACTTCGCGTCTGATTCGGGTGCACGGTGCGTACATAGATGAAGTGGAAATTGGTCGTATTGTTAGCCACGTAAAATCCCAGGGCTCGCCCGCTTACGACAAGAGCATTACCGAATCCGAGGAGGAAGCTCTAGGCCTGGAAGACTCTGGCGGCGAGCACGACGAGCTATTCGAAGAGGCGCTGCGGATCTGCGTGGAGATGAAACGGGCGTCAACTTCTGTGCTGCAAAGACGACTACGCATTGGCTACGGTCGCGCCGCCGCAATCCTCGATCTCATGGAGCGCGAAGGACTAATAGGCCAGGCAGACGGCTCGCGACCTCGCCCAGTGCTGGGTCGAGCTTATGAAATGGTAGCGCAGTGGGACGAGATGGGATCGGAGGCATAGCAGTCTCAGATCTCAGTCTCGGATCTCAGATCTCAAATTTCAGATCTCAAATTTATCTCAAATTTCAGATCTCAGATCCTCAGCTGCAGTGACAACTCGTCTCCTTGGCCCACAGGTTTGCAACATTTTCCACGACGAACTGTGGAAAAGCCTGTGGACAACTTCAGTTATTGCTGCTCTGGCCCTTATTAGTTCGACTCTTTTAGCAAATTGCACATGTGAGCGGCGCGCTTCTAAAGTCTTCACAAAGTGTTGTTTGCATACATGAAACACAGTCTTGCAACAGGTAGACTCCTCACGCTCATCACCTTTGCGTTCATTCTTTGGTTAACGGCCTGTATTCGTCTTCCCTGTAGTCATACATCAACCACTACGCCAGCCGAGACTCCCACCTCCGCCGCGAAACCGATGCCCATCAATCTCAACACTGCCTCTGCCACGGAACTTGAAAGACTTCCAGGCGTCGGCCCGGTGCTTGCCGAGCGAATCATCACTTACAGAAACGAGCATGGACGCTTTCGCCGAGCTGAGCACCTTATGATGGTGCGCGGTGTCAGCGATCGGAAGTTTCGCGGGGTGCGGTCGCTGGTCAAGGTGGAGTAGAAATGTGACCGAACTAGCCGAATTACGTGGAGTAGCCAGGGAAATACTCGATTACGCGATGCGCGCGGTCAATCCGCAAAAAGCATTGCGCAGTGCGGTGAACCTCGATGCCAGGCTCCTCAGAATCCGCGACAAGGTTTTCGACATCTCAACCCGCCCAACTTATGTCGTTGCAATCGGCAAGGCCGGTCCCGCCATGGCGGTCACGCTCGATAACATTCTTGATCACATGATCACCGGTGGCGTTGTCTCCGGACCTGAGTGCCCTGAGTTGCACACGCTAGGGTCCGGCCGCTGGCGTGTGTTTGCCGGTGGTCATCCGCTGCCAAATCAAGAGAGCCTTGATGCGGCACAGGCTGCGTTTGATTTACTACGTCGTGCTAATGAAGAGCGCGCTTTAGTTATCTTCCTAATTTCCGGCGGCGGTTCGGCGATGATTGAGTGGCCACGTGACGAGCGAATTACGCTCGCTGACCTGCGTGAATTCAATCGCCGGCTCGTTTCCTGCGGCGCATCAATAAGTGAGATCAATGCAGTCCGACGGGCTTTGTCCGCGGTGAAAGGAGGTAGGCTTGCCGCGCTGGCTCCGAACGCCGATCAGATCACCCTCATGATTTCCGATACCAATTCAGGTGATGAGGCTAGCATAGCCTCTGGCCCCTCATTGCCTCCACGCGCCGATAGCCCTAAACCAATGGACGTTGTGGAGCGATACAGCCATCGCCTGTCTCTACCTGGTGCGGTCCTCACAGCCATAAAGGAGGCTGAAACCGATGAAGGCCACTCCGACACTGGAAGTGCCAAGCACTACGTCCTGCTGGATAATAACAGTGCCATCGAAGCCGCAGCCGCCAGAGCTCGACAACTCGGTTTTGTAGTCGAAGTAGTAGACGACATCAATGAACAACCGATAGACGAGGGCAGCGCCCTCCTGGTCTCGCGACTGCGCGCGCTATGGGAGCAGGCGGGGAGAGAGCATCAGCGAGTCTGTCTCATTTCAGGTGGCGAGTTCTCGTGTCCCGTACCAGGCACGGGCTTGGGTGGACGCAATCTGGAAACGGTTCTGCGTTGCGCGAAAGAATTCCACAAGTGTCGGCATCGTGGCGATTTCGTTTCCACCCACCTGGTTGCGCTGAGCAGTGGCACCGATGGCATAGACGGCAACAGCCCCGCAGCTGGCGCCATCGCAGACGAAAGCACCATAGCGAGAGGGCTCACGCGCGGTCTCCAGGCTGAGAGCTTTCTGGAAAACAGCGACTCCTTCCCTTTCTTCAACGCTCTCGGCGACACAATCGTTACCGGGCCAACTGGCACGAATGTTCGCGACCTGCGAATTCTGATTGCAAGCGCTTAGTCAATTGAAACGAAGGGCGATTTCGGCTCAGGAAATTAGCCGCGGATTTTCGCGGATAAACGCGGATCTGAAATTAGGAACGCGATCAATCAGCTAATTCTCAAGATCAATTCAACTTTAAAGACAGGTACGGAATGCCTCTTTTTTCAGATTCGTGTCATCGGGTTAATCCGCGGCTAACTGTTCTCGTATCTTGACTCCAAGCGTTCAGGATAATATAAGGGTTCTGCCCACTCGGTTGTTGCGCCGCGAAGCTTTGGCTATGAGGCGCATATCACAGCGAAATCCTTCAACTCGGGAGAACCTCAAACTTGTCCACACATGTTGAACCTACAATAGAATCGTCTGCTGAGGTGCCGAACACACCTCTGTCACTTGCTGGTCTGGTCTCTGCACTCAACGCTCAACGGGGACGCCCGCGGCTCGAGCAGATCTACGAGTGGTTGGAGAGGGCAGAGATTACACGTGAGGAATTGGAGCCTTACCTTGGATTCAAGGAAGGCAACTACTGGCGGCATCGAGTTTGTCGCAACGAATTTGCCGAAATGCTCGTGTTGTGTTGGCGCCCCGGCCACAGAACACCGATTCACGACCATAATGGCTCCCACGGTGTGGTTAGAGTCTATGATGGAGTAATGTGGGAAACGATCTTCGTCTTCGATGACGAAAAAGGGTTGTCTTACAAATCAGGACGAGAAAGGTCCCAAGGGGAAGTAACCGGCTCAGACATTCCGGATATCCATCAGCTCGGAAACCCGGAAGTCAGCGGACAGAATCTGATCACCATCCACATCTATGCGCCTCCTCTCGGCGTGCTAAAAACCTACAAAGTCGGAAGTCCCGAAGTCGACCTCTACACACCCGACGATTCTCAGTCGTGAAACAAACAGATGGAGCATTCGTAGCGGCTGGGCAGTTTAGAGTTCAAGCTTTAGCTTGTCCGCGCGCCAAGAGCAACCTAAAGGTCGAACGCTAAACTTCTGAGTCCGGCTAAGGTCCCGGTGCTGTTACAAAAGTCTCTAATCGAAGATCCTTGCCATCAATCGTGACGCTAATCAATCCGCTCTTACCAGTGGTTAGTACTTCTGCGCCGTTGTTCTGCCAGCGCTCGACGACTTCCCTGTGCGGATGGCCAAATATTGAATTCTGACCAACTGAAATGATGGCGAACTTCGGACGGGTGGCGCTGACTAAAGCATCTGTCGATGAAGTCTTGCTGCCGTGGTGGGCCACTTTCACGACATCCAGGGGAACACCCAGGTCTGCTGACAGCACAGCAGCCTCTGCCAATCTCTCGATGTCGCCTGTAAGAAGGATTGATCGTTCGCCAAATTGTAATCGCAGCACTATTGAATCGTTGTTTCGGGATTGAGTTTCCGGCCTCGCGCTGGCGCGGGGCCACAACACAGTGGCGGTTGTGCTAGTAAATCGCAGGACATCTCCCGCAACAACAACGGCTATCGGAATGCCTCTGGCGTTCGCGGTGTCATAGAACTTCGCGAATTCAGAATCGTTGCGTGGCGTGCGGGCCACCAGGGCACCGCGCACGTCAAAATTCCGGGCCACGTCGTTCAAACCATCAATGTGATCCGCGTCTGCGTGAGTGGCGACCAGGTAATCGATCCGATCCAGCCCGCGGTACCACAAGTATTCCGATACCACTGCCTCTCCGACGCTGCGCGTGTCGCGAACAAACGGTTCTTCGTCGTCCGCGTTGGCCGTGCCTTTCCTGCTGAAGAAATTCGGTGTGCCGCCACCATCCACAAGTAGAGTTGTTCCGTCAGGCATGGTAATTAACGCGGAGTCTCCCTGACCGACGTCCAGGAAATCCACGCGCAGTCTTCCATCGGTGCGACCGGCGCTAAACGGGTGCACGATGACAAAAGCGATCAGAATCACCTGGGTCAATATTGCTATCTGGGCCACTCGCCATATTCGCCTTGCGTTCTCCAACGCCGGACCTAACGGATGCCAACGAGAAAGAGAAACTGCGAGAACCATAAGAGGCAAACAGTACCCGAGATAGATCAGGCTCAACCAACCTGAGTACTCAGGTAACCGTGACGATGCGATTCCCAACCGAGTAAGAGGGTCGACACTGTGGGTCATCAACCAGTTGAGAGCGTTGGCCAGGCCAAAAAGCGGTGTGGCGACAAAGGTGCTGACCTGCGCGAGTATTAAACCGCTCACCGCTGCCACGGCCAGCGTGGCCATCAGGACACTCACCACAATATTTAGAATGAGCGACGGGACAGAAACTCTGTGAAAGTAGACGATAAGGAGCGGCAACATTGTGATCTGAACGCAGAAGGACACAACCGTCGCTCCCAACGCGTAACGGAGCGGCCGCTGAAGATGATAGCGTTCCAAAGTGCCTGCGAGGGGCGTCTTGAACAGTTTGTAACTGTAGTTTAGCCGCGCCATTTCGGTCTTCCAGTTTCGATCACTCCAAAAGAGCGACTCAGAGAAGCTGCGCAGCCAGGCAGGGCACAACGGCGGGTTAGGAGTCTCACGGGTGGGGCGCCATAAGCCAATTTGTGAAATCCGCTGCAGCAGTGGCCAGCCGAAAACTACGATCGCCAGCACTGACAAAAAGGTCAATTGAAATGCTGGATCGAATAGATCGCCCGGACGCCAGACGAGCAAGACCAACGCCGACGCCCCCAGTGAATTCAACGAAGCACCTCGCCGAGATACAATCGGCGCAAAGGCAATTAACGTGAACATCAAAGCGGCGCGCACAACTGACGCTTCAGCGCCAACGGCCAATCCGTAACACCAGAGGACCGTGGTTGCCAGGAGAAACTGCCAACTCCTGTTCCTGGTAACTCGACGGGCCAGCAGGAATACCATCCCACCAATGAAACTTATGTGCAGTCCGCTGATAACCAGGACATGAAATGTTCCGCCTTCGCGAAAACGTTCAGCAGTAGCCTGCGAAAGAAAATAGCGATTACCCAGAAGTGAGGCGAGCAGAACGCCGGCAGTTTCGCGTGAAAAACGGGAAACGATCTGAGCCTCAAGCCGCTGGCGCCATTGGTAGAGCCAGGCGATGGGCAGAAACACCCGCTGGTCGTCTAAGCGTTCGATGAGCAGCGGGCTTTTCACATAACCTGCGGCGTCATAACCTCTTCGCTCCAGGTACTCAGTGAACGTCGAGACCCCCGGATTTCGGAAGCTGTCGGCCCGATTGAGAACGGTCATCACCCGCACCCGGGCGCCGTAACGAAGCTCAAGTCTTTGGTAGTCTTCTTCGGTTACCTTTTCACGAACAGGCAGCAGAAGGGTAACAACTCCGGAGATTTCCCTCTGTTCGTCGTTCATTCGTAGCTGCTCCGCTCGCAGCGTGAGGTAGAAGGCGCCGGGAGCTGATTCCGGGTTGCGCTCCAGCGCGCCGGTTAACTCAACTGGCTGACCGGCAGCAATGGTTCCGGAATCAATAAGCACCTTCAGCCTGTCCGAGCTAACGCTTCGCTTTTCGATGGAACCCAGACCTGCGCCGGCTAAGAGGAAAGCGATTGTTAGGAAGGCAGTGGCGACACCTGGTTTGCATTTGCATAGACAGATCAACGACAGCAACGACGCTAGCAAACAGGCGAGAAGTAGAAGAAAGACGGTCGCAGAGAAAGAATGAGATCCCAGGATACCCACCGCAAACGCAGCGGCAAGCTGGGCCAGAGGATGAGCTACAAACGGTTGCTGGTGAGGAGCAGTTTGCATGTTTGAGTCGGATCTGAGATTTGAGATCTGAGATCTGAGATCTGAGATTATCCGAGATCTAAAATCAAAACCTAAAATCAAGAATCCAAACTTTAAGACGTTGCCGTGAGGCGCGCGACGGTTTCCACGTGATGAGTCTGGGCGAAAATATCAAATGCTGCGACGGAGTCAAGAAAATATCCAGCTGCCAGGAGCTTCTTGAGGTCGCGCGCCAGCGTGGCCGGGTCACATGAAACGTAGGAAATCTGTTGCGGGTGTCTCGCCAGAATTCCTTTGATTACGCTGTTTTCGGCCCCGGCGCGAGGCGGGTCAAGCAGCAGAAAATCGACCGCTTCGGATTCAAGTGACTGGGCATCCAACCACTCGCCCACTCGAGCGGTGACAATCTTCGCATTCTCTAGCTGAGCGTGCTTTAGATTCAGTTGCGCAATCCGAGCGCCAGTCGGATTGGATTCCACGCCAACCACATGTTCAAAGCAACGCGCGATCGGAACCGTGAATAAACCCACGCCGCAATAGAGATCCATGGCAACCGCACCTCGCGAATCGCGAGTTGCTTCGTGTACTAGTGGTACCAGCAATTCGTGATTGACCTGGAAAAAGGCGTCCGCACTGAAATGATAAATCTCATCTCCAATCCTTCGACTAACAATCTTCGTCTCGAAGCCGGCCAAGGGCGGCGCCAATGAAACTCCCTCGTCGCCGACTACAGCTTCAACATTCTTCACTGCTCCCGGAAATGAGCCGTTTCGGATGTGTGTGCGCAAACCTTCCAGAGTGTTCTGTAGTTCGGGAACCAGCACTGCACATTCCTCCACATCACACACGCGATGCGAACCCGCCTCGAAATATCCCAGGTGTCTTGTTAGCGGATCAAATTGCCAGTTTGCACGGGCGCGATATTGCCACTGATTTGGTGAAGGATGAATCGCGATCTCAGGGAGATCCGCGATGTTGGCAATTCGGTGCAAGCAATCGCGAATAATGTCTACTTTCGCCTGAAGCTGCGTTTCATAATTCAACTGCTGGAAATCGCAGCCACCACACCGACCGAAGTAAGGACAGGGAGGCTCAACGCGAACTGGTGAGGGCTTGATGACTTCGAGGATGGAAGCAAACGCGACCTTGCCCCGCAATCGATCAAATTGGACGCGGACTATATCGCCAGGAGCGGCGAGTGATACGAATAGCGTCAGTCCCTCAGCGTGCGCCAACCCCACGCCGCCCGGAAGCAGGCGTTCAATTTCCACTTCAAGGGTTGCTGGTGGGTACTGGTTCATTTTCGGTCTTCGAGTCTCACTGAGACCGGAGTATCCACAGATTGCGCAGATTACACAGATTCAATACAAGCAAGAAAGCAGAACATCTTAGAAGCAAGAAACAAGTTAACGTGATGCTGCTTTAATACATTTTTAGAATTTGTGTAATCTGGGTAATCTGTGGATAGTCGTTCAGAGATAGAACAAACTGAGTCGCGGCACCGCAAACAGTTCCCTGAGGCGTTTGAGCAGCAGGTTATCGAAAGTCTGTTCGTAGACCGTAGCTTCCATATAATTGCGATAGGGCCGCAACTGTTCTTTGACTTCTCTTCTGACTGCTTCGAGCTGATCGTTGGGAACAACTGAGCGCATTGCATCGCTCAACATTCGCTCCAAGCCCGTGAGTGAGACTTCGAGTTTTTGCGCATTCGCAGTCGCTGACCGATTCAAGTCACGTTCCAGATCTTCCAACAAACTGGCAACCCGCGTTAACGCCTCAGTGAAATCATCCTCGCCGGACTGTCTTCGCGCTTCCAAAGCACGCATCAAACCCGATCGGCCTCGCCGCAGGTGCTCCAGAATCGTCTCCCGCTCAAAGGGCAGACCCTCATCCTCAGTTCCAGCCGCAGTTAGCTCACCGTCTGCACCCTTTGCGGCTCCGACGTGAGACTCCAACCACTCGGCGTACTGGGCCTCGACTTCTTCCTGGCAGTAAAGGAGTGACTTGACACTTCGCTTCCTGGGCTTAGCTTCCCATGAGTCGAAAGCCTTCTCGATCCCTCGCAAGGCGACATGCAGCGGGACCGCCATTGCCTTCCAGCTTTCGATCAGGGCCCAGTCCAATGGGCTTAGGAGCAGGTGCTTACCGCGGCGACGAATAAAGGCATCTTCGATTTCGGTGAAGTAGTTAAAATAATTCAAGGTCCTGGGTCCAAGGTCAAAGCTCTCAAATCTGAAATCTCAAATCTGAGATCCTGACTTTGGACTTTGGACTGGCATTCCGTTCGTACACCAGCCTTAGCCCTTCCAAGGTCAGGGTCTCATCAACCAACTCAATAAACTCCGAGCCAGTGGCAATCAGCGGCGCCAGCCCCCCGGTAGCAATCACCCGTACCCGGCCACCGATTTCTTCGAGCATCTTGCGCAGAACGCCATCCACCAGGCCCACATACCCATGATAGAGCCCTGACTGCATCGCGCTTATCGTTGATGACCCGATAACTTTCTGTGGTCGTTTGATGTCCACACGCGGCAGCTTCGCCGTCCGATCAAATAACGCGTCAGAGGAAATCATAATTCCCGGAGTAATAACGCCTCCCAGGTATTCGCCTTGCGCGTTGATCGCATTGAACGTGGTGGCAGTTCCGAAGTCGACGACGATACATGGTGCGCCGTACTTATGAATAGCAGCAGCCGCATCCACAATTCTGTCAGCACCTACATCCGCAGCGGGTTCATAAAGAATTCGAACTCCCGTGTCGACGGTGTTGTCCACGAAGAATGGCGTCAAATGGAAGTATGTCTCGGCCATCGTCTTCAAGGTGTAGTTTAGCGGAGGTACTACCGAGGCGATTGCGATTGCGTCGATGGCTTTGAAGTCGAGGCTGGCAAGCTCGAACAAGTTGCGCGCGTGGACACCGTACTCGTCAACAGTGCGCGCGCGGTTAGTGGTCAGCCGCCAATGGGTCACCAGCTCGGGTCCACGGAAGACGCCCAAGGAAGTATTAGTGTTTCCGACGTCAATTACGAGAAGCATAAGCGAACTCTTCGTTTGGTCTTTCTCTTTTCTGGAAGCCACTCAGGAACTCTTCTATCAGGTTGGAGGCGGTCGCTGCTCCATTTTCACTGCGCAGACGTGCACTGACTTCCCTGGCTTTCAACGCATACTGAGGCTTGCTCAGCAAGTTGTCGAGCTCTCTCGCTACTCGTTCAGCTTTGTAAGATCTCCGGTAAAGCGTGCGACTGGTCCCAAGCCGGGCTGCATGCGCTGCATTGTCAGACTGATCGAAAGCAAAGGGTACGATCAACGTGGGAACGCCGGCACGAAGTCCCTGGGAAGTAGTACCAACTCCGCCGTGGTGGACCACGACGGACGCGCGCTCAAGCAACGATTCAAATGGAGCATAGTCGACCGCAATCATATCGGAAGGCAAGAGTTCAGTGGGACGGTTGCGCTCGTCGCCGATCAACAAGACCGCGCGCCGTCTCAGCTTTTTCGCTGCGGCAATACTCTCGTGGAAGAAATCCCGCGCGACCCAAACAGCTGAAGAGCCCAGGGTGAACACAATCGGCGCCGTGCCTGAGTTTAGAAAGTCCAATAACTCTGTTGGCATTGAAGTCTCGTGCCGCCCATCGTAGAAGGCAAAACCCGTAATCTGAGTTTGCTTCGGCCAGTCGGGTTGCGGGCTGGCAAAGTGGTTTGAAAAGAGGGCAAGTACGAGCGCCGGAGAGTGTTGCCCGTCAAAGACCGGGTTTCCATAGTCTGGAATCCCCAACTCCTCTCGAAGTTCATCTACCAGTTTCGGGCGGTAACTCAGTTTCACTAGATTCATGAACGACTTCATGACACGGGGACCGAGCAGGCGGATTTTATTCATCCATGGCCAGAATGGCGGCATGGGCGGATCGTAAGCCGAGAAGAATGAGAGAGGAGAGAGCACAGTAGAGACCCAGGGTATTCCAATCGTTCGCGCAACGAGCGGCCCGGCGAACGTGATTGGATGAGTTACCAGCAGATCAGCCCCCTTCACGGCTTGCATCAGATCCTCATAACCCTCGCGCACGTAGGGAAAAATAAGTTCTTCCATCAGGTACTTCGGACCAGATCTTGGTTCCATGACTTTGTCCATCATTTCCTGATCCTGCTCCCGGGGCGGAGGCAGTTCGGGGCGCATGGCCGCGAAACTCAGTCCTGCACCTTCAATCTTTTCCCGATACAGACCACTCGTCGCGATTACTGGATTATGGCCTCGCGCCTGGAGCTCCAGCGCAATCGCCATATACGGATGAATGTCACCGAAGGACCCGAAGGTTGTTAGAACAATTCGTTTGCCACCGTTCATAGCTTAATAGTTCTAAGTGCCCTGCGGCTTTGCCGCTCCCCGTGCGGTAAGCCTCTGGCTTACCGCAAATCGGTATTTGTACGAGGCTATGCCTCAACCCTTGGCTGATGCACCTCGGCGCGAATATGGAGGCATAGCCTCGAAGAAAATAGGCCTTTCGGTAAGCCATAGGCTTACCGCAAGGGAAGCGGCAGAGCCGCCTGTGTTCACTCAACCCAGAAGTCACAGTGATCTACACATCGAGCGTACGCAGTTCCGTAACATCTCCGGTCCGAACAATCCGGATCTCACCGACGTCGGTTTCCAAACGCAGCGCCCCATCGCTTTCAAGCCCGCGTGTCGTCCCCTCGAGGACTTCCTGCCCGTTGGCAACTCGTACTCGTTTTCCCCTCGCATAGGAGGATCGGATCGACCATTCACGAAGGATCTCTTCTCCACCACGCCCCGACTGTAACATCTCATAGCGTCGCTCGAGCGCAATCGTCAGGTGCCGCAAGATAATTTCCAGGTCCGGGACTGCACCCGTCTCTATTTGCACAGAAGTAGCAATCTCCTGCATTTCAGGTGGAAACGCGGAGCTCGTGAGGTTAATACCGATGCCCAGCACCAGCGCGCGCCCTTCTGTCGTGTCCACCGTCTCCGCCAGTATGCCGCAAAGTTTGCGACTGTTCGACAGGACGTCGTTGGGCCACTTAATATCGGTCCTTAGTGAGTACGCTTCGATCAGAGCATCATGCACCGCGATCGATGCGGCAAGAGTAATCAACGGCCAACTGCCCTGATGGATGCGAGGCCTCAGGACAACACTAAAATACAACCCCGCGCCCTTCGGTGAGATCCATTGTCGTTGCAACCGGCCGCGGCCCGCGGTCTGCTCGCTCGCTACCACGCAAAGACCCTCGGCAGCTCCTTCAATGGCCCGCCTGGCCGCCTCGAGATTTGTCGAAGGCAGTGAATCGAAGCGCAGGATTTGTGGGTCAAACTCAGACATCAGTTGCTACTAAAGGATCCCACTCGAATGGAGGGCTCAGATACTCCGGGCTCAGTCAGTAAAGCCGACCGGGAACATTTTCCATTTTCGATTTTCCATTCGCAGATTCATTTCGTGATGTTTCGTGTTGTTTCGTGGATCGTTTGTTTGGCCGAGCGATCAGAACGATCCACGAAATCACACGAACGGACACGAAGAAGAAGTCAGCAATACGAAGTGAGTGCCAAATGGAAAATGAGAAAATGGAAAATGTTCCCCTTCTCAGCATCGCCTGCATCAAATCCGCGAGCGTTGGGCCAACACCAAGGCCTCACTCACCAACTCTCGCACGAGGCCGTCGAAATTCTGAAAGCGTTTGTCATGCGTCTGACCCTGGACGTATC
>JAMQPH010000892.1 GCA_023717605.1 Pyrinomonadaceae bacterium
GAACCTGGCAAAGCTATATGCAGACAGAGGCGATTACCCGCAGGCGCTGGAGTATCTGCAACTTGTTAGACGCTTTGCTGTCACCGATGACTACTTCGCGGTATCGCTCAGAGCTCTAGTTGGACTTAAGCAACTCGATGAGGCGCGCCGGCTCACACGGGAGTTTAGGGAGTCAGGCTCCGGCGATCCCGGGGTTCAGGCAGAATTTGCGATGGTCCTTGCAAAGGGCGGCTTGAGCGATGAAGCGTTGGCGTTATTGGAAGCCGCTCGCCGGAAGACCCCTGAGTCGTTTCCCGTGCTTTACGGGTTAGGCGTCCTCAACGCTGCGCTGAAACAATATGGCAGGGCCGAGGAGTATCTTTCGGAAGCATTGAAGGCTAAGCCTGACGATGTGACGACCCTGCGTGCGTTGGGAAATGTCGCGCGGGCAACAGGCAACCTTGAAAAATCGCTTGCCCATCTGGTACAAGCACGCCGCCTCGCCCCTGTTGATCCTGGAGTGCTTTATGACTTTGGTGTAACTGCTCTGCAGATGGATCTGCTCCTCGATGCCTTGCCTGTCTTCGAGCAGTTGCATCGCACCTACCCTCGTCAACCGACTTATCTCTATGCATTGGCGGCAGTCCGATGGAGGAAGGGCGAGACGGTTGAAACTGCGCGCCTCATGAGGAGCTACGTCGAGCTGCAACCGCGGGACCCCGCAGGCTTCTATCTACTCGGTGCAGCATTGCTTCGTCAGGATCTATTTACGGAAGCGCAGGCTGCGCTTCAACGCAGTCTCAGTCTCAAAGCGGATCCCGACACTGAATACCTGCTTGGCGTTAGCCTCGAGAAAGCGGGGAACCGCACCGCCGCTGTCGAAACGTACCGTCGAGTTATTAGCTCACGCGCTGACCATGCGGCGGCGCACGCGGCGATCGGAGCTGCCTATCGCGAAGCGGGTAGCTACAATGAAGCGCGGGTAGCTCTCGAGCGCGCCGTTGAACTTGACGCCAACGACCTGCGCGCGAACTATCAGCTTGGTCTGGTTTACACGAAGCTAGGTGACAAAGAAGCGGCAAAGAGAATGTTCGCCCGTGCCGACGACTTGAGGAAGCAGCAGCGCAATCAGGAAAGTGTAATCCTGAAGTTGATCGAGCCTCCGCAAGACTAGACAAGGAGCTGCGTAGTTCTGCAGTTGGCTAGCGGTCCTGAGGTAGCGGTTGACCCCGCCCCGGCAACACCATAAGATGCGGGCGCAGAGAAGCGAACACAGCAGAACGACCTCTCGACCAGGCTAGATAAACCACTTGTGAGCATTGAACTCGCCCCCAAAACTCGGACTGTCGACGAACTCTCCGCGACTGAGCGACGCGCCCAGCTTATTTTGCAGCAACTGCTCCGCGCTGAAAAAATTTCAGTAGCTAGTCTGGCCAAACGCCTCAAGGTCTCACCAACAACAATCCGTCGCGACCTCGCCGAACTTGAACAGCGTGGATTGTTGCGTCGCAGCCACGGCGGCGCTGTACCTATTCAGCGGCTGTTGTACGAGCCGTTTCGCCACATCTCTTACTTTCACGAGCAGGAACGACAACACGGCGCCGAGAAGCGCCGCATTGGTCTGGTGGCGGCTGAACTTGTGAGCGACGGCGAAGTCCTTGCCATAGGAGCGGGGACGACAGCTACCCAGGTGGCGCGCAGCGTCTGTCTTCATAAAGGGATCACTGTACTAACTAATGCCGTGAACGTTGCGATGGAGCTCAGCAACCGCGACGACCTGAAGGTTTTTGTAACCGGCGGTTTTCTTAGTGGGGACTGGTTTGCGCTCGTTGGAGCAGCGGCGATCCAGAACGCCAGCGAAATGTTCGTTGATAAGGTTTTCATAGGCGTGGACGGGATTGACATCGAGCACGGCCTGACCACGAACTACCCTGAGCAGGCAATGATCCACCGGGCAATGATGCGTCAGGCGCGACAGCGAATCGTGGTCGCAGATAATCGAAAAATTGGAGAAATCGGTACGGCCCTGATCTGGCCCGCAGAAGATATCGACGTCCTCATAACTGACAAGGGTGCTACTGACGAAGACATCGCCCCGTTCGTCGCCAAGGGGATTGATGTACGACGCGCGTGACATGCTGAGGGGTGCTGTACGGCGCAAGCTGCGGACATTCTCTCATTTTCCATTTGTCATTTGACAGTTTTCATTTGTCATTGGGGAGACGTCTTGAGTGATGCCGAACAAGATGATTCATGACGTCCCACTCTTCTTGCTTTTGCAATGACAAATGAAAACTGTCAAATGACAAATGGAAAATGAATCCGTCTCTCTCGACTAATCAGGGAGATCGGAAGAGGATGAAATTGTTGGCCAGCCGGCCGCGTCCCAAATTAGCGAAGAGATCCGGAGTGTCGGAGTGCCGCGCGCATTGGCATCGTAAGCATGGTACACGAGCTTCTCGCCGTCTTTATCCTGCAAGATAGCGCAGTGTCCCGGCCCTCTCCAGCGTTTTCCACCCATGACCACGATCGTGCCCCCGCCTTCCATCATGAGTTTGCTCTGTCTATCCATGTATGGTCCGGTTATTCGCCGCGAACGACCGACGCGAATGTTGTAGGTGCTTTCTAATCCGCGGCAGCAGAAATCGAAAGAGACAAAGAGGTAGTAGTAGCCGTCCTTTCTGATGATGGCTGGAGCTTCAATCGCGCCGGGCAACTCCGGGGTTCGCGGACGGCTGGCGAGAGAATAGAGCGTCGTGTCCCTGGTTGAAGGCTTGGCTGTTTCCGGATCGATCTTCCGCAATTTGATACCGCCCCAGAAGCTCCCGAACGACAGCCAGGGTTGACTCTCCTCATCGATGACGATATTGGGATCAATTGCATTCCAATCATCCGCAGGCATGGAGCCGATAATCTTTCCCTGGTCCTGCCACCTGTATCTGTCGCTGGTGGGGTCGAGCGTCTGATTTGTCACCAGGCCTATGCTGGAGCGATTGCTTCCGAAGGTAGATACGGAGTAGTAGAGGTGATACTTACCGTTGAAGTAGGAGACGTCCGGCGCCCATAAACCTCTGAGGCCCGGAACATCTCGCACAGCCCACTGCGGCAGGTGAGCAAAGACATCGCCACACAACCGCCAGCTAATGAGGTCTTTCGAGCATCGGATCGCAATACCTGCCCTCGTTGAAAAAAGATAGTAGGTGTCACCCTCCTTAATGGTGGTTGGATCATGCACCTGACGGATGTCTCCCTGGAGCTCCTGCGGTGGTTGCTGCTGTTCCCAACTCATTGCCGGGAACGTGAGGAGAATCGCGAAGGCCAACAGAGGCATTACTAAACAGAACTTCGCAGGACACATGAAATTTGCTGCCACGCTGCTACGTTGATCTAACGTGATTGATTTAATAGCGAGGATGAACTGTACCACACTGTGAACAACAGATTCTGAGGCTGTTTTGGCACGGGCACTGATGCAGTTTAACCAGTCGGGGAACGCCACTCCACTACAGAACCGCGAGCGGTAGCGACCGGATCCAACACTCGACGACCATAGAACCGCCATCAGCAAGGTTGAGTCTAGCATCCGGTCGCTACCGCTCGCGGTTCTGTAGGAGTGTTCGAACCTTCATTAGCGATTTCGAAACTGCACGAGTACCTGGCACTGGGCATGTTGTCTCATAAGTCATCCCGAAAGCCCTCAACTCAACTTCCATCAGCCCTGGACGAGAGCAGTGTCTCAAACTTTAGGTTGAGATTTTTCTTGACATTATGCTCATTTGTGGTGTAAACGAACATAACTTCTGCTAATTCGGGTCAGCTTTATGCATGACAGGCAATTTATTAGCTTCCTTTTCAGCCTGGCTCCAGACCAGGTCTTTGGATTGTTACTCTAATTTGGATCGTTTGGACTTTTTCTTAGTCAACGCAACTTTGTCGGGTTCCTCCAACGTGTCGGATACAGGAAGTTGCCAGAAGAATAGCTCGGTTGTTCCCGAATTACTCGACTAGAAGCGCCCCCCCGGCGTTGACGATGGTTAACGTCCTCTGTCGTTTCAATCCAATTCTTGCTTGCGTTTCTTCTTTCTGGGAGGTAGCAATGAAAGCCCGTAATCTAACTATGGCTGGTCTGCTAGCGCTCGCGCTCGCGTGTGTTTCGCCAGTCCTTGCTCAAAGCGATCGCGGCTCTTTAACTGGCAGGGTGACGGACCAGAACGGTGCGGTGGTCCCGGATGCTAAGGTCACTCTCGCGAACGCTGAAACCAACGAAGCTCGCGAGGTCACTACAAACAATGAGGGAGACTTCAGTATCCCGCAGTTGCAAGCAGCGACTTACACGCTAAAGGTCGAGGCCCCAGGCTTCAAGACCGCATCGATTGCAGATGTCAGAATCGCCGTGCAGATTAACCGCACGGTTAATGTCACACTCGAAGTCGGCGCGATCGGCGACACCGTGATGGTTTCGGCTGACAGTGGCCCGGTGTTACTCACCGAGACGCCCGCGAGCCAACTCAACGTTACTGAAAGGCAAGTGCGGGAATTGCCGCTGCTGGTTGCCTCCGAGAGTGGTGGACGCTCACCGCTCTCGTTCATCTTCCTCGACAGCAGCGTGGTGTCAAACGATCGAACTGCAACAGGCGCGACCTCGGGCAGTACGGGCACCAACGCCACCAACTTCCGTATCAACGGCGGTCAGGGCCTGGGCGCAGACATACTTATTGACGGGGCGCAGACGCGGCGCGGCGAGAACGGTACGTTCTTCTCTGAGGTCGCACCGGGTCCGAACGCCTTCCAGGAGTTCACGGTCGCGACCAGCAGCTACTCGGCGGAGTTTGGCAGCTCATCTGGCGGCGTCGTCAACTTCACCATCAAGACCGGCAGCAACGACTTCCATGGCGAGGCTTATCTTTTCCATATCAACGAAGCCTTGAACTCCAACATTGATCGCAATCGGATTCTGAATTCTCAGAGCGGATGCACGGAGGGTGTTAATTGCCTTGAAAAGCCGCTCGACCGGCAGTTCGATTATGGCTTTAGCGTCGGCGGCCCTCTCTACCTCCCGCGATTCAGTGAGGGTGGCCCATCCATCCTGAGCGGTAAGAACAAGACATTTTTCTTCTTCAACTACGGTGGCTACCGCACGTCTCAGTCGCAGTCGGTGGACGTGACCGTACCGACCGCGAGGATGCGCAACGGCGATTTCGGAGAATTGTTGACCGACCCGTACGTGCTTCAGTTCTTCGGCGGCCCGGTCCAGATTTTCGACCCCTCTCAGCCGGCGGGATCACGGACAGCAATTCCTGGCAACCGGCTGGATCAATACCTGGGCGGCGCGGTTATCTCCCCTGTCGGTCGCAATTTCGTCAACCTCTTCCCGATTCCGAACCAACCGGGACTAAACGGATCGAGCGTTTTCCGTAACTATCGAGCTTCATCGAATGCGACCGCCGAGACGAACTACTACGTGACGAAGATCACACACAACGTGACCGACCGTCAGACAATCAACTTCAGCTACACATTTCGCAAGCTGCCAAGCATCAAGGGTGGCTTCCCGCGCTTCCCCGAGCCTTTCGTAGCTCAGGGGGTTTGGAACCAGGTGTTCAAATCCTACTACGCGCGCGCGCAGCACGACTGGGCCTTAACTCCGACTCTCATCAACCACTTCAACGCCGGCTTCTCACGCTCTGATGTGCAGAACCGTAACTTCACTCGCGGCATTCCGGCTAGCTCGACCGGCCTCAGCCCGAATGCCACGCAGAACTTCGGCCTCCCGCTCGTCGGGTTCCCCGGCTACGGCAACGAGGTGACCTCGACCGACCCCCGCGCCTACCAGCCAGGTGGGTCCACCTTCTTCGATAACCGGGTCGGTGACAACTCGGTCCACCTGAGCGACTCCGTGACCTACATCCGGGGCGAGCATACGCTGAAGTTTGGCGGGGAGGTGCGAATCCAGCAGTTGAACAACGCCGCCCACTTCGACATCGGCGGTAATTTCAACTTCCGCAGCAACCAGACCGGAAATACGAACGACTTCACCCAGGGTTGGCCCATCGCCAGCCTCATTACCGGCAGGCCGGAATTTTCATTTAACAGTAACCAAACGATTGACCCGGCACTGCGCTTCTTCTCTTACGCGTTTTTCGCCCAGGATGACTACAAAGTTACGCCGCGCCTGACTCTGAACATTGGCATCCGCTACGACTACGGGCGCCCACGCGAAGAGGCGCGCGGCTTCTTCCGCGGCTTCGACCCCGACACGGCGAACCCGTCGGCCGGCGGGCGCCTGGGGGCGGTGGTTGGGGCGATCGGGCAGGGTGGCCTGCAGGCGGTAAACTTCGGACTCGTGTATCCGGACAGGACGAACATTGGACCGCGTGTCGGCTTTGCCTACTCAATCAACGACAAGACCGTCGTGCGCGGCGGCTACGGAATTTACTACGCGCCGGTTGTCTATAACGACTTCGGCAACACGGGCGCGCTTGGCTACAGCCCCGGCGCCGTTAACATCAACGGCGGCCTCGACGCCTTCATCACCCTCGACAACTATCCGCCGGTGCCCTTGGCCGACCCGAATAGTCAGGTGGTGGGCCAGCTCGACCGAAACGACCTCGACTTCTTCGACAAGAACTTCAAGACTGGGCGCACCGTGCAGTACAGCGTCGACATTCAGCGCCAACTGCCCTGGAACTTTGCGGTCCAAGCCAGCTACATCGGGAGCAAGGGATCGCGCTTGCGATCGAACTTCGACCCAATCAACAAAATACCGCTTAACGCGCTCAAACTCGGCCTGCCGCTGCTCTCCAAGCAGCTCGCCGCCGTCACGCCGACCGAACGTAGTTTTGCTGCAAGCGTTGGGGTTCCGTTGGCCGCTAGCCCTGCTGCTGTGTACCCCACTTTCTCCAGCCAGGGAGGGGCGTTCGCCGGAACGGTCGCCCAATCGCTCAGATCGTTCCCGCAGTATGGGATCATCAACAACCGTTTGGAGAGCCAGGGCCAGAGTTCTTACAACGCGGGGAAGGTTGATGTTACCCGGCGCTTCTCGCAGGGCATACAGGCCGGATTCTCTTATACCTTCGCCAAGTTGATAACGGACGCAGGTGAAGATATTTTCGGCGACTCTCCGCTCAATGGTGTGATCCAGAACCCGTTCGACCGCGCCGCCCTGCGTTCGGTCTCGCCGAGCATCCCGCCACACTCTCTCGTTTTCAACTACATTTTCGAGTTGCCTTTCGGTAAGGGCAAGCGGTACCTCGATCAGGGTGGCTGGGTTGACCGTGTGGTCGGCGGATTCCAGTTGACAGGGATCCACCGGTATCGCAACGGGCCGGCTTTGACCCCGTTCATCGCGGGCGGACAGAGGGACTTCCTTCAGCTCGCCGGCTACCTGGGCAACCTAAGACCGAACGTCACGGGACAGCCGTTCTACACAGACATCCCTTCGGGGCCGGTGCAATACCGTCAGCTCAACCCGGCGGCCTTCTCGCGGCCCGTCGACTACCGCGCGGCGCCGGCCTTCTCGCTCGATGGTGGACTAACCGTCAACCCGGCGTACGTTGGCTACTACGCTGACCCGCTTGTCTTCTTCGGCAACGCTGCTCCGACATATGGCGGCTTGCGTGCGCAGCCCTTCTACACGGAGGACTTCAGCATTATGAAGAAGACGAAGCTCACTGAGACGACGTATTTCGAGATAAGGGCGGAATTCTTCAACCTCTTCAACCGCGGGCGCTACGGAGTGGCGAACGTCAACGTTGACGACGTGAACTACGGCATCTCAGCGCGTACCGGAGATATCTTCCAGCCGCGCCGGATTCAAGTCGGCGGGCGGTTTGTCTTCTAGTCGCAATGCTCGAAACGACGGCGGGGCGCGGCAGAAATCCGAACGGGCTGCGCCCCCATTCGGTTTGACTTACAATTCCACCGTTCGATTTCAACTTACAATTCCGCTTCGCATGGGCCTTGTTCATCGTGCGCCAGATTAAATTGTGTCAGCCGCTTTTGCTGCTCCCCGTACTCGCCGTCACGATGTGCCCGGTCGACCGAAGCCTGTGCCGCGCCCAATCAGTCTCTCCCTCCGCTGGGAGCATCCCGTCTTCAGCTCGACAAGCAAAGCAACTCCTCGATGACGCGCTGGCCGCATTCGAGCGTGGGGATACGGCTTCTGCGCGTGATTCCTTCGAGAAAGTCCTCAGTCTCAACCCGGACGAAGTGACAGCCCACACTTATCTCGGCATCATCGCCGACCGCGCCGGCGATCTGAAAGAGGCGGAACGACATTTCTCGGCAGCGGCGAAAGCCGAACCTCGGCGCGCTTCGGCTAGGAACAACTACGGGGCAATACTGTTGCGAACGGGACGGCTCACGCTCGCGTCCGCCGAGTTCGAAGCGTCGCTGAAGATCGACCGCGATCAGCCCAATGCGCTTGTCAACCTCGCACAGATCCGCTTCGCATCAGGTACACCTGCTGATCTGCGAGTGTCTGCCGAGTTGTTCACACGTGCTCAAGCTATTAAGCCCGACGTCGAGATTGCCCGCGCTTTGACCGTCATCTCGTTACGTCTCCAGGACTATCCAGCTGCAGCAAATAATTACCGCGACTACAGTGCACGCGTGGCGGGGGAAAGTGGGACCTCGGCCCACACCGCCGCTGCGCGAGCCGAACTCGGCAGCGCATTGTTCGAAGCCGGATTGTTGAGGGAAGCAGAGGCCGAGTTGGTTGCTGCAATAAAAATCGAGCCATCGGATCAGGGATCGGTTGTGAGGCTGGCGCGCGTTTACCTCGCCGCCAGGGATCTGCCAGCCGCCGGGCGTACGCTCGAACTGGCAGTAGCGCGCGGCATGGACGCGGCCCCCGTCTACGCCCTACTGGCCGAGGTTTACGAGCGAAGCGGCCACCCGGAAAACGCGATACCGGCCATGCGTCTGGCGATTCAGCGGGACCCGCACTCAGAGAAGTATCGTTTCGATTATGCAATTCTATTGACCAACGCCAACGCGCCTACTGCAGCTGTTATTAGACTTGAAGAGGCGCTCCAGTCTTTTCCCAAATCGTCGCGCCTCTGGTTCGCCCTTGGATTTGCATACTTCAAGCTCGACAAGGATGAAGAGTCCTCGCGGGCACTGAAGAGAGTCATCGATCTGGATCCTCAATTCGCTCCGGCTTTAGCCTATCTGGGGCTGATTCGGGCCAAGGGCGGCGCCTACGTCGAGGCGGTCTCGCTCTATGAAAATGCTTTACGCGTCGATCCGAAACTGGCCGTTGTTCACCACCTGATCGCTGACGCTCTGCTCAAACAAGTGGATGCGGACGTGGCGCGCATCGAAACTCATCTCAGGCGGGCGGCAGAGTTGGATCCTACATTCACTCCAGCGCGTCTATCGCTGGGCAAACTTTTCATGCGCTCCCAGCGCTGGACGCAAGCCGCAGCCGAACTTGAGCAGGTTATTAAACTCGATCCGACAGTGGCTGAAGCCTATTACCAACTGGGCCGCGCCTACGGACGACTCAAACGCACCGCTGATGCGCAGGCGGCGATGTCTACTTTCAAGCGTCTGAGCGATACACAGAAAGAGCGCGACGAGAAAGAGCTGCGAGAGGTCGTCAAAAGGCTAAGCGAGGTGCGCTTCTGAACTTTTTGAAGACCCGGGGAATGATTGTAGGGGCGTCCCTCCGTGGGCGCCCCAGCTTGGCTTCGGCCCCCCTTGGACGACAGCGATGGGGCGCCCACGGAGGGACGCCCCTACAAATTAATTCGGGCGGCGAATGTGAAGAGACGCGAATTCTTACGCGGCGCGGTTGCCATTAGCGCGGGGTTGGTAGCTGGCCGCGCTAGCGGCTTCGCGCAGTTTTCGCGTGCTGCTGATTCGCGCGTCGAAGTTTTGGTTGGCGAAGAGATAGGCACCATCAACCGCGACATCTACGGGCACTTTGCCGAACACCTTGGTGGCGTCGTCTATGACGGCATCTGGGTCGGCGAGAACTCAAAAGTGCCAAACACGGGCGGCATCCGCACTGCGCTCGTTGACGCCATGAAGCGCATCAAGGCCCCGGTCATACGCTGGCCCGGCGGCTGCTTCGCCGACAGCTATGATTGGCGCGACGGCACGGGGCCGCGTGACCGCCGCCCGCGCCGCACAAACTTCTGGGCGGACGCGCCTGAATGGCCCAAAAATTCTCCCGCCGGCCCGTGGAAGTTTGAGACGAATCACTTCGGGACAAACGAGTTTCTTCGCTTCTGCCAATTGGCAGGATCTGAGGGTTATCTTGCTGCCAACGTTCGCGGTCTCGGCGCGCAGGAGTTCTATGAGTGGATCGAGTACTGCAATTCACCCGCCGGCTCGACCACGGGCGCTGAGCGGCGGGCGAGCGGCGCGACGCCGAGCCGCGATCCATTCCGGGTGCGCTTTTGGGGCGTTGGCAACGAGTCGTGGGGTTGCGGGGGCAATTTCACGCCCGAAGAATACGCAGCCGAGTACCGGCGTTTTACGGCTGCAGTCCCACGCTACGGTGTTGAGCTGAAGTTCATCGCGTCGGGCGCGAATGTTGACGACACGAACTGGACGCGCGGCTTCTTCTCGAAGACTGCAGAGAAGAACCGGGGGCTGTTCGGCGGGATCTACGGCTGGGGTCTCCACCACTACGCCTGGAACCTCGGCCTCGGGAAGACCAACGACTGGTTCGCTGCCAAAGGCGACGCGCTCAGTTTCGACGCTGCCCAATATTACGAACTGCTTCGCGAGGCCGACCGCATGGAGTCGCTCATCAACCAGCACTGGACGATCATGGGAGAGTACGACCGGCAACATCGCGTCAAACTGGTTGTCGACGAGTGGGGTGCGTGGTACAAGCCCGGTTCGGAGGTGCATCCGTCGCACCTGCTCGGCCAGCAGTCAACCATGCGTGACGCGGTGCTCGCCGGTCTCACGCTCGACACCTTCAATCGCCACGCCGACAAGGTAGCGATGGCGAACGTCGCGCAGCTCGTCAATTGCCTGCACTCGCTCTTCCTCGCGCACGAAGACAAGTTCGTCATGACGCCGACCTTCCACGTCTTCGAGATGTTCATGCCGCACATGGGTGGCACGGCCGTCCGAGCCGTATTCAGCGCTCCGGAAGTTCAGTACACTCGCGTTGACAAGCCCGCCGAATTCTGGGGATTGTCGGGGTCGGCGTCGGTGAACGGCAAGCAACTGACGATGACCGTGACCAACCCACACCTGAGCGAGCCGCGAGAGGCGGAGATTGCAATACGAGGTGCGCGCGCCGGTTCCGCGCAGGCGCAGGTGCTGACGGCGCCCGACGTTCATGCACACAACACGTTCGAGAATCCGCAAGCCGTGCGACCGCGCAGTGAACAGGTCACGGTTAACGCTGGCGCTATTTCTTTCCGCTTCCCGCCAGCTTCGGTGACTCGTTTGCAGATAACGCTGGTCTAAGTAAAAGAGGGCGATAGGTCCTATGGGTCCTATAGGTCCTATTGACTGAGATTACACACAATGTACTGGGAAGAACGTTGGCATCCTTTGCGCGAGGAGTGGGTGATCGTTGCGGCGCACAGACAAAATCGCCCGTGGAGCGGCGAGACGATTGAGCACGACGGCGACCCCTTACCGGAATACCTTGCGGATTGTTATTTATGTCCCGGAAATCTGCGCGTGAGCGGCGCACGCAATGATAATTACACCGGCACGTTCGTCTTTGACAACGATCACCCGAGTGTTGGCTTCGACGCTCCGCAAACGCTGCAGCGTCCGCCGGGCATTTACCTCAATCAACCCGCTCGTGGCATCGCGCGGGTCGTATGTTATAGCCCCAACCACAGTCTGGCCCTTGCCGAGCTGGAGTCGTGCGAGATCGAAAACCTGCTCGGCGTTTGGCAGGAACAATACCGAGAGCTTGGCGGTCGTGAAGAGATCAAGCACGTACTGATTTTTGAAAACAAAGGCGAAGCGGTCGGCGTCTCAAATCCGCACCCTCACTGCCAGATTTACGCGACCAACTTTGTCTTCAAGACCATCGAGACAGAAGCGCGTGCCAGCCAGCGCCACCTGGCAGAAACGGGACGCGTTCTTTTTCAGGACGTGATCCAAGCTGAGATTGAAGACGGTCGGCGCATCATCTGCGAGAACGAATCAGCCATCGCCTTCATCCCATATTTTGCGCGCTACGCTTACGAGGTTTTCGTGGCGCCAAAAGCGACGCACCCGAGCCTAGCTACGCTTGCTCCTGATGAACTCCGCGATTTCGCTGCCTTGCTTAAGCAAGTTCTGATCAGATTCGACAACCTATGGTTAATGCCTTTCCCTTATGTGATGCCGTTGCACCAGGCCCCAACTGACAGCGGTGATTACTCCAGCTTCCACTTCCACATCGAGTTCCATCCGCCGTTGCGTCGTCCGAATCTCCTTAAGTATCTGGCAGGACCAGAAATTGGCGGTGGGAACTTCCTTTCCGACACTGCGCCGGAGGAAAAAGCTGCGGAACTGCGGTCGCAGCCGGAGATACATTACAAGCACGCGTTGCAGGAGCAATCATGATCAGCGCCGCGCGCGACGCGTCGGAGTTGCTCGGCCCGATTCGCCGCATTCACGAGCGGGTGCGAGATGCTGTGGTTGCAGAGTGTGAGAAGGTGGCGCTGGAGCAACTCGCTGAAGTCTCAGACGACGAATCGGAGGGCGATACAATCTACGCGGTCGATCGTGTCAGTGAAGAGCTGCTGGTCGAATTGTTCGAGCACGAAGTGGCGAGCCTCGCGCCGCTCGTACTGGTTGCAGAAGGGATCGAGGGTGGCGAGTTGGTGCTGCCCAGAGGGGCGGCGGAGAGAGAAGCCGTTTGGCGCGTCGTCGTCGATCCGATTGACGGAACACGGGGCCTGATGTATCAGAAAAGAAGTGCGTGGGTCTTGACTGGAGTAGCTGGAAATCGTGGCAACGAGACGAACCTGCAAGAGATAGAGCTCGCGGTACAGACCGAGATACCACTGGTCAAGCAACACCTTAGCGATAACCTGTGGTCGATGCGCGGGCACGGTGCACACGCCGAACGATTCAACCGTCTTACGGACAAAAGTCAGCCTCTTTCGTTGCGGCCATCGCGGGCCACGACTATCCGGCACGGCTTTGCAATGATCGCTCGCTTCTTCCCCGGCGCGCGGGATGAACTTGCGGCGATTGACGAAGAGATCGTGAGCGGTGCGCTCGGCCCCGTCGAGCCTGGCAAGGCGCATTGCTTCGAGGATCAGTACCTCTCGTCGGGTGGCCAGCTTTACGAGCTGATGATGGGACACGACCGCTTCGTGGCGGATTTACGCCCGTTGATTGAAAAGGTCCTGAACAGCCGTGGTCTCGCGCTCGGTATTTGTTGTCATCCCTACGACATGTGTACGGAACTGATTGCGCGCGAGGCGGGCGTGATCGTAACTGATGAGCGAGGCGGTCCCTTGCGTGCTCCACTCAGGGTCGAGCCTGACATAGCCTGTGCTGGATACGCGAACGACGTGATCCGCCGCGAGATCGAACCGCTGTTGCAGGATGCCTTGAAACGGCGTGGTTTGAATACACGATTGAGATGACGAGCATGCACGGAGAAAGGCTGCAGACAGCCTACGAAATCATTCGTGGCGGTGCCCGTCAGCTCGCCGACGTGCCGGCATTTCTCGAAACAGTGAGCAACCTCGAAGTTCATCCGGCGCTGGAGATGCGCGCGCTCTTTGACCCGCAGTTGGAACTCACAGTTGCCCGCGCTCCTGGCAGGCTCGACGTGATGGGAGGAATCGCCGACTACTCTGGCTCACTCGTGCTTGAATTGCCGATTGCCGAAGCGACCTTCGTGGCATTGCAAAAGGACGACATGCGACAGCTACGGGTCGTCAGCCTGATCGACAATGAGACGCGAATCGTGAGTTTCGAGATGCCCTTGGCAGACTTGGAGCGCGATGGGGAACCGATTGAGTACGACGAAGCCCGAAGATATTTCAACCGGGAAGCGACGTCGCATTGGGCGGCTTACGTTGCAGGCGTCTTTCTCGTGTTGATGCGTGAACTCGGCGTGCGCTTCAACGATGGAGCGCGCTTGCTCATCTCCTCGCGGGTACCAGAGGGCAAAGGCGTGAGTTCGTCGGCTGCGCTCGAAGTAGGTACGATGAGCGCGGTAGCGGCGGCGTTCGACCTTGAAGTTGGGCCGCGGGAATTAGCTCTGCTGTGCCAGCGTGTTGAAAACCTGGTTGTCGGAGCGCCGTGCGGCGTTATGGATCAGATGACGTCCGCCTGTGGGGAAGAGAATCAATTGCTCGCGCTCCTCTGTCAACCGGCGGAACTGCTGGGGACGATCTTGTTGCCGCCAGATCTAGCCGTGTGGGGGCTTGATTCAGGAGTGCGGCATTCTGTCGGCGGAAGCGATTACGGCTCGGTGCGTGTAGGCGCATTCATGGGCTATCGAATCATTGCCGAGCTCTCCGGGCTGACTGCCCAGCAGATCGGCGCCACCGTTTCTATTAGTGATGCGCGCTGGGGAGGTTACTTAGCGAACCTCGCACCTTCGGAGTTTGAAGAAAGGTTCGCCGAGCTTCCTGAGAGACTACTTGGAGAGGAGTTCCTCGAGCGTTACGGAGGGACCACGGACACCGTGACGAGCGTCGAGCCCGGACGGACCTACGCCGTCCGTGCTCCGGCAGCACATGCCGTTTACGAGAATTCGCGGGTCAACAAGTTTGCGGAGTTGTTGCGCAATCACTGCGAGTGGCAAGGCAACCTGGAACCAGAGTCATTAGGTGAATTGATGTACCAATCGCATGCGAGCTATTCGGCATGCGGCCTGGGTTCGAAGGGCACCGACGAGCTCGTCGAACTGGTTAGAGCAGCTGGCGTGAAGCGTGGGCTCTACGGCGCAAAGATCACCGGAGGCGGCAGCGGCGGGACTGTAGCCGTACTTGGACGGCGTGACGCCGGGACTGCTGTTGATGAAGTGGCCCGCAGCTTTGCTGAGAGAACTGGACACCAGCCCTACATCTTCAGCGGATCATCTCCCGGGAGCGCGGCGTTTGGGCACCTGATACTACGTCGGACTTGAAACTTCAGATTGATGTCGAGCGCAGCTGTTAGGGTACTGTTGGTTGGAGTCAAGAAGTTCAGAGTTCAAGCTTTAGCTTGTGTCTTCGGAACGCGCAACCTAAAGGTTGAACTCTAAACTACCGGCGCCTGTCGTTCATTGGAAGCGTTCTTCGTTAGCAGGTTAGGAAAACTATGGCGATTCTGGTAACTGGCGGCGCGGGCTATATCGGCAGCGTTACCACCGAGTTTTTGCGCGCGCGCGGCGAGCAGGTAGTTGTTTTGGATAATTTGTCGCGCGGGCACCGCGCCGCGGTCGCGCCTGAGGTTCCGTTCTACGAAGGGAACGTCGGTGACCGCGAGTTGATCACACGCATCGCGCGAGAGCACAACATTGATGCGTGCATCCACTTCGCAGCGCTCGCGTACGTCGGCGAGTCTGTCAGCCAACCCGCACTCTATTATGAGAACAATCTGGAACAGGGCATCAGGCTACTCGGCGCACTGGTGGCTGCGGGAATCCGCCGCGTGGTGTTCTCCTCGACCTGCGCCACCTACGGCGAGCCGCAACGCATCCCGATTGACGAATCGCATCCACAACTCCCGACGAATCCCTACGGCTGGTCAAAACTCTTTGTCGAGCGCATCATGTTGGACTACGACCGCGCTTATAATCTAAAGTTCGTCGCCTTGCGCTACTTCAACGCTTCAGGCGCGACCCCAGAGCGGGGCGAACACCACGAACCAGAAACGCATTTAATCCCTCTAGTGCTGAAAGCAGCGCAGGGAGAAATTGAGCGTGTCACTGTTTTCGGCAGCGACTACGCGACGACCGATGGAACTTGCGTACGCGACTATATCCACGTTACCGATCTGGCTGCGGCGCATGCGCTTTCACTGGAATATCTGCGCTCGGGTAATGCGTCAACCGCCATTAACCTCGGGCACGGTCAAGGCTATTCGGTGCTGGAAGTGGTAGAAGCTGCGCGCCAGGTTACCGGCAAAGAGATCGTGACTGAGATGCAGGGACGCCGACCCGGCGATCCGTCTCATCTGGTCGCCGATGCTGCCCGTGCCCGTACCTTGCTCGGGTGGCAACCACAGCAACCAGACCTTGCCGCGATTATCGGTTCAGCGTGGGAATGGCACTCGAAACGTCCGCAAGGCTACCGAGAGAGTTCAATATTAGATCGGAGGAGAGCATGAAAATAATATTTCGTAGCGCGCTCATCTGTGCGTGTTTGGTGATAATCGCGTCTTGTAATAGCGGCGGTGGTTCTACCGGTGGCGGAGGCGAGTCAAAGAGCCTGCGCCTGGCTTTCGTTACGAACAACGCGTCCGATTTCTGGACCATCGCGCGCAAAGGTACGGAGAAAGCCGACACCGAACTGAACGACGTGACCGTGGAGTTTAGGATTCCCTCGGACGGGACCGCCGCCGAGCAGAAAAGGCTGCTTGACGATTTGCTGGCTAAAGGGGTGGAAGGCATCGCGCTCTCCCCAGTTGACCCCGACAATCAGACGCAGTTGATCAA
>JAMQPH010000020.1 GCA_023717605.1 Pyrinomonadaceae bacterium
ACTCGTAACGAGATGACGGCGGCTCAACGACGATCATGAGCCGTGTACCGCAACGCGAACAAAAGTCCTGACCCAGCGGATTTGCCGCCAGGCATTTCTGGCAATAATGAGCTACTTGCGTCATCTGAAAGGGTTATAGCAAAAAAGAGCTGATAAGCCGACCCCTGGACCCGACACCCGGCCCCCGTACTTAGTACTCGTAAAACCCGCGTCCGGTTTTTCTCCCCAACCAGCCCGCATCGACATACCGTCTTAGCAAAGGACACGGACGATACTTGGGATCACCAAACCCTTCATGCATTACGTTCATGATAGCCAGGCAAACATCCAGGCCGATGAAATCCGCCAGCGTCAGAGGCCCCATCGGATGGTTCATACCCAGCTTCATAATACCGTCAATACTCTCGCGCGTCGCTACTCCTTCGTACAGAGTAAAGATCGCCTCGTTAATCATGGGCATGAGAACGCGGTTGGAAACGAAGCCCGGGGAGTCCTGACAATCGAGAGCCGTCTTACCCAGCTTCTCTGTTAGCGCGCCCACCTTCTGATAAGTATCGTCGGACGTGGCAATGCCGCGGATAACCTCCACTAACTTCATCACCGGCACGGGATTCATGAAGTGCATGCCAATGACTTTGTCAGCTCTATTCGTTGCAGCGCCCAACTTAGTTATCGAGATCGACGAAGTGTTCGAAGCCAGAATCGTTTCCGGAGGCGTGATCTGGTCGAGCGTCTTGAAAATCTCAGTTTTGACTTCCAAGTTTTCTGTTACGGCTTCGATCACTATCGACGCCTCGCGCAGCGGCTCAAGCGAAGTCGTTGCTTGAATGCGGCCACGAATCACATCCTTCTCATCAGCTGCCAAACGCTCTTTCTCAACATCTCGCTGTAAGCTCTTGTCGATCGCCACCAGACCGCGTTCCAGGAACTCGTCCTTCACGTCACGCATGACTACGCAATAACCGGCACGCGCGACAACCTGGGCTATACCGTTGCCCATGGTTCCGGCGCCCACTACGCCAATCACTTCACTCACTCGCGTACACTCCGGATTGACCAACTATCGCCAGTCGGGCGGTGCTGACGGCGGGACATATTCGCGCTCAAGTTCACGGCTGGTCGTCCTGGCCCACGAGGCATCACCAGGAGGAAGCGCGTAAGCCGCTTTGTGATAAAGAAACCTTCCACTTTCTCCAAACAAGAACCACAGTGTGTAAACACAGAGGGCCGTGCCCAGAGGAAAACTCATGCCGGCCACAATCGCCGCGACGATTCCCATTGTTTTCGCCCAACGCTTGCGCTTCAGCAAAGCGTAACCCGCAAGGAACGACGGCGTGATTAGCAACAGATTAATCCCCATCACGAAAACCATCACCACCGCGAAGAGGCCAACTGGAATGGGCTCCCCACTGTTATTGCTGCTCGCAATCACGCCTATCATCATTAGCATGAAAATGGAAATGGCGATGATCAGCAGCACCATAAAGCCACCATAGGCCAGATGCAGGATGCCAAGAGTCTTATTGTGACCTGTTGGTGTCATTATTTACGTATCTTCTACCCTTCTTACCGTTCGACCGCCAGGGCCACGGCGTTACCTCCACCCAGGCAAAGTGCAACCACTCCACGGTGCGCATCGCGACGTTTCATCTCGTAAAGCATGGTCGTAAGCAAGCGCGATCCGGATTGTCCGATCGCATGCCCCAGCGCTACCGCGCCGCCGCTGACATTCACACGCTCCGGGTCAAGATTCAACTCCCTAATGATCGCCACAGCCTGCACCGCAAAGGCTTCGTTCAACTCGATCAGATCAATGTCAGCGAACGTCCATCCGGCTTTCTTGATAAGCCGTCTCATAGCCTCGACCGGCGCCATCATTACCAGTTCAGGCTCAATTCCAGATGTTGCCTGGGCCACGATACGGGCCATGGGTTCAACACCTAAACTGCGGGCACGTTCAAGTGAAGTGACCACTAGTGCCGATGCCCCATCATTAACGCCAGGTGCGTTCCCGGCGGTAACTGTGCCGCCTTCCCTGAACGCAGGCTTGAGCTTTCCCAACGCATCCAAAGAGGTATCTTCCCGCACTGTTTCGTCAGTGTCGAAGATCGTTGGCGGCCCTTTTTTTTGCGGAATCTCCACCGGCACGATTTCGTCCTTAAACTTTCCCGCCTTGATCGCCTGGGCCGCTTTTTGATGCGACTTCAAAGCGTAGGCATCCTGTTCCGCTCTGCTAACTATGAACCGTTCAGCTACCACTTCGCCGGTGCAACCCATATGCTGATCATCAAAGGAGCACCACAGTCCGTCGTTGATCATTGCATCCACCATCTCACCATTGCCCAGCCGGTAACCTTCCCGGGCCTTTGGAAGCAGGTAAGGCGCATTGCTCATCGACTCCATGCCGCCGGCCAAAACGAGATCGGTGTCACCCAACTGTATTCCCTGGGCAGCCATCATTACGGACTTGAGTCCAGACCCGCAGACTTTGTTAATAGTCACTGCAGAAACCGCAGGCAGCAAGCCTCCGCGCAAGGCCGCCTGACGAGCGGGATTCTGACCCAGACCAGCTTGAATTACGCACCCCATGATTACTTCATCGACTTCTGCTGGTTCAACTCCCGCACGTTTGACACTTTCGCGCACGACTATCGCTCCGAGGTCCGTCGCCTTGAAGCCTTTTAATGATCCTTGAAATTTGCCGACTGGCGTTCTGACTGCGGCGATTATTACTGCTTCTCTGATTCCGGACATTGCAACTCCACCGAAAAAAGTAACTGATGAAAGGCAAAAAGTAACGCCCTAAAAATCCAGAGCGCCCTGATAGTTTACTCAGAGGTTGGCAAACAACCTAATGGCCCCGGTTGCGATGCAGTTTGGCCCAGCATCCTAACTGTACCTAACGGCGCTTGAGCCGTCTTTTTCGAATTGGGCTTGTGTTTGGTGGTTTCTTCGCGTCGTTTCGTGGATCGTATCTGACCGTCGTTGCATCGATTGCTCAGGCACACGACGGAATGTTAGACTCTCGTCCGCTATTCAAACCTCTATCTGCAATCCGGTAATTCAAACATGCAAGCTCTGATTCTGGCTGGCGGTAAAGGGACACGACTGCGCCCGTTGACCGTCTACACTCCCAAACCAATCGTACCGATTTGCAACCGCCCGTTCCTGCTTTATCAAATCGACACTCTTCGTCGCGCCGGAATAACGGATATAACGCTTTCGCTATCTTACCAGCCTAACAAGATTGAGCACTTGCTTGGCGATGGCTCCGACCACGGCGTGAAGCTTAAGTACACTGTCGAGCCGCAGCCCATGGGCACAGCCGGAGCTTACAAGTTTGCCGAAGACGCCATTCGCGAGACCACGGTGGTCTTCAACGGCGACATCCTCACAGACCTGGATTTGAAAGCTGTCATTCGCGAACACAACGGAAGAAAAGCCGCCGCGACAGTTGTATTGCAACCTGTCGAGAACCCCCGCGCCTATGGTCTGGTAGAAACCGAGACCGACGGGCGGATTCATCGCTTTCTGGAAAAGCCCAAGGAAGATGAGATTACCTGCAACAACATCAACGCCGGTACATACATTCTCGAACCCGGAGTGCTCGATTTCATTCCGCCCGGCGAGAACTATTCATTCGAATATGGTCTATTCCCCGATCTGCTAAAACGGAAGGAAAGTTTTTATGCGCACGTGCCTCCACGCACTTATTGGATAGATATCGGCACACCGGAGCGTTATCTTCAGGCCCACCAGGACCTGCTGGCTAATCGCGTCGGCCGGATCCATATCAAGGAACGCCGCGGATCGTTTGATTCAGCGACCGTTGCCGAGATTGATGAACTCTCAATCATCGGTGACGACTGCCAGATCAAGCCAGGTGCTCAGATAATCAACTCGGTGCTGGGGCAGGGATGTTTCGTTGAGGAGCGAGCTCACGTTGCGAACTCAGTCATCTGGCCTCATACGCGCATTGGTACTGCGGCGCAAGTTTCAAATGCTATCGTGGGTCGCGGCTGTCACGTCGGACGTTCGGCGGTAATCGGACCTGGATCGGTTTTGGGAGATAAGACGTCCGTGACAGATTATACGATCACTGGAGGCGCGAAGCTGTGAGTGAAACGCTCGCGCCAATCAAGTTTGGCACGGACGGATGGAGAGCGATTATTGCCCGCGAGTTTACCTTTGCCAACCTGGAGCGGGTCGCCCAGGCCTATGCTGACTACCTCACGACAACTAAAGAGGAATCGTTACTCAGTCAACTCGTCGCCGTGGGCCAGGTCAGCCGCGATGAAGCTGAAACTCCGATGTTCCGCGGCGTTATTAACAAAGCGCTGGGGGGTGAGGCTGCGCTAATAGTGATCGGCTACGATCGGCGCTTCTTGTCAGAGCATTTCGCGCAACGAGCTGCTGAGGTGATGGCAGGTAATGGATTTCGCGTTGCACTTTTTCAAGAAGCCGTGCCGACGCCACTGGTTTCCTGGGCGGTCAAAGAACTAAGGTCCCGCGGTGGCATCGTGATCACAGCGTCGCATAATCCTCCCGACTTTAACGGCTTCAAGATCAAAGCTCCCTGGGGTGGAAGCGCTGATCAGAAAACGACTGCGGCAGTGGAAGCACTTGTTGATGTTAACCCAGCTAAACGCAGCGCCTTTACTGCCGATAATCGCGAACTACTTGAGCCAACAATAAAGAGTTACCGCGAACAGATTGCTTCTTACATCGACCTTGATCGCCTCCGGAGTTCAGCGCACATCATCGTTGTAGATCCGATGCATGGCTCTGGCGGTCGGTGGATTGAGAGTCTGCTGGCCGGGGGAGCTCTGAAGGTCGAAACGATTCGCGGCGATCGTGATCCACTATTTGGCGGAGTCAATCCCGAACCGATAGACAGCAACCTCGGTCCACTAAAAACGCGCGTCGTCGAGGCCAAGGCCCTCGTGGGCTTAGCCACCGACGGTGACGCCGATCGCGTGGGAGCGGTGAACGAGATCGGCGAGACGATGACCATGCACGACGTGGTCCCCCTTGTTCTGCTCCACATGTTGCGCAATAGAAAGATGAGTGGCGGCATTGTAAGGACCTTTTCGCAATCAGTACTCCTGGGAAGAATCGCAGCCGCGCACAATCTCAAGATTTACGAAACGGCAATCGGCTTCAAATACATCGCCGACCTGATGTTGAAAGAGGACATCTTGTTGGGCGCCGAGGAATCGGGAGGCATCGGAGTCAAGGGCCACATTCCCGAACGTGATGGGCTGCTCAATTCGCTCCTCTTTTTGGAAGCCATTGTCACCGCCGGCAAGACGCCTTCCGAGATGCTGCGCGAGCTACACCGCGAGTTTGGTGAGTTTCACTTTGGGCGCCGCGACCTGCACATTGAGGTGGAGCAAGGGATGAAACTGGTTAATAATCTGGCCTCGCAGCCGCCCTCAGAGTTTGCCGGACGCAAAGTGAACGACGTTCAAACGATCGACGGCGTAAAGCTTGTTTTCGAGGACGAATCATGGCTGCTGTTTCGACAGTCAGGCACCGAACCCGTGCTGCGTACTTACGCCGAAGCCACGTCACTCAATCATGTGAATGTGCTTCTCGATGCAGCGCAGAAGGTTGCATATGCGACCAACTAGGACTTAAAAACCAACTCTGAACGAAGCGAAAAGCGAATGCCGGAACTGCCGGAAGTTGAACACGTCGTTCGCGCGTTGCGTCGGGCGGTGCTGGGACGGCAAATAGTCGCCACCGAGATACGCCTGCCAAAACTAATCGCGCCTACCTCTCGTTCAATCTTCAATGCCAAGTTGAAAGGGTCGCGCATCTCCGGACTGGGCCGCCGCGGAAAATTCATTCTAATTGAACTTGATTCAGGCAGGGTGCTGGTCGTCCACCTGCGGATGACCGGCCAGTTCCTCGTACTTGAGCCAGACGACTCGCTTCCTCCTCACGCCCACGCAGTCTTCTATCTCGATGACGAGCGCCGTTTGGTGTTCCGAGATCAACGCCAGTTTGGCGTGATGAAGCTGGTAGCCAACTCACGTCTAAGCAAAACGAAAGGGATCAGTGAACTTGCTCCGGAACCTTTCTCAGACGAATTCAGTGTGA
>JAMQPH010000029.1 GCA_023717605.1 Pyrinomonadaceae bacterium
CGTCAGCTAAACCCGACTATTCTTGGGCTACGCCCCCTGGTTCGGCCTTTGGCCTTTGTTGGTCCAGTCTGACGGGCAGAGCCCATACCAGGGCACAGCCCAGATTCAAATCCTACTGACCCGGCGGGGCGGAGCCCGCGCCTCACATCCGGCGGCGAAGCCGTATCCTAGATGAACGCAATCAATCTTTGTTGGCGCAATGTCGACGATGAGAGTTATCATCCCTCCGGTCAAAAACAGTCAACAATTCAATCAGGAGGATCCGTAAAACATGCGACGAACTTGCGTTTTCGCGATTGCTTTTCTTGCAGTCCTGGTGATGCCAACAGCGAACCTCTCCCAAGCTGTTCAGACCGGTGGGCAGATGGAGACCTCCCGCGGAGTTGCAGGTGGCGGAGTGTCGGTTCCCGGGTGGACCGGAAAGATCGACGCCAAAGAGGAGGCAGCCGGTATGACCCTCAACAGCGCTAAGTTGACCAAAGACGGCGACGCCTTGCATGTCACCACTGGTCCGGCAGTGACGTACTGGAATCCCGCCAACAAAGCCGCCGGAGACTACACAGTAAAAGCGACGTTCCACGAACCGAAGTACATGAGCATCAATAACCACCCGCACCCTTACGGACTGGTAATTGCGGGCAATGATCTGGGAACGGACCAGCAGAGTTACTTGTACTGTGCGGCTTATGGTAACGGCAACTTCATAGTCCGCGGTTTCGGACCCGCTCCATTTCAAATGAATGGACCGCGCGGTGGTGCCGATCCTGCGGTGAACAAGGCGGCTGGCGTGGGAGAACCGGTAACCCAGGAGATTGCGATTTCAGTGAAGGGTGACAAGGTTGAGTGCGCCATCAACAACAAAGTCGTCGCGAGCTACGACAAGGCTGCGTTGGTAACTTCAGGTAAACTCAAGTCAACTGACGGCGTGTACGGCATCCGCTTCGCACATAACACGGATGCAATCGTGACCGGCCTCACGATCACGAAACCTTAGCTAACGAACGCGGTTTCACGCAAAAACACAAAGGGGCAAAGACGCAAATAAGACATGTCGCCGTGATGACCGTTTGCAAGAAGCATTTCTTTGCGTCTTTGCGTGAACCGCCTGTGTGAGCGTGGGCTCGAATTCTGAACAGTCAGGTGGATTTCCTATGGGTAAACTATTCCTGCTACTCCTACTCGCTGCCGCTTCGGTGCTGAACGCCGCGGCTCAGTCTGGCAGGAGAGCCACCACTCCGAGGTCCACCCAAACCGCGCCCATCCAACCACCACTCAACCCGGAACCCGAATTTAAGCCAGCCATCGTACCCGCGAAGTTGTCATTCCTGCCGGAGAGTTTCCGCGAGCGACAAATTAAAGCGCTCGACGGTGGCAGCTTTCGCTTCGCCGACTTCCACGGCAAAGTCTTAGTAATAAACCTCTGGGCCTCCTGGTGCGGTCCCTGCCGTAGAGAAGTTCCAGAGTACGAGAAAGTACGTAAGGCTTATGCAGGACGCGACGTGGAGTTCATTGGATTGACGACGGAAGACCCGCGTGTTTCCTCGGACCGTGTGAATAAATTCGTGCGCGATATCGGTTTCGGCTTCCGCCTGGGCTGGGCCGACGGTCAGACCGCGCGTACGTTGATGAACGGCAAGAACTCGATCCCTCAGACGTTGGTGATCGACGCTAGCGGAGCAATCGTCAAGCACTGGAGCGGCTACTCGCCCGGACGTAGTGGGGACAGGTTGAAACAGGCGATTGAACAGGCCCTTCGGTAAGTAATTTGGCATTCATATATATGACTCAGTTGGATGCGTAGTAAGTTGGTTGGAGGAAAGAAACGATCCACGAAATCACACGAAACAACACGAACAATTCTCTTCGTGGTTTTTCGTGATACTTCGTGGATCGTTTGCCTAGAACGCTATGAAGATTCTGATTCTGAGTCATAAGGAAGTTTTAGAACTCCTTCCGATCAAAGAATGCATTCCTCTCATGCGTGAGGCCCTGATCGCGCTCGCCGCTGGCAAGGTTCATCAGCCGTTAAGAACAATCATTCGGCCACCTGACGCCAAAGGGATAATAGGATTGATGCCAACCTATATGTCCGGTGATGCTGCTGCCTTTGGGTTGAAAGCTGTCTGCGTGTTCCCTGGAAATCCAGCTCAAGGTATGGATGCGCATCAGGGAGGGGTGCTGCTTTTTAGCGCGGAGACCGGTGAGCTGCTAGCTACGATGAATGCTTCAGCTATCACTGCCATTCGGACAGCGGCAGTCTCAGGGGTGGCGACAGACTTGCTCGCCCGAGTTGATGCTTGCAATCTCGCGATACTCGGTTCTGGCGTGCAAGCTCGCTCGCATTTGGTCGCGATGTCGGAGGTTCGTCTGATCAAACGCTGCCGCATAGCGAGCCGCCACATTGAACACGCGCGAAACTTTGCTGAAGACATGCGGCCAGACTTTTCCTTCCCGCTTGAACCAGTTGGAACCGTCGAAGCAGCTTTAGAAGGCGCGGACTTGATTGTCTCTGCGACTACCGCCGTCGAGCCAATCGTGAGGCGCGAATGGATCTCTGCGGGGGCTCACTTGAATCTCGTAGGGTCGTGCTTTCCGACAACGCGCGAGGTAGACAGTGAGACAATGGCGGCAGCGAGCCTGTTTGTGGATAGCCGGGAATCAACTTTTAACGAAGCAGGGGACTACCTTTTGGCAGCGCGTGATGGGGTAATCGGACCTGATCATATTCGTGCCGAAATTGGAGAAGTTCTTAAAGGAGATAAACCAGGGCGGACATCACCGGAGGAGATTACCTGTTTCAAGTCTCTGGGTATCGCGATCGAGGATCTAGCGGCTGCAGGGTACTTATACAGAAAGGCAAGGGAACAGCAGGTTGGTTCGTGGGTTGAGTTTTAAGGAAAAGACATTTGATGTGTGAAAAGTCGAAAGGTGACTCTCAAAGGTGGTTTTCACGCAAAGACGCAAAGGGTGCAAAGACGCAAAGAAGACCCAGAAATGAAACTACGGCCTCCGCCTTGCCATCTACAGCCTTCCTCTTTGCGTCTTTGCACCCTTTGGGTCTTTGCGTGAAACGCTTTCGTTAGCGTCAATGTTCTAGCAACCAATGACATTGAGAAATGTCAAATGAGATATGGAAAATGATCATCTCCCTTCCCTTGCAGACATCCACTCCGCCCGCCAACTGATCGCCAGTTCAGCGATCCGCACCCCGCTCGTTCGGCTTAACGTCAGGGAAGCACCGGCCGAGATTTACCTTAAGCTCGAAAACCTCCAGCCGATAGGATCGTTCAAAATCCGTGGTGCGACTAACGCGATGGGCCATTTGACGCCGGAGACGTTGTCTCGCGGAGTATTGACTGCATCGGCAGGAAACATGGCCCAGGGTGTAGCCTGGCGTGCGCGTGAGCTGGGTATTCCCTGCACGGTGGTCGCGCCCGAGACCGCGCCAGATACGAAGATCAAAGCAGTCGAACGGCTCGGCGGGCGTGTCATTAAGGTTCCATTTGAAGAGTGGTGGAGGGCCTTTGAAACGCGTACGTTTCCAGGTGTCGAAGCAACGTTCATCCATGCGTTTGACGATCTGAATGTGATGGCCGGCAACGGCACAATTGCTCTCGAGATCGTGGAAGACTTGCCGGAGGTTGATGCGGTGGTAATACCGTGGGGAGGTGGTGGGCTTACCTGCGGGATTGCTGCCGCCATGCGTGCAACGAATTCGAAAGCCAGGATATATGCAGCTGAAGTGGCCACGGCAGCGCCGCTCGCTGCCTCGCTTGCAGCTGGAACTCCGCATGCTGTGGATTATCAACCATCCTTCGTGGATGGCATCGGCTCTAAGGTTGTATTTCCGCAAATGCTCGAGCGCGCACAACACTTGATTGATGGCGCGCTCGTGGCAGAATTGGATGAAGTTAAGTCTGCCCTACGACTTATGGCTGAACGCAACCGCATTATCGCAGAAGGTGCCGGAGCATGTGCGCTTGCGTGCACCCTAGCGGGCAAAGCCGGCGGATGTAGAGTAGTGTGTATTGTCTCGGGCGGGAACATAGACTTCGCAAGGCTTTGCGAGATCATCACACATACAGACAATAGTCGGGCTGGCTGAAAGGTGGAGGGTGCGATCAAGAATAAAGTCGTGCCGTTAGTGTGGTTTCGTGGATCGCTCTTATTTGACTCCACCTGTTTCGACAGACCTTCCGCTTAGTTGTGACTTGCTGACCTACGCACCACAGCATTTTTTGTACTTCTTGCCTGAGCCACATGGACATGGTTCGTTGCGGCCGGTGCGTGGTGTTTCATACCTTACGGTGGGATTCTTCAGTTCTTCGCCGGTAAGAAAACGCCATTTTCCGTTCTCACGCTCGAACTCGCCTTTTTCCCTATGACTCTGATCCTTTCCCCCCTGAATATACAGGGCCTCGAACGACACGTAAGCTTTGTTGTCATCGACCTGCTTGGTTTCGAAGATTTGCAGACCGAGCCAGGTAGACGTTTGTGACCACTCAGTAATGTACTGAATCTCGATTTCTGGTCTCGTGCGTGAATGAGTAGAGGCGACGATGAAGTCGATTGCACCGGTAGCGAAGGCGGAATATCGAGCGCGCATCAACTCTTCGGCAGTTTGGCTTTCTCGCTCGCCGTTAATTATTTGCTCGCAGCAATCCGCAAAGCGGGCGCCGGAGCCACATGGGCAAGTTTTATCTTTGTCGGTCATAGAACTCATCTGCGAAGTGATAAGGGTTTCCTTTGTCTTATAGATTTAGCACTCGCCTGCCGCCGCATCACCGGATGAGACACCAGCAATCACTCCGGCGTCACTGAGTCGTTGGTCGGAATGGTAGTTCTTTTCACAGCGATTGTCGCTGTCCTTAGTTCTGGTGATATTTACCTAACAAACTCCGATCGGTTATGAAGACGCTATAATATTAAGCACCTTGGACAACACTTGCTCATGCGTAGTCATGCTCGAGGAGCTGCGCCGGTTTACCGTCGCGCGTAACTTCTTTAAGCCCACCACGCTAAAACGCGCCCTGCACAGAATGGGGTTTGTGCAGGCCGATCCGATCCGGGCGCCGGCGCGGGCTCAGGATTTGATCCTGCGTCATCGAGTCAGGAATTATCGTGCCGGTGACCTTGAACGCCGTTACACAACACTCCATATAGAAGAGGACTTCTTCGTCACCTACGGCTTCGTGACGAGCTCCTTACAAGCGCTAATGCATCCGCGCTCAGACTCTCGCGTTCCGGCAGATGACGTGGGAAAGCCCTGGCCGCCTGCACAAAAGAAACAGGAACAACTCCTGCTCGAGTTCGTGCGCGCATGCGGTGAAGTGCATCCGCGCGAAGTAGATGAACATTTCTCGCATGGCACGGTGAAGAACTATTGGGGCGGCTCGTCGAACGCGACGACGCATCTGCTGGATGCAATGCACTATCGTGGACTCTTGCGTGTGGTGCGGCGTGAGAACGGCATCCGCATCTACGCCGTACACCTGCACGAGTCCGCGCCTCGAGGTGCAGAGCCCGCACCAGGGGCAAAGCCCGAATCTAAACAGCGGCTTGCGGCGGGGCGGAGCCCGCGCCTCACATCCGGTGGCAGAGCCCAAGCACCGAGTGATGCAGCCGAGCTCCGTGCGCAGATCGATCCAGCGGAGCGCCGCGGGCGGATCGATGCGCTGGTTGATGTGGCTGTTCGCATTTATGCCCCGGTGCCAGGTCCGAGTCTGGCGTTCTTTGTGCGCCGGCTGCGCTTTGCAGTTCCGCAGTGGCGCGCCGAGTTGACGAGTGCGTTGCGGCGAGCCAAACAGCGTCTGGCCCATGCACGCGTCGATGGCATCGACTGGTATTGGCCGGCCAATGAGGATTTGATGGGCCAGGCACCCCAAGATAAGGTGCGCTTGCTCGCTCCCTTCGATCCGGTAGTGCGGGACCGCGATCGTTTCGAATTATTGTGGGGCTGGGTATACCGTTTCGAAGCCTACACACCCGCGCCTAAACGCAAGCTTGGCTATTACGCTATGCCACTTCTTTGGCGCGACCGTGTGATTGGTTGGGCCAACCTCTCAGTGAAGAACGGTGAACTTAAGTTTGACTTCGGCTATGTCGCATCGCAGCCACCACGTGATCGCGCCTTCAAGCGCGAACTCGAAGCTGAGCTGAATCGCATGCGAGCATTTCTGGGCCTCGACTTCTGAGCGCATGGACCTTGAGGTGGAGAGGCCAACTACGTGAGGTTTCGTGATGTTTCGTGTGAGTTCGTGGATCGGTCTTTGTTTGGCCGGAGCCAGCCCAAATTAGGCCACCACCACTCAAGGAAGAAACATTCGCAGGTTGGGAAGGATCCCAGCACTCACCGCACAGAACCATTTGCGGTAGCCAATGGATCCCAGCACTCAACACCAATAGATCCGAGCATCACCATCAGCTGGACCACTCAGCGCACGAGCAAGCAGGCGGCCCGCAACCCGTCAAGTGGTTATGTTTCAGTTTGAGTCGAGGATCCATTGGCTACCGCAAATGGTTCTGCGGTGAGTGCTGGGATCCTTCCCAACCTGCGAATTTAACTCGCTGAGTGTGCAGTGACGAAAACACAAAACGAGCGCGCCGGAAGTTAATTTGTCGCGCTCGTCTGATTTCGGCTCCTCCAGTGATTAGTCAACTACTGCAGCCAAAGTTAATCCAACAGCGTGAGCCCGAGAATCCCCTCGAGTATTGCTCCGAGGATGCTGTAGCCTCCGTTGGAATAACTGCCGTACTGCGAACGGCTGTAATAGCCGTCTTCGTAACCCCGGCGAAGGCCTTCGCGGAAGTAATACTGATACTCGTTTAGATCTATGTAGTACCCATCGTAACCGTAGCTGGCATCCTGATAGGCATAAGCGTCCTGAGGGTTGAATCCCCAACCGTCCTCACGGTCGGCCTGGCCCGCCCGAAAGCCTTCGCGATAACCATCGTTCACTGCACGTCGAAGCATCTCCGCACCGTATCGATTTGTTTCGTAGTAGCTACTGCCACGACGATAGCGATAGTTGTAAGGGCCGTAGTCGCTGTAGCGCCACTGTTGCAAGCGCAGCTGATCGCGACGCAGTTGCTCGAGATATCGCTGCTGATATCGCAACTGGGCACGACGTCGCTGCTGTTCGAGCAAACGTTGACGTTGCCAGGCGAAGTTCTGTCGACGCTGGAGGTCCTGCCGATAACGTGTTACGCGCTGTTGTTGCTCCTGCTGCCAGTTGCGCTGACGCCAATTGTTGTCGCGATCATTGTTGCCGCGATCGCCCCTCTCTCGTCCGCCACGTTCCCGATCCCGTTCCCACTGTTGGCTCCGCTGTTGCCGAGGCGAGGCATCTTGCTGTTGCTCAAGCCGGCGTCGTTGTTCCAAGTCACGGTTTGTCTGCTGCTGTCGCTGCTGTTGCGAGCGCTGCACACGCTCCTGAGATTGACGTATCTGCTCCTGGCGTTGTTGCTGCCAACGCTGTTCGCGTTCCTGGGATTGTCGGATCTGTTCCTGACGTTGCTGTTCAGAACGCTGTCTCTCTTGATTCTGGCGCTCGATATTCCGACGCTGTTCCTGAGATTGCTGTTCGCGTTGTCGCTGTTGCTCCCAGCGCTGCTGACGTTGCTGGCTGTCCTGCTGCTGCTGCTGACGTTGATGTTCCCAACGCTGCTGGCGTTCCTGGCTTTCGCGTTGCTGCTCTTGTCGACGTTGCTCCCAACGCTGCTGCTGTTGAACCTGCTGTTCGCTTCGGCGTTCGGCCTGTTGCGGTGACTGCGCCGTTTGCCGTTCTCCGCGGTGGTCTTGGCGGCTTTGTCGCGCCTGTTGTCGCTGTTCTCGCTGGGCCTGGTTCTCCTGGCTCGCTCCTCACCTCGACCACGTCTTCATTGAGCATTGGCAAGGTTGGTGGCGCCCAGCAGTGCGGCGAGGATCGTCGCCGACACTGCGAGCTGTTTCAGAAAACTTCCGTTCATCAAAATCCTTTCATTCAACTGTATTGCGGAGAGTGTTTGGAGGAGAGCGTGGGTCGACAGTCACAACCATCGCAACCGGCATTCCATCGTCGAATTGCGGAGCACGGAACGAGGTTGGGAATATTTGAGAACGATTTGATTCAGCGATAGACGATATGGGTTAAGGTTAGTGCGCATTCGCATCAACGTGACCTCTCGCGGATCCGCGGCAAAACGATCCACGAAATCACCGGAAACGGCAAGAATGCATTAGTGCCATTTCGCGTGATTTCGTGGATCACCCCTATGATCCACTTTTCTGCAGTGTCTAATGGGACGAGAGTGGTTGCATTTGCAGTCCAAACGCCTGGGGATTTTCACCGATGATGGCGGCGGCGAAGAAGCGCGGGACGTAAAAAACGTTCTCGGATCTAAACGTCTCGTCCAGCTTGCTGCGGTCAGCTGTCAGCGCGCAGATGCTGCATCGTTTGTTCTGATCGTTCAGCAGAACTTTCAGATCGCGCGCGGTTTTCTGAGAGCCTCGATTGTACGCGAGCAGCGCCAGTGCCTCCTTCATTGGATCGCCCTTGAACGTCTCAAGACCGTCCGTGATATAGCGTGCAGCAGCGTCAGCAGATTTCTCCACATCCAGGAGTTCCTGCTCTGAAAGGCCGTAATGCTCTCCAGTCTTGGGAAGAAACTGAAACATTCCTACCGCCCCCATCGAATTTGGCGATTGAATGTTGACGTATTCGGATTCAATCCAGGGAAGGTAAAGGCCGATAAGCGGCGAGACGTTACGCGCCCTGAATACGGTAATCAGCTTCGGCGCCTGAGCCTGTCCCCGATCCAAAACCAGACGCAAGTCAGTTTTTCCCGGACGATCAACGCCGCTGTTGCCTAAGCGCTGCGCGTATTGAGTGACTGCTTTTTGAATGTCCGTTTCAAACTCCGGCGTAAACTCGTACTCGCTCCCCGACATCTCCCGCGCAATGCGTCGCGCTTGTTCTCCAACAAAAACGAGCCGCTCAGAGCGAGACATATCTTCATACACCTTGCCTGATTGGACTGTCTGAGCGCGAGCCTCCAGCGCACTTGTGGTTAAGAAAAATATACCAGCTAGCATGAGCATTGTTCGAAGGTTCATTCTGGTGTTTCCTCACTTTCGAAGTCTGATGGTCGAGTTTTAGCAAACCCGCCCTCAACTTATTAAGCGAGAAAACGGGGGGAAATTGTTCATGCTGGGAAGGGTAAGCGAGAAAACACGATGAAAGTGTTCATTAGGAGTCGAAAATATTTTCAAGTCTATTTTCGAATCCACGGGCCAGCAATGCCCAACTTGGCCCAGCACGAATGATGCTAGAATCTGGCTGCGATGACGCAAGTGACGAGGTTGACAGGCGAAAACCTGACGGGGTTGCTCCTCGAATGGCGTGAGGGAGACAAAGCGGCGCTCGATCGACTGACCCCTTTGGTCTACGACGAACTGCGACGCATTGCGCATCGCTATGTTCAGCGTGAGCGCGATGGACACACGCTGCAAACCACGGCTCTCGTCAACGAGGCGTATCTTCGTTTGGCCGGTCAGGAGAAAGTCAATTGGCAAAATCGTGCGCACTTCTTTGCGGTGACCGCGCAGGTGATGCGTCACATTCTAATTGACCACGCGAGGCGGCGGGGTTACGCCAAACACGGAGGCGAAGTGCAACAGATTCCGATCGAAGATGCCGCGGTAATGTCCATGCAGCGCGCTGCCGAGCTCGTTGCGCTGGAGGAGGCCCTTGATGAACTGGCAAAACTCGATCAGCGCAAAAGCCGTGTCGTCGAGCTACGTTACTTTGGCGGTTTGAGTCTCGAGGAAACCGCAGAGGTCTTGGAGATTTCTCTGATGACCGTTCGGCGCGATTGGCGTGCTGCGAAAGCGTGGCTGTATAGAGAAGTGACAAGTGACAAGTGACAAGTGACAAGTGATGAGTACTGAGTACTTCCCAGTATGACTCCTGAAAGATGGCGAGAAATTGAGACAGTGTTGCAGGGGGCGCTTGATCGCCCGCCGTTGGAGCGCGCCTCATTTCTTGACGATGCATGTGCCGGCGATGAGGAGTTGAAAGCAGAAGCCAATTCGTTGATTACCGCCTACAACGAAGCGGGCGACTTTATTGAGCAACCGGCAATCGCTCGGGATGCGCGCGTGTTGGTTGGCGTCGATACCAACGGCAACATCGGGCGGGAGATCGGTCCGTATCGAATTATTGAGCGTCTGGGCGTAGGCGGAATGGGCGAAGTCTATTTGGCCCAGGACCCGCGGCTGAGTCGACTGGTCGCCTTGAAAATTCTGCCCGCTTACTTCGCTTCCGACGACGCGCGCCTGCGACGTTTTCAAAGCGAAGCCAGGGCGGCTTCAGCCTTAAACCACCCGAACATACTGACAATTCACGAAGTCGGAGAAAACGGCGGAGTCTATTTCATCGCCACTGAGTTTATTGACGGACAAACGATTCGCGAATTGATGAGCAAGCAGGAGTTGTCTCTTAAGGGAGTTTTGGATATCGCGGAGCAGATCGCTTCAGCATTGTCCGCCGCACACGGAGCCGGCATTGTGCATCGCGACATCAAACCAGAGAACATAATGGTACGCCGCGATGGTTACGTTAAAGTCCTCGATTTCGGCCTCGCGAAACTCACTGAAGATTCGGAGGGCATGAGTGCTGAGGCTCGGGCTGCATTTCAGGTAACGACGACTCCCGGCGTGATGTTGGGGACGTGTAAATACATGAGCCC
>JAMQPH010000056.1 GCA_023717605.1 Pyrinomonadaceae bacterium
AGAACAAAGTACAAAGAACAAAGTACAAAGCTCAAAACCGAAAATGTCTAAAATCCGTCTCCTCCCCGACCACGTTTCCAACCAGATTGCCGCCGGCGAAGTTGTCGAGCGGCCGGCCTCGGTAGCTAAGGAACTGGTTGAAAATGCCATCGACGCAAGGGCAACGCGTATCGTCATTGATGTCGAGAGCGGCGGGCGGCGGCTATTGAAAGTCTCCGACGACGGCGAGGGCATGGTGCGGGATGATACGCTGTTGGCGTTTGAACGGCATGCCACTTCCAAGATCAATACGGCTGAGGATCTCAATTCCATTGCCACGTTAGGGTTTCGCGGCGAGGCATTAGCGTCAATCGCCTCCGTGGCGCGCGTCGAGTTGATTAGTAGAACCGAAGATGCTACCGCAGCAACTCGCGTCGTGATTGAAGGCGGGAGGATGCGCGACGTCAAAGATGCCGCACATCCTCGCGGCACGACGCTGTCAGTTCGCGATCTGTTTTTCAACGTTCCCGCCCGTCGCAAATTTCTGCGTTCGGAAGCCACAGAAACCTTTCACCTGACAAATCTCGTTACTCACTACGCACTGGCCCATCCGGAAATAGCGTTTACTCTGACGAATAGTGGTCGTGAAGTTTTGCGAGTGGCTTCGGCAAAGGACTTGAGGGAGCGTGCATATCAGATTTTTGGCTCGGAGTTTCTTGACAACCTGCTGGAAGTAAGCGGCGGTCATAAGCATATTGCCCTGGTCAGCGGCTATGTTTCGGCCCCCCGCGATCGACGCACTTCGCGGGATGCACAATACTTGTTTGTCAACGGCCGGTTCGTCCGTGATCAGCTGATTGGCCGCGCCCTTTCCGAAGGCTATCGATCGATTTTGCCGCACGGAGTTTATCCGGCTGCACTTTTGTTTATCGATACGCCGCTCGAGGAAGTCGACGTCAATGTTCATCCGGCCAAGACGGAAGTTCGTTTTCGACGTGTGGCAGCTGTTGCGGATGCGGTGCGCGAAGCAGTGCGCTCTGCCCTGGCCAGCGCCGGCTACATGCGCGCCGATGTGACCGAGCCCTCAACTCCTCCACCCGAGCAACAGGAGGCGGACGATTCAGTTGCTGCCATGTCGGCGGCCGCCACCGATTTTTCGCCCGTAAGCACTCCCGTGAGAAGTGCGGCGACGGTTGGCGAGTTTAGGGCACCCATAGAGCCCATCAGGCAGTCGCGAATCGAGTTTGCGTCTCCACCAATACAGAAGGAGGAATTCCTTGCCGGAGAAAGTAGTGAGGCTGATCGCGTGTCCTGGAAATCCGATACTACTCGAGATGACCCGGCGATCATGGGACGGGCACCCTTGCCGGAAGGCGATTCTGTAGAATCGCCGAGCGAGATTAATGATACTGAGAGTAACGGTGAGTTGTTGATGGTTGAAACTGCGTCAACGGCCGGGCGGATTAGTAAGTCAGCTTCACTGCCGCCCCTCGCGTCGACGGATAAGTTTGCACGTGAAGTTAAAGTTGAAGAGTTGTCTTCGAACATCCGACCGCTTGGCCAGCTGGATGAGAGTTTCATCATCGCTACCGACGACGAAGGCTTGTTGTTGATTGACCAGCACGTGGCGCATGAGCGCATTCTGTTTGATAAGTACCGAGCACTAGAATCTTCACGTTTGGCAGAATCGCAGCATCTGCTGATTCCGGAAACGTTCGACCTGACCCCGGCGCAAGCTGCGGCTTTTGATTTTGTGGCGCCGGAACTTGAAAGCTATGGATTCGAGCTAATGCGCCTGTCTGGACGGACCGTGGCGATCAAAGCTACTCCCGCGGATTTGCCCGCGAGTGAGGCGCGCAAAATGCTCGCCGAGATATTGGAAACCGTTGACGCCGAAAAAAAAGGTTCCGCGCGCGAGGCGCTCAGAGATGACATCGCTGCATCGCTGGCCTGTCATGCGGCGATCAAAGTAAACATGCCTCTGGCTCCGGAGAAGATGCGTTGGCTCATCGATCGGCTGCTGCAAACTTCCTCGCCGACAACCTGCCCACACGGCCGGCCCGTGATCCTCCGCCTGGCGACGCGGGATATTTTGAAAGGGTTCCATCGAATCTGATTGAGATCCCTCAGGAGGGCTGCTGAAACCCAAACTGAGTCACGGCCCAGTCAGGAGAAGAACTGATGTCTGTCATTCACAATCTTCTGCTTCTCATCCTCCTTTTCTCGCCCTCTTCGCAAGGTCAGCAAACCTCAGCGGGGCTTATTACAAGCGACAAAAGCCCATACATCGGAGTGCGGTACGCCGGTAACAAACTGCCGCGTGGCCATAAATGGATCGGCGGCGCTTTGCTCACAAACCCTTATAGCGACGAGAAGCAGTTTGGCGTTACGGAGGTATCAAAGGGCGCAGTGAAGATGATGTGGCTCGATCGTCTCACCCATCACGACGCGGCCGGAAATGCCCACTGGGAAATCAAAGATGTACTCTTTCTGCCACCCATACGCAAGAATCAGCTGCTTTTTTACGTCAACTGCTTCCTGGCAAATAAACCCGACTCTGAGTTAGTTGTGATCACGGATGCAGTGGTCCGCGGAGGCTACTATGGACGTGTGCGCCACGCCTGGCGCGCGAACCGTCGAACCGAGGAATTCGAGCAGATACCGGTGACAGGAATAAAGTGCGAAGGTCAGGGCGACTAAGTGAGTGAGAAATGTGGGAAAGCTCTGGCGTTGACGCTAACCAGACTTGAGCGGGGGTAAACCTTCCCGACCTGTGAGGTTCCTGGAGTTGTATCGTTCTTTCCCGAATTAAGAGCCTCTCAAGCCGGAACCGGATCACTGAGACTGAGAATCTCAAAGGTTCGGAAGGGTGGTTTACCCCCTCTCGACTGTCCCTGGTTTCAAAATTCCCGCACTCGCCACGTGGGACACTGGCCACCATACGCGAAACCACCTCTTAGCAGCGTGAGTTGCAGTCACTTAACGCAACTTCTTGCCACAAAAATAGCGCGCTGGTGTTCTCATTCTAGAAGGATGAAGGATGAAGGTGAACCATAAGAAGTTATTCGTACGGTTGTTCATTTTTCTATTAGCCGGACATGGGTTTATCGCCCAGGCTTCAGGACAGTCGCTTTCCGGACAATCGTTATCTGAACAAAGCTCCAGGAGTTCGAACACGCGGCTGGACACCCAAGTTGACTCGTACATAAAGCAGCAAGTACAGAAGTATAAGATTCCAGGTCTGTCAGTAGTAGTAGTAAAAAAAGGCCGAGTGGTGAAGCTCAGGGGCTATGGAGTTGCAAGTGTCGAATTCGATGTGCCTGCGGTTGCGAATACCGTCTACCAGCTCTTCTCAGTGTCCAAGATATTTGCTGGCGTCGCGGTAATGAAGTTGGTAGAAGATGGGAAGCTGTCTCTCGACACTCCCGTAACCGATATCGTACCAAACCTCCCGCGCGAATGGAGAGCTATTGAGATCCAAGACTTATTGACGCATACATCGGGTCTGCCGGAGCTGTCCTCCAATCCACGCTTCGCATGCTTGCCTGAAGATAAGAAGAGGCGAGTTACCGCGGACGAGGAGATCGCTTTTCTGTCAGAGCTCCCGCTGAAGTTCCAGCCCGGCTCGAAATGGTCCTATCACTTGTCCGGATATCAGCTGCTCGGGTTTATTGTACAGAGGCTGACGAAGAAATCATACGCAGCGTTTCTCGACGATCAGGTATTCAAGCCGCTGGGGATGAGTGCTACGAAATTCGGAGGGACTGAAGCCGAAGTGATAAAACGGCGGTCGCCCACTTCCTATAGCCGCGAAACCGGGCAACTCGCTGGTTGGGTCTATCCATTCTCTGCCAGGGATTACCCCGCCGCAGGGCTTAACTCTTCCGCTGCGGATCTTGCCAAGTTCTTCATCGCGCTCGACTCCGACAAAGTCTTGACGAGAGAGAATCTCGAGGAGATGTGGGCGCCAGTAGAGCTTAATAATGGTACGGAGAAGCCGTACGGTTTGGGTTGGACCGTGGATGAGCACAAAGGACGGAAAGTTGTTGGCCATGAGGGAGGTGGGGCGATTTGGGTGGCGCACTTCCCCGACGAACAGCTTTCCGTGGTCGTGCTTTGCAATCTCAATGGCGCGAGGGCAGACGAGATCCAATATGGTATTGCTGACTTTTATCTGGGGCTTTAAGCGATTTTGATTCTTATCCCCTCACGGCTCTTCACTTTAATTGGTTCTGCGCGAAATAATCCCAGATCTTCAACGTTCTCAGCCTGTCTAACGAAATGGATAGCGACCCTGACGCGTTGTATACGAAAGTCAACGCATCTCACCTCTAACTAGAGCAAACCACTCCGCAGAATCTACCGTCACCATATTGTTGCCAATGGTATGGAGATTGCTCGTCTCGTGTCCCTGTCACTAGCTTGCACATGGTTGCACCTGATTAATTTAATGTCTACAGTTTCTTTCCCTATTGCTTCCCCGGTCCGCGCTTCCTTGCCCGTGATCTCAATCGCCGCGACAGAAAACCCTCGAGGAGGGTGGTGGGTTTCGCCCGTAAAATGGACTGCGCTGGGAATCTTCGCAGCTATTCCGATTTTCTCCTTATTGTGGCCCAGGCTCGCTGGTAGGGTTGTGTGGACTGTAGTAGTGGCCGCTATTCCTTTGTTTATCGTGTTGGTCGGCTACCACCGTTGGCGAGAGATTTGTCCACTGGCGTTCTTCGCTAAACTTGCCGGCTCATTGCGCGTTCCCGGCCGCCGTCGCGTGCCTCAACGATCGGAACTTACCTATTATTACGTCGCCTTCGCCATCTTTTTCCTCTCCCTCTGGCTTCGCTTGATTGCGACGAATGGCGACGGGGTTGCGCTCGCCTTGTTTCTCGTTTCACTTTTGTTGGTCGCCCTGGTGTCAGGAGCGATCTACACCGGCAAGACCTGGTGTAATTACTTCTGCCCGCTCTCATTCATTGAAAAGATCTACACTGAACCGCGTGGTTTGCGCGCCACCTCAAACTCCCAATGTCCCAAGTGCACCGCCTGCAAAAAATCGTGTCCCGACATAAGTGAGGAGAACGGATATTGGAAAGAGATCAGCTCTGAATCGAGGCGTCGCATCTACTTCGCTTTTCCGGGGCTTGTTCTTGGCTTTTATTTCTACTATTTCCTGCAGGCCGGCACCTGGGATTACTACTTCAGCGGCAGTTGGACCAATGAACCGCGGCTGTGGCGCAGCGCAATGCTTCCAGGCATCAACGCCGCAACTGCGGGGTTTTTCTTTCTGCCACAGTTGCCACGGGCGGTGGCGTCGTTTTTGACGTTGGGGCTTTTCGCATTGCTGGGCCTGGCAGTCTTTTCGTTATTGGAATTCGCCGTCAGCAGTTACCAGCGTAAGCGCGATCCGCAGTCCGATGTGGCGAGTGCGCGTCACATTGTGCTGACGCTGGCAGCGTTCTCTGCGTTCGTCATTTTCTACACATTCGCCGGGGCTCCTACATTGCGGAAACTGCCCTGGGTTTTTCCGCACATTTTTCTAGTCATCGTAGTGTTGACCGCTACGCTGTTTTTGGTGCGCCGGCTGAAACGAACGCAGAGTGATTTTGCCGAAGAGGTTCTTGGGCAAAGTATACTCAAACGCTGGCAATGGGCCGACACTGAGCCTCCCAAGGATTTAAGGGAGGCTCTGCTGGTTCACCAACTCCGCACGCAAGAAAAATCCAGAGGTGCGCTGCAGATTGTGAATATCTATCGCGAAGCTGTGCGAGAGGTTCTCGCCGATGGTTTTGTGACGCGCGAAGAAATAGACCTGTTGGAGGGTCTCAGAAATCGGTTGCAGATTAAGGACGCAGACCACGAAACTGTCATGCTCGCACTTGCTGAAGAAGAGTCTGCAATGCTTCGCGATTCATTACAGCACATGAGTTCGGAGAAACGCTTGCAACTTGAAACCTACTCCTGCGCACTTGGCGCTTATTTCGAACGCTCTTTAGCCGCTGACGGTAAAGAGGAAGAACTTGTCATCCGCCAATTGCGCGACGAGTATCGCGTGACCGAGACCGAACATGCTGCTGTTCTGAGACGTGTCATGGGCGACGCGGATGGTCTGGCTTTGCAGCTGGCCGAAGAAGTCAAACGCATTGGAAGTGCAGCGACGGTAATTAGGTTTTTGGAGGGCACAGTTTCCCCGTCGCATGAACTGCTGGCCGATTTGTTGCGCCAAACCCGAACGCGGTCTATCGGGCGTTTGCTGCGCGCTTTGAGTTGTGCCCCTGTCGCTGAGGGAAGAGTAGAGCGTCTGGGTGAAGCCCTCGCTTCCGGTGAAGGAGAGTTGCGGACCGCCGCGTTGAAGGAGTTATGCGTTAACGTCCCCGTACCGGTTGCTGAACGCGTGATGGCGGCAGCCGGAACGCAGTTCTCGAAAGCCATTTTGACTCCCGGCACAGAGCTCCACGAATGCCTGGAAAGCACGGATCCCTGTGTGCGAGCTGCAGCGCTCTTCGCGCTATTCGAGAACGGCGCCGCCGGCCCGGAGTTGCTGCAAAGTAAGTGTCAGGATGAAAGCCAATTCGTCCGCGAAACCGTTCACGACTTGTTGTTAAAGGGCGACCATGCAAATAAGGGCAACCAAACCGCTCAACCAATGCTCACCCTGGAAAAGATGATCGCGTTACGAAGCTCGAGTATTTTTCAGCAATTGCCCCCTGAAAGCCTGAGGGCATTAGCTCATGCCAGTCGGGCCGAGGCGTTTCCCGCAGGAGCTGTCCTTTGCACAGAAGGCGAACAAGGCAGCGATGTGTTCATTTTGCTTGACGGTGACGTCAAACTCTTCAAGCACGAGAGCGGCCGTGAAAGATTCGTTAGCAAAGAGGGCGCAGGCGGTCTGATCGGCGAGATGGCCATACTTGACCCGGCGCCCCGAGCGGCAACAGTAATTGCCGGCGATGCAGGCGTACGCGTGCTTCGTCTCGACGGAGTCGCCTTCAGTGACACTCTTTCCCGGCACTCCTCCATCTCTTCCGGCGTTATCCGCATCCTCGCGCAACGCCTGCGCGCCATCCAGAACTGACAGCGGGCCGTTGCGAACCTTACCGCAACCATCTAGCTGGTTTGCAGCACCCGGGCACGGCAGTGAATGATACAATGCGCGCTCAAGTCAATGGATTGGAAAAACTTATCAACGATCAACGCTACCCGAGTGTCGCTCCGCTGGATTTCGGAACAAGATGTGGACGCACTCTACCGGATATTCTCCAATACTGAAGTGATGCGTTATTGGAGTACGCCCCCACTCGCCGATCGAAATGCAGCGGTCGACCTTCTGCAGGAAATTCATGACGGCTTTCGGAAACAGGCAGTATTGAAGTGGGGAATAGCACGTCGCGCGGACGATGCGCTTATCGGGACGGCAACCCTGTTTAATCTGAATCTCGACAATCATAGAGCCGAGATCGGGTACTGCCTCGACCGCGCTCAGTGGGGAAAAGGCTACATGAACGAAGCTCTCCAGGCGCTGCTTGCGTATGCCTTCGACGAACTTGCTCTGCACCGGATCGAAGCGGATGTGGATCCGCGAAATAGCGCTTCACTTAAGACCGTTGAACGGTTAGGTTTTCAGCGCGAGGGCTATCTTCGTGAGCGTTGGCAGGTTAACGGTGAAATTCAAGATGCAGTGTTTTATGGCTTGCTTCGACCTGAGTGGGAAGCCGTCAAGAATGCGCATTCAACCGCGGCCAGTGGTCAGTAGTCAGTGGTCAGTAATCCGTTGCTCTGTTGTCAGTGGAAGATCGTCTGTAATGTCTTTTTCTGATCGTTACATTTACCGGTCTGGTAACGGCCGGTCCCATTAACAACTGACCACTGACAACTGACAACTGACGCAAGGTCAGATCGATTCTTTGTACTCTTCCAGGTTTGCTTGAATCTTGTTTAGGAGCCGTGCCTTGAGTGTGTCAGGTTTCAATTGCTCAGGTAGTACTGGCTGCCACTTGCCCGGGATCAGCACCTGCGAATCGATGAAGGCGTCGAGGGCTTCCTGAAGTCCGTCAATCCGGATCTTGCCCTTCATAGCAATAACCTCTTCGATGATGAAGACCATGGCATCTCCGGTCAGGCGATGTCGATGGTTGATGATCGCCGATCTATCCTGAAGCGATTTCAGTACTTCGTCAAAGGGCTCGCCCAGCGCGGCGATTAGTTTCAGATAACTTTCCTGGAAGACCTGGACATTGGCGATGCGTGCCGGAGTCAGTTCCAGGTCTCTCTTTACAACGTATGAGGCCGCCATGATTTTGCAGAAGATCTCAGGCGGAATGTACGCACTGCGATCATCTGGCCCGCCGATCTTCTGCGCCACATAGTAGGCGGGCAGGAGGCGCAGCAGATTGCGGATAAGAAATACCGGATTGTGCGTAAAGCCATCGGGCAGTTTTTCAATACCCTTCGACACTTTCCGATCTTCGAAATAGCTAATCGCCTTATCAAAGTCGTCGATCTCTTTTTGCGCCTTGTTCATGAGATGGTCAATCTGGTCCGGAGTGAAACCAACTCTCCAGATGACGCGTCGATCTCTTTCCATATCGAACGCGAGGTCAAATGTCTTCAAACACTCAGCGTCCTTGAAAGAGGGAAGATTCTGTTTCTCACCCGATTGAATGAAACCGATCGCCTGAGCAAACACTTGCACGATCATCCGGGCCCAGTGTCGCTGTTCGGACAAAGACGCCGAATAGCGATCGACATCCTTGAACCGGTATTTATCGTGCTTAGCAGCAAACTGGCGGATGGAGCCATAGTCGAGAATGGCGCCGCTCGCCAACATGTTGTCCCCGTCCCAGGCTAACCAGTTGAAGATGTATTCCTCTTCCAACAGGGCGGCCATTTTTGCGTAAGAGCTTGCCAGGTAATGCAGCACCTTCGCGTAGCGAGCGTTTTCCCCGGATGGTAGTTGCCAGAATCCGTTGTCAGTCTCGCGTGCGATGAAGTAATCGACCGACGCTTTTAGCTCAGCATGCCGGCCCTGCTTAAGGTAGCGAAACATGTGTGCCGGTCTTATCAAATTGGGTGCAGTTCTCACCCCAATTGAGGTCCCGTCAGGAAAGCCTATTACGGCCAGACAGCGTTCCGTCGGAATTCCTTGTCGATAGAAGATTTCTGACATGACGGCGCTTCCCAACATCTCGTCCAGCTCCGCCAGACCTGACGAATAGCCGAAGCTCTCGTCCCCGGTTTTCACGACTCCGTCTGCTTCCTGCGCCCCCGGGCTCAGGATCGTGGCACCGGTTCCGCGACTGGAGACGTCAAAGGTCATAGTCTTGGTTTTCAAGAATCCATTCCAGATACTTCGGCCATCTCCTGAAGTCTTGCCCTGTTTGTTGCGGTGTTGAGTTTGCAGGTACCGCGTAGCCATGTAGAGGCCGGGTCTGATGCTCTCCGGCGGGTACTTCTTACCGTGCGCTAGATCATACTCGTTGATGATTTGCAGGGAGAAGGTTTCAAGAATGACCTGTTCGATTTCCTTGTGGATGGTAGGCGGATGGTCCTCGGGGATCAGACCCATCTCTTTAGCGAGTGGAAAATTGAAGTAGAGAACACGGCCCTGTGGACGGTAGCGAGCTTGATAGTCAACATAACCATCAGGACTGACTTCCCGCCAGGGATGTGTGCCGTTTAGTTCTTTAAACTTCTCATACATATTGGGAAGTATTATGAGAAGAAGGCAACCTAGAGAGTTGTAAGGCTGAACGGTGAGAGAGTCAATCAATATTTTCCTTCTCGAGGTGTGCGAAGACTCTTTGTGGTGCGTAATTCCAACGCTCTCAGGAACCCCGGCGTCTCCCGCCACGCCCACCACACTCGGAACAATCCAATCTCATAAGTGTCTAAAGCGGCATGAGGAGGCGATGAAACTGCCGAGCACTTCCGAACCTGATTGGTGTTGAAAGGTTCGCAAAGGAGTCGAGACTAACGTGCAAGTTTTCTGCCGTCAGCCGTTCATTCGGTGAGGTGAGTGCGATCGCTACCGCTCCCCGTTCTGTATTGACGCAATCAAAACGTCCACATGACGTAGTGAGGTGAACACACCATGAAGACCCTCCTTCTATTAACCATCACAAGTTTGTTCGTTATTTCAGGCCTGGCGGGCTGTGCGGAAGGACCTGTGGGCAATATCCCGCCGGTTTCTGCGCACGGATGGACCACGCCGGGTTCGAAAACCCTCCGGCCCTTTCGTTCGGAACAGGAACTTAAGAACTACTTAAAGGAACTTGCTGAAAAGCAGAAGCAGTTGCTAAGGAGGGAACAGCAGCAATCCAGTATCGCGAGGATCGCCGCAGATTCTGCGGCTCCAGCAGCGCCACAGGCGAAGGCAACCACGGCCAGCAAGGACGATGAGTCTGTCACCAACGTCCAACACGCCGGCGTTGACGAAGGTGGGATCGTCAAGCTGCATGGCGATCTTCGGTTTATGTATGGACCAGCGACTGGATTCGCCAACGCAACCGGGTGAGCGCTCAGTCGATGCTCTACCGGATGCCGCTCGACGGCTCCAGCCCTAGCGCGCTAGGCGTCTCTGGGAGTCCAATCGACCAGTTCTCCTTCTTGCAGGGTGAGGACGATCATCTAAACGTTCTGGTGCGCTCAGATTCAGTGGGAGATGGAATGTGGGGCGCTGAAGTAGGTGCCGGCCATGTGGCCCTCATGCGCGTGCCGCTGTCGAGCTTTTCAGATGGAAGCAACGCGGCGCCGTCGTCAAGTTATCAATCGCTTCCGAAGCCTGAAGGTTACACATTCCAAAATCGGTTTGTCGGCGACTATCTCCTTTACGGCACCGGCAGCGGCTGGGGATACACGGAAAAGTCAGAACGACCGCGGTTATATGCAGTGCGTTGGACTGGAGGCGAGGCGCACCAACTCTCACTGGCGCATGGTGTCGATCGTATCGAGCAGATGGGTTCGGACGCTGTGGTGGTTGGCACCGATGGTAAGAACCTGCACTTCACCTCGGTTCGGCTCGACGAATCTCCAGCTGTCGTAGATCGCTATACTCGCGCCGGTGCCTCGCAAGGTGAACTGCGCAGCCATGGCTTCTTCTACAAACCTGATGGACCAGATTCGGGAACACTTGGTTTGCCGATCAGCGTGCCTGGCCGCCCGGGTTACCGGCACCTCTTTGAAGAGTCGGCAGCGATTCTGTTCTTGCGCAATGATTCGTTGCGTTTCGAGGAAGTCGGAGAATTGGCCGCCAGACCAGAAAGAGCAGTGAATGACGCTTGTCGCGCGTCCTGTGTCGACTGGTACGGCAATGCCCGGCCGCTATTCCTGCGCGGACGCGTCCTCGCGTTGCTGGGCTACGAAATTGTAGAAGGGGCTCTGGATGATAATCGCATGCGTGAGTTGCGGCGTGTGAGTTATGCGCCGCGGCGAATTGAGGTAACACGTGGAGGCGAAGAATAGAACGGATCGGAGAACGTCGGGAGTTACTACCGCTTGCCTTCTGCAAGCGTCTTACAGCGACGCCAGCATCTGCATAATCAACTCGAGGTTGCTAAAGTCCGGTATGAAAGCATCGGGACTGCACTCGAGTAAGTCTTCGGTGGTGTAGAGTCGACCAGTTCCCACGGCGAGAGCCCGGGCGCCGAAGTGATGCGCACAGGCAATGTCGTTTGGCGTGTCACCGATAACGATAAACTGGTGCGGCCGGATATCCTGCTGGAGCCGATTTCGGATTCTTTCGGCAGCTAGAGCCGGGAGGTCGCGGCGGTCGTGCGACTCGTCGCCAAATGCGCCGGGCAACGGAAAAAACTCCGACAGGCCCACCAGTTCCATCTTCAGGTAAGCGGCAGGTTCAATATTGCCGGTTAGCAGTGCGGATTGATATCGGGGATGATCGGCAACTGCCTGCAGCACTTCACGCACGCCGGGTAGGAGTTGAAAAAACTCGGCCCCGTTGCTGGTGGCTTTGTGCATCTCCTCCATGTAGCGCTTGCGCAGATGATCTATGCGCTCCCGAATATGCTCGTGCGTGAAGCCCGCCGGGCCCAAAGCCTCTGCCACAATCTGCAGGTCCGTCATACCGGAGACTTTCATTTCGGCGAGTCGTCCGGACGTGCCAAAGACCCCCTCAAGCATGGGAATCGTGTAGTCCTTAAAAGCTCCAGTTCGTGCTGACCGAATCAGCGTACCGTCAATATCCCAGAGCAGAATCCGCGGAGTTTCGCTGGAAGTATCGGGTGATGCTTGATTGTCCATTAAGGTCTTCGTTGCTCCATTCTGCTGCCAGTCAACCGACTACTCAATTACAGCCAATACATCTCCGGCGTTGACGGTAGAGCCCGCTTGCACATTAATTGAGACTACGTGACCGGCTTTCGGCGCCTTCATCTCGTTCTGCATTTTCATCGCTTCCACCACCAGAATGCCCGCACCAGCATCGACCTCGGCGCCGGCTTTGACAAGTACGCGCACCACCTTCCCAGGCATGGGCGCCAGGATTCGAGCAGTACCTTTGTCGTGTTCAGCTCCGCTCTGCGCGCTGCGGAGACGCTTTGGATCGGTGAGCTTTATTGCATAGTTGAGGCCGCGCAAGGTTACTTCAATGTGATCGGGGTGGCTGAGGCTGTCCTCGACTCGGCAGTTATAGACAGTGTTGCCGTCCATCAGCAAATATTCACCGGCACCCAAATCACGAAGTTCCAGCTTGTAGCTCCTGCCGTCAACCTCTGCTGACACTAATGATTCATGCTGTTGAATTGTGAGCTGATGGTCTTTGCCGGCCACTTCGGCTCTAAGCTTGATCATTGCGCTGGCCTCTCCGGCTTCTGAGCTCGCTTGTCGATAACGGATCTCTGACGAATTAATGCGCTACGGCCAGAGCTCTTCCAGCGATTCATTGTCTCGCTCGTTGGTTGGCGGCTGAGCGAGGCTTCCCGCTGCAACTTCGCGTAGTGAATCGCACCGGCAATGAGGGCCAGGTCCTGGCGCCTCGCCTCGTTTTCTTGAGTTACCATTGGAACAGAGCTGCGCGCAGCCTCGCGCTCGTTGAAACGGGCAATGAAACCAGTATCGAGTCGGCCGGCAATGAATTCCTCATCTCGGACGATCTTGCGGAAAAATCTCAGGGTCGTCTTGATTCCGCCTACCTGGTATTCGTCCAAAGACCGGCGCAACCGATCGATTGCTTCCTTTCTGTTGCGGCCCCAGGCCGCCAGCTTTGAAATCAATGGGTCGTAGTAGATGGACACTTCCGTGTTGACGCGCACGCCGCTGTCCTCACGTATCCCGGGGCCCGACGGCGTTTGCAGAAGACTGATTATTCCCGGCGAAGGGAAGAAATTATTCTCCGGGTCTTCAGCATAGACTCGGCATTCGATTGCATGGCCCTGCCAGCGGATTTCCTCCTGGTTAAATGAGAGGCGCGCTCCCGCGGCAACCATGATTTGTTCGCGTACCAGATCGATTCCGGTAACGAGTTCGGTCACTGGATGTTCGACCTGTAGTCGCGTGTTCATCTCAAGGAAATAGAACTCGCGAGTGGCATCGGCGACCAGGAATTCGACTGTCCCAGCTCCAACGTAGTCAACAGCACGTGCGATCTTAACTGCTGCTTCGCCCATTCGTTGGCGCAAGTTAGTGTCGTTTATGGGAGAGGGACACTCTTCCACCACCTTTTGATGACGACGTTGGATCGAGCATTCTCGCTCACCAAGATGAACAACGTTCCCGTGGGCGTCGGCGAAGACTTGAATTTCGATATGGCGCGGGCGTTCGACTACCTTCTCCAAATACAGGGAAGCATCACCAAAAGCACCGGCTGCTTCGGAACCGGCATTATCAAATGCTGACTGCAGCTCCTCGGAGGAGGTGACCAGACGCATCCCTTTACCGCCACCACCCGCTGAGGCCTTTAACATCACCGGATAGCCAAACTGTTCCGCTACGCCTTGTGCTTCCGAAAGCGACTTAAAAGGCTCGACTGTGCCGGGAACAATCGGAACGCCTGCATCCGCGGCAGCGCGCCGGGCACTGGTTTTCGATCCCATCGTGTCCATTGCTGCCGCTGTCGGACCGATGAACTTTAGTCCGGCGGCAGCGACGGCCCGAGCGAAATCAGCATTCTCCGCAAGAAAACCATAGCCGGGATGAATCGCCTCAGCTTGAGTTTGCTTGGCAGCCTCGAGGATTGCCGCGATGTTTAAGTAACTCTGTGTGGAAGGTGCAGGACCGATGCAAACTGCTTCGTCGGCGAGTCGGACGTGAACCGCCTGTGCATCCGCTTCGGAATAGACGACTACGGGAGAGATTGCCAAATCTCGGCATGCGCGGATCAGGCGCACCGCAATTTCACCGCGATTGGCAATTAAGATCTTCGTGAACATTTGGAAAAGGTCAGTTGTCAGTTGTCAGTAGTCAGTTGGTTTTTGGTCTTTGGTCTTTGGTCTTAGACCTTCGCACTCTGTATTTTGAAAAACACGGAACAGAGGCCTAAAGCCAAAAACCAAAGACCAAAGACCAAAGACCAACTGACAACTGACGAATTCACACCACGATTGAATTTCCCGGTTGGCGGTTGTCGTAGCGAACAACAATGGTGCTACCTGGCGCATAACTCGCTAGCCGGGCCGTCTGTTCCTCGGATAGTTTCTGCGACGACTCGTACTCAACGCCGGCGATATTGTAGGTGTAAAAGACGTGCGTGATGCGGTCCTGATCGTCAGACTTGATATCGAGAACACTACCTTCGGTGATGCGACCGGTTTTTGAGAGGCGGGCAAAGCGCGAGGCTTCGTCTTCCTTCTTTCGTCGGAAACGATCCAGGAAAGACATTACAAGTGGGCCCTAAGGCTTGGTGGATTTAGAGGATACGGTTGTCGTGCCCGGCCGGCGCACGCTTTCCGAGGCTTTTATGATTACACCGTCGCGAACGATCAAGTCGTCTTCAGTTCCCATGAGCTTGTCCGCTCCAGGCAGAGGAAGATCGTAGTTCGTGAACGAAATTCCGTCCCCAGGCAAATCGTCGGTAGCGGCATCCATAGACGCATTGCGAATGACCGCGCCGCGCAAAGTCCGGGATTTCTGTTTCGGCAGAGCCGCCAGATCGGCACTTGGCTTATAGGCCGAGGTGTCGAGATTACTTAGTGCGGCAGCAATTGAGCCATCGGGGTCAGGAAGACGACGCAGATCGTTCAACTCCGCGGGAAGCGTGTCATATCGGATGCTGTATTGGAGCAGCGCGCGATCTATTCTGTAACCCACGGCTTCAGAGGCCGCGCGTAAGGCGACTTGGCGCTGGCGCAACCGTTCCGGCACAGTAACGCTAATCAGAACGGAAATCAGCACCGGAACGAGCGCAGAGGCCACGAGCCCGGTCTTTGCATAGCCCAGGCCGCAGAATCTCGCTGGAGATTTCAGCATTGATCGATAGATCTTGAGGCTGCCCCAGAGAACAACAATCGTTACCGGTAGGGCAATCCACTTCAGGCGCCAGGCTGCTGTTTCCCCGGCCGCCACCCAGGACCAGAAGTCAAGAGGAAGGACTGAAGAAAGCGCCAGGGTTGGCTTGAGACGCGGCGCACGCTGCAATAAGGCAAAAATTGTTTGAGTCAGGAACACGAGAACCATCAGCGACCCGATAGCCGCCAAAAGTAGCGAACGGCCGTAGGAGGGAAGTTCATGTTCCGGTTTTGGCAGTGCCTCACCTACGGAGCAGGCGCCACAGGAGGCACAACTCTGGCTCAGGGTGCCTTCAAACTTAAAGCCACAGCAGGGACAGATCATCACGTGTTTATACCTCGAACGGGAAGACTAACTTGCGACTTTCGGGGTCTGCTCATCCAGCTTTGTGTATTAGTGCTTGCTCGGCTCGTCGATCAGGCCCGGGCTTAGATGCAGAATGAGACGACTGAGATTCTATTTCTTCAGCTTTGGTCTGTACTTTGTTTAGTTCGCGCCAAGTGTGATACATGCGATGGGCAAAGGTCCAATAGGAGCCCACCGCTAAGACCCACAGGACTGCGGGCATTCGGTTTGCAAAGAAGTTGCTTGAGCCCGGGAATGTGCTGAGCGCGCCAATTATGAAAAGAACCACCCGCTCCGGGCGCCGAAGGAAACCGACATCGCATTTGGGAATCAGGCTTTCGGCACGCGCACTGGCGTAGCTTACCATAATTGACCCCATTAGTCCGGCACCGGCTAGAAAAACATTTAGGGTCGAATGGTACTCCGTGGCTCGGGCGTAAAAGACCATTAAGCCCACAAATACGACCATATCTGACAGGCGATCCAGGGAAGAATCGAGAAACCCCCCAAACCTCGTGACCCGGCCAGAAAGCCTGGCGACCTGACCGTCCAGCATGTCAAAAAGATTGGCTATTATTAGCACTATTCCGGCTGAGAAGAACCTGCCCAGACCAAACAGCAAGCCACAGGCAACATTCAAGGAAACACCGATAACTGTCAGGATGTTTGGATTGATATGACCATGAGCGAGCCAGCGCACCATCGCGTCGATAATCCGTTGCGCGCCTCGCCCAATACTGTCCACAAACATGCTTATTGATGTCTCCTGAAAGTCATTATGCCCAAATCATAGCTAACTTGACAGCAACAATGGACATAAAGCGGCGGATTCTACGAACCGGCAACTCTCATTGTCAAGATTCAACTCCCATTCGTGCGTCCCGACAAACTGGAACTTGTGAGGCTCGGCTTACAGGGATGTAGCCCTCGGGTTCCGTCCTTCAGGACTTGTTCTCAATCTCGTCGTGGAGAGTCGACATCCGTCTGATCTCGAAGGTTCGAGCGCCGGCCGGTGTCCGGACAACGACTTCGTCTCCCTCGGTTTTACCCATCAAGCTTTTTCCCACCGGCGAGGTTGTGGAGATGAGCCCTTGCTGCGGGTCGCTCTCTTCCGGCGTCACCAGGCGGTAAGTGACCTCTTCATCACGTTCTGAGTCGAAAAGGATCAGGGTGGAGCCATAAGACGCCTTGTCTCGCGGCACCCGATTGATGTCAATTGAAGCAATTTCGCTGATTCGCTGGCGCAATTCTACGATGCGGGCCTTGACCATGTTTTGGCGGTCGAGAGCAGCGCGATATTCAGAGTTCTCTCGCAAATCGCCAAACTCCAGTGCGCGCTTGATCTCCTTAGGAAGGTGCACGCGTAATTCTGACTCCAGTTCGTCTAATTCTGACTGGAGCTTATCTTTAATATCTACCAACTAGAACTCGCTTTCTATGCCCTTGCATAATGGGGATCAGTTACCGGCTTAGGGCTAGGTCCGAAACGTGATATTTGTGCTCGTCAAGCGCCCCGAACGAGATTCCCGTGTCGCGCGCCGTTCTGACCATCTGACCGTCTGGAGGTACGGTTTTGACATTCGCCACCGCTTCACAAATGGGAACAGTGATGACATCACCAGCCTGAAGCGCAACCATGGTGCCGCGTTTTCCCTCGGTAAGGGCGCGGACTGAATGAGCTCCATAAGTGGTTGCCAACATTCGATCGAACGCATTCGGTCTGCCGCCCCGCTGCAAATGGCCCAGCACAACACACCGAGTCTCCTTGCCTGTCAGGGCCTCCAGTTGATGCCTGCAGTATTGTGCTATTCCGCCGAGTCGGGGCGCATGTTCCTTGTCCCCGCTGTCCTGAAAGATCTGCTCGCGTCCAGCCTCCACGGCTCCTTCTGCAGCGACGATGATGCTGAAGTTCGATCCACCCTGATCACGCGCCCGGACCTTCTCGGCCACGGATGTCATTGAAAAGGGTAGCTCCGGAATCAGAATTACATCCGCGCCCCCCGCAATACCCGAATGCAGAGCAATCCAGCCGGCGTTTCTACCCATGACTTCAAGAATCATTACGCGGTCGTGTGATTCAGCCGTTGTGT
>JAMQPH010000091.1 GCA_023717605.1 Pyrinomonadaceae bacterium
CATCGCCTGCTTATTCGTGACTGGCTCGCTCGGAAATAACACATCAATATGATCGTCAAACGTGACCACGCTAAGCCGATCTGTCACCAGCATTTGGTCGACGCAAAACATCGCTGCTTCACGTGCGCGGAGCATCTTCTCGCCTTCCATCGAGCCGGAACGATCTAAGACCAGACTAAGATTCAGATCAGGACGACTTGAATTGTTGAAGTTCAGTGCTGGGGGCGTAATGCGAATCAGCACATCTACGGTCTGCTCTCGCCTTGCTTCCAGTTTGGCGCGCGTCGTAAAGAATTCTACGTTCGGTTGTTGCTGCGTCATGTTCGTTATCTCCTTCTCTAATTCACCCGCATCACTCTTTTCGTGTTGCTTCCTTTTCGTGTTACTTCGTGTGATTTCGTGGATCGTATTGGCCTGCATCGGGTGCGGCTCAGTTTCCTTTGTATCTGCGTAATCTGTTGATAACTCTTTCCGCCAGACTTTTGGTTCTAGCGGTCGTGGCTGGCGGTACGTAGTCAGAGCGAATGTGCAACTCCAGTCCTGGTTCAATTTCCAATCTCTGCCATGACGGCCTCGGATCGGCTTCTTGCGCCGGCGCAGCAACATCACCGGGAGGGGAGATCTTGAGTCTTGGCGTTCCGGTTGCAGCACTTGCCCTAAAAGGCTGGGGCATCGATGGGGCCAGCAATGACTCGAGATACAGCTTAGCGTCGCTCTCTCTACCTTTTTTCCCGGAAGCACCTCCGATACCCGCGAGAGTTTCGAGTTCTTGCTCACTTTTTCCCGCCACCAACTCCCGGATCTTGCGAATCGGCAGGTGCTCAGCTTGCAACTTCTTGACTACGATAAGTTGCAACAGGTTCAGGTAGCCAAACACTGAGGCCGTTCCCTGTTTTTCCTCCGGCGACTGAATCAATCCCTCGGCCAGGTAATAGCGAATCGTCCGTTCATCAGGAACGCTGGTCACCGTGCCGCGCTCCTGCTCGAGATCCAGTTCCGATAGTATTCTCTCGGCAGCTTGCGCAAATTCGGGCAACCCGACGTATTTGCGTCCTCTCTCTTTTTCCGCCGGATGTCTCACGGGCATAATAGTAACTCTCGACAGTAGTTACTGTCAACAGTAAATACAGTCAGCAAAATACTGGTTTGTAGGGGCGTCCCTCCGTGGGCGCCCCATCATGGCATGGCGCGAGTAATCGAGTAATAAGGCCCACGATAAGACGCCCGCCTTCGTCGTCTTAGTGAGGTCGTTTACAGCGGCCACCAGGTAGCGCGTCCACAACGCGCTTATCATCTACCGAAAACGCGAGGTCACCTTGCTGGGGTTCTGTCGAGCGTGCGCTTGGGCGGTGCTTGAGGCCATCCATCAGATGCCCGACCACGTGTTCTGGAGCGACGGCTTCAGCTATCGAGAGATCAACCCGGCTGCCGTAGCGCTGCCATCAACAGCAAGCCTCAGATGAAGACGCAAAAGAGTGCCTTCCGTAATTGCACAAGTCGCGAAAGATTCGGAGAGGGGGTCGAACCAGCGGTGGGCCCGTTCGTGAAATTCGTGGCTGTCAATCGCCAAAGCAACCAGCACGTTTCCATCCAACAGCCACATCAGCGAGGGAGTTCCGCTTCTAATTCGATTTCAACAACGTCCGCCGAGGTAAAGTGATCGCGGCCCTTAGATACAGGAAACCCGCGTTTGCTTGAGGCGACTGTAGATGGGCTCACCTCATTCGCTTTTCCTCGGAGGCGCTCAGCGAGAAATCGAAGTAACTCTTCTTTCTGCTCGGATGGCAAGGAATCTACCGCAGCCTTAATTTTGGCGAGAGTACTCATGCCTTGAAAATATCACAACACCCAGAGTTCGGGAAACAAGAGAGGGTTTCACACCGTAGGTGTGACATGTTTATAGTACCGGACGCCCGACCCTCCCTCCGCCGCCGTTCGGAGGTGCGGAATTCAAATTGACAGGTACTCATTAGGGTAACAACATACTTGAGTCACTTCCCAACAAAACGATCCACGAAATATCACGAAACACCACGAACAAATGCTCACGTGCTGTTTCGTGTGGTTTCGTGGATCGTATTCTTTCCCTTGTCGTCTGGTTGAAGCACTTATTGCACCACATCAGGGCCGCCAGCCTGACCAACGATGGAACGCCATTGGTGCGAGATCGCCACAAGCTCATTGTCTCGTCTCCAAACAAGAGAGCCGGCCAACTGAGCTTGTTCGTAGGCCCAATTTGTAATCTGCCAACTGACACCGGTGACAGAAGGCCACCTGCTCATTCTCCCCAGACGTCACACCCCTGACCTTTTCTCCATGACTAGCCAGGAGAGGGTCCAAGCATTAGAGCTAATCGATACGATGCGTTGCGAAGCTCAACTGAAGGATCCATCAATCCTTGGTTTCAATGTTGGCGTTAACTGCGGTGTGGTCGCAGGCCAAACCGTAATGCATGCTCACATTCATTTCATTCCAAGACGCGCCGGAGACACCGCCGACCCTCGTGGAGGTGTACGCGGCGTTATTCCTCACAGAATGAAGTATCAATGACCAGCAAGGTTGCGGTGCACAAAGCTTTAGGCTGGAGCCAATGTAAGTGCGGCTGGGAAAAACGTGCGCTCTTTCAGGGGATGGTCAACTGTCTGAACTCATCTGGCTGAATCTTTTCAAGCGCATCCTCAATTAGCGCCCTGGCCGCCTGGATGCGACTGATGTCGTTGGTTGAGAGTTCCAGAATTGCAATGTGTCTCCCCGCGAGGTTTTGCTGATAGCGGATATTCTGGTCGGAAGTGATGAACAGGTCGAACTGACCTTCAGCACGTTGCAGCAAGTCGCCGTTCTTAATGCCACCCCATCCTCGCTCTTGCACTGTTGAGCAAGAGTGACCGCTCAGCAGCCGGTGCATCGGCCACGGAACGCATTCGTCGAGCAGGATCCTCATGCGGCGGCCGAAGGAAGCAACGCTTGCTCAGAGCGCTCCAACACTCGACGAGCCAAGTCACGGGTTACGGAAGGAAAGCACTCCAGGAATTCTTCGAGTGAGTAGTCGTTCTCCAGGTATTCGAACAGAGTCTTCACCGGGACGCGAGTCCCTTTGAATACGGGCACGCCACCGAGAATGTCCGGGTCAATCGTGATTAGATCGGCAATATCCATATCTGCAGTTTAGTCCAAGACAAGCTTCGGCGCGAGTAGTCGCGAACATTTCCGTGCCAGTGAGAGTCTCCCAAGGGAATCACATAAGCTGGGCCATCTCCAGATCTGCAAAACGCATTGGCCAGCTCGATAGAACGATCCGCGCAATACCACGAAGTAACTCGAATTAAGAACATCAATTTCGTGCGCCTTCGTGTAGTTTCGTGGATTGTTTTCAGCCACGATCTGCAAAACACATTCACGGGGCGAAAGCGCTGAGGCGAGTTGCAAAGAATGGATTTTGCCTGAGGCGTGATAGGTCCGCTTTCCATCGA
>JAMQPH010000124.1 GCA_023717605.1 Pyrinomonadaceae bacterium
TGTTTCGCGATACGATATTGGAGCGTTTTGAAGATTTGCAGACGGCGATTGGGCCATTAAAATTTAAACGCGTCGGGCTTCGATACATTAACCGGATTGACGTGCCACAAGTCCCGTTGGTCTGGGGCGACTGGTTTAAACTAAAATTACCCGCCCCCTCGTTGCCGGGCTTCAAACAACGAGAGTGGCAAATGCAGTTTCATCAAGAGCTAACTGAGGATCGTCGATTCATTATCAATCTTGCGGCATTGCCACATAGAGAGAGGAAGGTTTCACCTATTATGCTGGATTTGGACCTGGTTTGGGAGGGGGTACCGAAAGAACCAGGTGACTTGCACCGAATCCTGGAACATGTGCACGGGCCGCACCGCCTTGTCTTTGAGGCATATTTGAGCAATAAGGTACGTAAGTTGTTCGATTAGGTTAGCCATGGAACCCATATCCACTGTAGTAACTTTGGCGTGGCCGCTGCTGTTTAATCCAGCGCCGTTCGGCAATGGTTCAGGCTATCGACAATCGACGGCTACGTCGGTTGTTTTCGAGGGTCGTGAATCTTTGCCCTTGGAAGCGTCCGAACTCGAAGCATTATCTATCGAGAGTCACAGAGCGGCACTTGATTGGATGATGTTGGCGAAAGAAGCGCTCCCAAACGTTACTTCCCTCACATCTGAGGAGAGGAGTTCGATCAACGAATTCTTTTGGTCTCACTTCAAATGAGCCCCACAGAGGACTTTTCACGATTTGCAAAGATCATTCCCGAAGAACAACTGCCCGCCCTCGCCAACAACCTCAAACGAATTCCGGATTTCAGGTGGGTGATCGATATTCCCAACCCTGAAATAGAGAGGCTTCAAGGGGACGTAGTTTCAAATTTCCCAACTGTCTTTCTGGACGAGCGAGGTGAGGCGCGTTCGCGGGAATTTTCCGTTTTGGTTCTAAACAACACGTGCGATCTGCCTGATGATGGGCTCGATTTTATAACCGAGGCGCCGATTGTCGATTTTAACAAGTACCTGGAGTTCGAACGGGAACGTCAATTCCGTGGCAAGAACGCTTTGGACGATTCAGAAAAGCGCCGCATTGAGGATCGACTTTTAGAGTTTGGCAGGGTTCTCCGGAATAACGACAAGACCGAGATCCTTTATTTACCGCCCTTTGCTGAATTCACTCATGGCTCACTTGTGTTGTTGCACCGCGTTTGCTCCGTGTCCGCGAGGCTGTATCACGACGCCTTACGTCAGGGAAGACGAGTGGCGTCGTTTACTCAAACTGGATTCTATTTCCTGCTTATCAAATTTACGACGCATTTGGCACGAGCAGAAACGGCCGATGTCGTTAGACGCCCGGGTGCTTGAATCAAGCTCGCGTACGGAAACGTCGGGCAAATGTTAGGCTGTTGTTCAAGCGCTCGTCTGGACATTTGGGGAATATGGAATGCATCCACTGCAAAGGTCGTATGAAGCGCGGTACGGCTCCGTTTAGTTCGGACCGGAACGGGTATCACGTCTCCTGGGACGCTGTTCCCGCGTGGGTATGCACGCAATGCGGAGAGCCGTTTTTTGAAGCGCGGGAAGTTGACCTAATCCAGAACGCCCTACGAGATATTGATCGGCAAAGCGCAGCCTTTAGCTCAGGCGCTACTTCGGCGTCAAAGCCATAGTACGGTTGGTTGTTTCGCTGCGAATTGCAGCTGACGCAAGATTGCCCTCCGCTGATTGATGCTTTCAAATAATTTCTTTCTTTACGTATATGGCAGAACAGTCTACCCAACTCGTCCAAAAACTCTGGAACTCCTGCAACATCCTGCGCGACGACGGGTTGTCGTACGGCGATT
>JAMQPH010000144.1 GCA_023717605.1 Pyrinomonadaceae bacterium
TATCAATAACCCCGAAGATAGCTCCGCGGGAACCAGAAAGATTCCTTTTTCAAAGACGCTGTATATTGAAGAAGATGATTTTCGTGAAGACCCGCCGAAACAGTTTTACCGGCTCGCCCCTGGTCGCGAGGTGCGCTTCCGGTATGCGTACCTAATCACCTGCAAAGAAGTCACTAGAGATAGTAGCGGCAGGATCGTAGAACTCCGTTGCACTTACGATCCGGCTACACGCGGCGGTAACACGCCTGATGGTCGAAAGGTAAAGTCCACTATTCACTGGGTCTCAGCGGCTCACGCTTTACCAGCAGAGGTTCGTCTCTACGACAATCTTTTTCTTAAAGAGGATCCGAACGAGGTTGAGGAAGGACACGATTTTACCGAGAATCTGAATCCCGATTCATTGCAGGTACTGTCAGATTGCAAAATAGAACCGAGTGTGCGAGACGCAGAGCCTGGGACTAAGTATCAGTTTGAGCGCCTTGGTTATCATTGCGTTGACCGCAACTCCGGCCACAAATTGGTGTTCAATCGGACCATCGGCCTGCGCGATACGTGGGCAAAGATCGAAAAACGCGCAACGATCGGCGCGTGAGCAAAACCTCTTGGTTCGTGACTGTCTACCGTTCCTCTGTCCACAGCTACTGGATTACTAAGCAGTAGTTGGACTTATCGGTGGGTCGCTTACTTAATTATGAAAAGTAAGTAGTTCAGGAGCGACCATAGCAAAAGTTCGCTTCAATTCTTCCCAATAGTCGAAGCCGAGCGGTGTAGATAGTTATAAGCGTGAGGTTGCTAGCAACTTATTGATCGCGATGTTCTCTTGGCTTTAGCGATGCTTGCTGCTGCAGGATTTCACGAACAATCTCTGGTCGTTTTATCCGACAAGTTTCTAAGTCATTCTGAGTCATTCGACCCGAAACTACGTCCATGTAACCAACCGCTGTTATTGCATTATCCGTTTTGCACCAGACTACTTCATCCAAGTCGCTAACCTGGTACTCTTCTGGTCCGGTCCTCGTTTGTAAAGTAATCCATGACATTAAATTGTCCCCTCGTTCTGTTAACAATCTAGTGCCCTTTAAGCAACTTGCGTGGAGAGAGTTTAGCATTTCTAAGGAGTCTCCTACGAATCGTAGTCGGCTGCCTGGAAAGCTGCTTTTCGATCGCGTCTGATTTCAAGAACATGGGAGGGTTTGTTAGAATCCAACCCGCCGCAGTAAATCGTGAAAGCGCGGGTCGTCGCGCAAATTATTCCACTTCGGTTCGATTTTTAGAAAAACCATTTTCGGATCTCGCTCTTTAAACCCGCGTTCCAGCCAGGCGAACGCTTCATCGCGCTCGCCCAGGCCGCCATGAATGATCGCGATCGAGTAAGCGGAAACATAACGCTGGTTTGCTAAACTCAATAACTCTTTAAGTACCGCTCGCGCTTCCGCTTGTTTGCCAGCCTTCGCCAAAGCGTAACCGACCAACGAGATGGGTATAGAACTAAGACCGTTGAGTTCTCTCGCTTTGCGTGCCTCAGCCAAAGCTTCGTCAAACATTCCTTTTTCAATATATGCACTCGAAGCAACCATATGAGTGAGCCATAACCTCGAGTCCAGTTCAAAAGTCTTCTGCAATGCTGCTAACGCGTTGTCGGTTTGTCCGGCGTAAAGCAGAATCTGCGCTTCCGTAGTGTTGACTATCAAACTAAGCGGGTCGAGTTCTCTGGCGCGCTTTATTTCCGCGAGTGCTTCCGCGTGCCTCCCCACGTTTGAAAGAAGATGCCCGTAAGCCCAATGCGCGTCGGAACTGTTTGGATTGAGTTCCAGGGCTCGTTTGCACTGATTTTCCGCGGCGTTGAAATCCCAGTCGTACCAGAATATTGAGAAGCCGAGAACGGCATGAGCTTCGGAAAGTGTATCGTCAAGTTCGACTGCCTTATGCGCCGCGGCTTTCGCTTTCAACGTCCCTTCGGTTGCAGGCATGTCGAACGACAGCGAAAGAGTGCGATATGCCTGCGCGAGTCCAACGTCGGCGAGCGCATAAGCCGGGTCAATCGCGATCGCTTGTTGGAAAAATGAAATGCCTTTTTGAACTTCCGGTGGTGTTATTTTGAAAACGTGATAACGTCCCTTGAGATAGAGCTGATAGGCTTCCACGTTGGCGGTGTAGTTCTTCGCCACCTTCTCTTCGTCCGCGCTCGACAAACGCACTCGCAACTTCTGAGACACGTCCCGCGCAATGTCGCTTTGCAGGGAAACAAGGCCTGTTAGTCGTCGATCGTACCGCTCGCCCCAAATCTGATTGCCGTTACGCGCATCAACCAAGGATAAGTACAGCGTCAGGTCATCACCGCGTTGCACGACACGACCGCTCAAGATGGCCTGCACCGATAGCTCTCCGGCCACTTGTAGCGACTCGACCTGCTTGCCTTTATAGCGAAAAACGGAACTGCGGGCTTTGACTGAAAGTTGGGGCAGTCGAGACAGGCTGTTGATGAGCGACTCGGTCATCCCATCCGACAGATACTCCAGGTCAATGTTGCCACTCTCGTTGACGAATGGCAGCACGGCGATGGATTTAATTTGTGCTGTGGAGGACGCGCGACGACTGTAAAGGAAGTATGCGCTGCCAACCGCTGCAAGCAACAGAACTGCTATCGAAACAGCAAGAACGCGATGCTGTTCAATACGGCTGGCGATATACTCCGCGCTTGAAGTCGGTCGCGCAGTGGGGGCTTGCGTCTCCGCGTTCTCCGTTCCCGCGTGCGCGGCCGTCGCATGCGCGCTGCTCGTAGTCGCAGGTCCTTTGGTGTCAGCCGGGGCGCTGCGATCCAGTCTGACGGCAAAGTCCAACTCCTGTTTGAATGTCTTCAAATCGGTGAGCAAACTTTTGATGGTTTGATAGCGCTCGTCCCTGTCCTTCCGCATAGCCTTACTGATGATATGCTGCAGATCGGCAGGGACGTCTGGTGCCAGCGTGGTGAGCGCTTGGGGTTCTTTGTGAAGCAGCACACTGATAATATCCGCTGTCGTCGCCCCCATACACGGAGCGCGCCCCGCCAGCATTTCATACAGCACGACGCCCAAACTGAAGATGTCGGTGCGTGCATCTACTTTCAAGCCACGCGCCTGTTCGGGCGACATGTATTGCGCGGTGCCAATCACCATCCCCACTTCGGTATCTACCCTGGCTACTTTCGTTGCTTCCTGGTCCACTCCGGAAGTCGGTGACTCGGTCAGCTTGGCTAAGCCGAAGTCCAGTACCTTGATGAGTCCATCAGGCCGCAGCATTACGTTTTCGGGCTTCAGGTCGCGGTGCACGATACCCGAGGCGTGGGCCGCGGCGAGCGCGCTGGCGACTTGCGTGGCAACATCAAGTGCGACCGCCAGCTCCATTCGGGAGCTGGCCATCAACTCGCGTAGCGTCTGGCCTTTGATGAACTCAGTCACAATAAAGTTCAGGCCTTCTGCTTGTCCGATCTCGTGAATGGTGATGATGTTCGGATGATTCAGGGACGAGGCCGCAAGCGCTTCTTGCTCAAAGCGCAGCAGCCGCTCCTGGTCCTGAGTAAGTGCCGCGGGCAGCAATTTGAGCGCCACCTGGCGTTTGAGCTGAAGGTCTTCAGCCAGGTAGACCTCAGCCATCCCGCCCGACCCAAGATGCGAGACCACCTGGTAGCGACCCAGCCGTTTGCCACTTAGCGTCAGAGATCTCTCATCAATCAGTATTTTCGTTGCATCATCTACGAACTGCCCACCAGCCACTTCATAGGCAGGCGCATCGAG